>SUXT01000005.1 GCA_015060835.1 Bacteroidales bacterium
TATTCCGAGGCGCCGCCTATCTTATTTAAAGATAGTGCAAGCCGAGAGAAGAATGTCAAGTTTACTTGAATATTATTCCGAGGCGCCGCCTATCTTATTTAAAGATAGTGCAAGCCGAGAGAAGAATGTCAAGTTTACTTGAATATTATTCCGAGGCGCCGCCTATCTTATTTAAAGATAGTGCAAGCCGAGAGAAGAATATCAAGTTTACTTGAATATTATTCCGAGGCGCCGCCTATCTTATTTAAAGATAGTGCAAACGAGCGCAATGTAAGCTTGCTTACAATTGCAATGCGAGTGCAGCCTATCTTATGAAAATAAAATTCAAACAACTTCTAAATTTCCCTATTCAGTTTGTTAATCAAGACATAGCGTTGCCTTATCTGAAAAACCTGTTCACAAAGGGGATACTCTTCAGCGGCAGATCCCTCCTCACAAAATAGCATAAGTACACTATCAAAAGCAGAGTGTTGCATGAGAGGCGCAGAATTGTATTCTCCACCGGCAGAAGGGCCGACGCGCCATAGAGCAACAGAAATATTGCCACATAGCCGAAGATAGCCTTCAGGTCGTAATCTATATTATTGCGCCGACGACCAACAAAATAGGAGAGCAACATCGACACAAGATAGGCTGTAAACGATGCCCATGCACAGGCCATATAACCATAATGCGGCACAAACAGTATGTTTATCGCAAAGAGTATCGCACAACCCGCAAAGGAGAATATTGCCCCCCAATAGGTCTCATCGTTCAGCTTGTACCAGAAAGAAAGATTGAAATAGATTCCCATAAAAATCTCCGCAGCCATCACAAGAGGCACCACCTTCAGACCTGCCCAATAATCGGGACTTATGATATATTTTATCAAGTCCATGTAGAATACCACGCAGAGGAATGCAAAGAGCGCCACAGCTATAAAATACTTCATGGCTTTTGCATAGAGAGCCTTGCTGTCCTCCTTGTCGCGGTTGCCGAAGACAAACGGCTCATATGCGAAGCGGAAAGCCTGCATGAGCATCGCCATTATGGCTGCAATCTTCACCGATGCACCATACACGCTCAATTCCGCCCTGCCCTGCGCTCCCGGCACAAGTTGGGGATAAAGTATCTTGTCGGCATTCAGATTGAGTATTCCTGCAATACCCAGCAGCAACAGCGGCCACGAATAGGAGAGCATCTTCTTAAGCAGCGCAACATCATGCACCGGACGGTACATTCTCAGTTCGGGAATAAAGAATAGAGTGATGAACGAGGTGCATATAAGGTTTATGAGAAACACATAATAGGACTGTTTGTCGGGCGAATAGAATGCAGAGACACTATCGGGATTCTTGCCGTAAAGATAGGGTAACAGCAGGAAGAATATAAGATTGAGTGCTATATTCGTAATGATATTGAGCATCTTCAGCGACGCAAACTTTATGGGACGTCCCTGAAAGCGCAACAACCCGAAGGGGATTGACTGCAATGCGTCAAGTGCAACGACCACAGCCATCATGGTAATGAATTCGGGATGCGACGCGTAGCCCAACAACGGAGCGAGCGAGCCTATATTAAGGAACACTCCGGCAAGGAAGAGTGCGCACAGCACTCCAACCACCTGCAAGCACATGGAGAATACCTGCGACACGTTACCCTTCTGCCTGTCGGCGAAGCGGAAGAATGTTGTCTCCATTCCGAAAATAAGCACCACAAGTATGAATGCCGTCCACGCATACATATTGGTAACAACACCATACTCACCCGACTCCACACTCATCTTCGCAGTGTAGAGTGGCACCAGCAGATAGTTGAGGAAGCGTCCCACTATGCTGCTCATTCCGTAAATTACTGTATCCTTAAGAAGCGAACCTAATTTTGACATCTTTGCTGTTTGTGTTTAGAGACTGTTTGCCGGCAGTGTCTAAAAAAGAGTCCCCTGCCCACCGCCGGCATTGAATTTCGAGCGTCCAAGATGCTCGTAGGCAAGTTCGGTAACTTCTCGTCCGCGCGGTGTGCGCTTGATGAAGCCCTCCTTTATGAGATAAGGCTCATAGACCTCCTCTATTGTGCCGGCATCCTCGCTAAGGGCCGTAGCAATTGTACCTATACCCACAGGACCGCCCTTGAACTTGTCGATGATGACACATAGAATCTTGTTGTCAATCTCATCGAGTCCATACTTGTCGATGTTCAATGCTTCGAGCGCAGTACGCGCAATGCCTACATCTATGTGTCCGTTGCCCATCACCTGTGCAAAGTCGCGCACACGACGCAGAAGAGCATTTGCGATACGAGGTGTTCCGCGACTGCGGCGGGCTATTTCGTATGCAGAATCGTTGTCGTATGTAACCCCCAGAATGTCGGCCGAACGGCGTATGATGCCGGCAAGCGTCTTGCTGTCGTAATATTCAAGGTGCATATTTATGCCGAAACGGGCACGCAGAGGGGCTGTAAGCAATCCGCTACGTGTGGTTGCGCCGATGAGCGTAAAGGGGTTGAGGTCAATCTGAATCGAACGCGCCGAGGGACCTTTGTCGATGAGAATGTCTATGCAGTAGTCCTCCATCGCCGAATAGAGGTACTCCTCCACAATGGGCGAAAGTCGGTGAATCTCGTCTATGAAGAGCACATCGTTGGGTTCGAGCGATGTGAGGATGCCTGCAAGGTCGCCGGGTTTGTCAAGCACCGGTCCTGAGGTTACCTTGAATCCTACTCCAAGTTCGTTGGCTATAATGTTGCTCAGCGTGGTCTTTCCCAATCCGGGAGGGCCATGCAGAAGTACGTGGTCGAGCGATTCGCCACGCATACGTGCGGCCTGCACGAAAATATTGAGATTGCTCACAATCTTCTCCTGTCCGCTGAAGTCGTCAAAGGAGAGGGGGCGCAGCGCATTCTCGAATTCCTTGTCGCTGTTGCGGCTCTGCCGGCCTCTTATATCGAAATTGTCGTTCATGGTGTTGTCTCTATTTTATTACCCAAGCACTGGTGTGCGGTTTTGTCTCTTTGGGATTGTAGTATTGTGATTCTTTTGCGGGAATAAGCAGTTTGTAGCTCTTGCGGTTGGGGTTGCGGTGAGTGGTGCTACGCACCCACGGATTGGCATCGCGCAATTGCAGATAGTTTATTCCATGTTTTTTGGCTATTGCGGTAAAATCTATTGTGGCTGCGCTTGTCTCTACGGTGTCCGAATAGATTACGGGAGGATAAAGGTCGCTGCTCTTCAGCAGAAAGCCGTAGCGCGAAGGAGAGGAAAATATCAGTTTCGCGGTAAGTATGCGGAAGAGGTAGCGCGAGGTCTCGGGGACAAGCGCAAGATCTGTCGCCTTGCTCTCCTTCTGCGCTGCAATGCGCTTGGATATACTGTTCTCTCCGGCATTGTAGCTTGCTGCCACAGTCAGCCAGTCGCCGAATCTGTTATACGAACTCTTGATGTATCGGCAGGCGGCACGTGTAGCCTTTTCAATGTTGTATCTCTCGTCGACGCTGTTGTTCACCTCAAGCCCGTACTGCTTGGCAGTTGCAGGCATGAACTGCCACAGACCGCATGCTCCTACAGAGGAACGGGCGTAAACATCGCCGTTGCTTTCGATTATCATCAGATATTTGAAGTCGTCGTGCACACCTTGCTCTTTCAGTATCGGTTCCACAATGGGGAATATGCGGTTGGCACGTTTGAGCATCAGCTGTGTGTTTATATGGGAGTAGGTAAATGTGAGAATTTCCCTGTCCATACGCTCTCTGAGGTCGCTACGCGTGAGGTCGACATTTTCTCCGGCAAACATCATGCTTACGGGCACTTCAGGTGAGGTTACGTTGTACGGCACCTGTGAGCGCGGCTCATTCTGCGGACTTGTACCCTGATGGCTCTGCATCAGTTGCGCGGCTACTACAATAGCGATTGCCGCGAGCAGAAAACCTGTAATGTTTTTCAGTGAATATCTGTTTTGCATAAGGATATACGAATGTTTTGAAAAATGAAAGGCAAATGTACTCTTTTCCCCTGCAAATAACAAGCATTTTTATTGATTTGCATCGCTTTTTTTTGTTCCTTTGCAAAATAATTGACTGCATGAACGAGTGTATCCCTACGAATAGGGGTAACTTATAGCGGTCTATACATATTTATTGCACAATATGGAGGAATTTGAATTGATTGCAAAGACCTTTCAAGGTCTTGAAGAGGTGCTCGCCAAAGAGCTGGTTGAGCTTGGTGCCAACAACGTACAGATAGGTCGCCGCATGGTCTCTTTCACAGGAGATAAGGAGATGATGTACAAGGCTAATTTTTGTCTTCGTACCGCGATACGCATTCTTAAACCCATAGCACACTTCAAGGCCTCTTCGGCCGACGAGGTGTATGAGAAGGTAAAAGCGATGGACTGGGACAAATATATGGATTGGGGAATGACCTTCTCGGTCGATTCAGTCGTGTACAGCGACATATTCCGCCATTCGAAATTTGTGGCTTACCGTGTAAAGGATGCCATTGCCGACCATTTCAACGAAAAATGCGGCAAGCGTCCCTCGGTACGTCTGAACAATCCCGACCTTATTTTCCACATACACATAGCACAGGAGGAGTGCACACTGGCATTCGATAGTTCGGGTGAGTCGCTGCACCGCCGCGGATACAGGGAGGAGACCGGCGCTGCGCCCATCAACGAGGTACTTGCAGCAGGCCTCATATTGCTCACCGGCTGGCGCGGAGAATGCGACTTTGTAGACCCCATGTGCGGTTCGGGAACAATTCCCATCGAAGCGGCACTCATTGCCCGCAACATCGCCCCCGGCGTCTACCGCAAAGGCTTTGCATTCGAAAAGTGGCGCGACTTTGACAGCGAACTTTTCAGCAAGATATACGACGACGATTCACAGGAGAAGGAGTTCCACCACAAGATATACGGATACGACGTTGACGGTCGCATGGTAGGATGCGCCCGCCGCAACATCAAGTCGGCGATGATGAGCGACTACATCGAGGTCGACTGCCGCGATATAAAGGACTTCGAGCCTATGGAGAACCGCGCGATAATGGTTGTCAACCCTCCTTATGGCGAACGCCTCCTGTCGGACAAACTGCTTGAGACTTACAAGACACTCGGCAGCCGTCTGAAGCACGCATTCTCGGGCAACGAAGCATGGATAATAAGCAGCAACTACGAATGTTTCGACCAGATAGGTCTAAAGGCATCGGCACGTATAGCACTCTTCAACGGTGACCTCGATTGCGAGTTCCGCAAATTCGAGCTCTTCCAGGGAAAATACAGCGGCTTCCGCGACGAGGGAAAATCGCTGCAAAAGGATTTTGCGCCCCTGAAGAGAAGGTCGCGTCTCACAGGACTCGACGGTGAAACAAAAGAGAGCCGTCGCCAGCGCGAGAGCTACGAAAACATGACCGAAGAGGAGATTGCAGCAGCAAAGCGCCGTCGTCAGCTTGAGTCGTACCTCGGAGGACGCGCCGGCAGAAAATCTGCACGCCCCAGACGCGAGGAGAGAGACGAACAGGGAGCAGACAAGAAGCCTGCACGTGGCGAACGCCCCGCACGCAAGGAATTTACCCCCGGACGCGACAACCGTCGCCCCGCAGCAAAAGGCGGATACGCAGGCAAGCCCTCGCAGCGCCGCAGCGGAGGAGATAAGGGCGGATACAGACGAAACAACAAAAAGTAAGAACCTCCAATAAACAGATACAACTATGAACATATTGCTTTTAGGCAGCGGCGGACGCGAGCACGCATTAGCTTGGAAAATTGCACAGAGCCCCCGCGTAGAAAAATTATACATAGCACCCGGAAATGCCGGAACATCACAGGTCGGCGAGAATGTGGCAATCGCAGCGACCGACTTCGAGAAGATAGCCGAATTTGCACTCGCCAACAACGTAACTATGATAGTTGTAGGCCCCGAAGATCCTTTGGTAAAGGGCATCTACGACTACTTCACAGGCGACGAGCGTCTGAGCGGAATCGCTGTTATCGGCCCCTCACGCGAGGCAGCACAGTTGGAAGGCAGCAAGAGCTTTGCAAAGGAGTTCATGCAGAAGAACTCAATCCCCACTGCTGCTTACCGTTCATTCGACGGCACACAGCTTGAAGAGGCATACAGCTTCCTCGAAACACTGAAGGCTCCCTACGTACTCAAGGCCGACGGTCTCTGCGCAGGCAAGGGCGTGCTTATCCTGCCCACACTCGAAGAGGCAAAGGCACAGCTCAAAGAGATGTTCTCAGGAATGTTCGGCAATGCCTCTGCTACAGTAGTAATCGAGGAGTACCTTGACGGAATAGAGTGCTCGGTATTCGTGCTCACAGACGGCAAGGACTATGTGATACTGCCCGAAGCCAAGGACTACAAGCGCATAGGCGAAGGCAACACCGGACTCAACACCGGAGGAATGGGTTCAATCTCACCCGTACCCTTTGCCGATGCAGAGTGGATGCGCAAGGTAGACGAAAGAATCATACGCCCCACAGTAGAGGGATTGTCAAAAGAGGGTCTCGTTTACAAAGGCTTCATCTTCTTCGGACTTATAAACGTGGAAGGCGAGCCTATGGTTATAGAATACAATGTGAGAATGGGCGACCCTGAGACAGAATCGGTTATGTTGCGTCTGAAGAGCGACATTGTGGAGCTGTTCGAAAAGACAGCCGCAGGCACACTCTCAGAAGCAACCATTGAATTTGACGAGCGCACAGCGGTATGTGTGATGCTTGTATCGGGCGGTTACCCCGAAGCATACGACAAGGGCTTCGAAATGACAGGTATCGAAGATGTTACAGAGAGCGTACTCTTCCACGCAGGCACAGCCATGAAGGATGGCAAGGTGGTAACAGCCGGCGGTCGTGTGATGGCAGTAAGTTCATACGGCAAGAACCGCGACGAGGCACTTGCGGCTTCGTTCCGTTCGGCCAAATTGATTGATTTCGAAAAGAAATATTTCAGAAGCGACATTGGTTTCGACTTATAATTATTCGCAACGACAAAGTATAGCGAACAGCAAATATATTGCTCCGCTGCTTTTTATCTGCTCCCTATTGTTATGGGGAGCAGGTGCGTTATTTGACATAGGCACTGCGCTGTTCGAACTGCCGCAACCGGCGGGGGCATGGCTCGCAAAGTGGGAAATACTGCTGCGTCCGGTGGCGCTTGCGATCTATGGAGCAGCAGCTTTTCTTATGTCGTCGTATCTTATCCTGGAGAGACGCGTTACTTGGCAACCGTTCATCATGCTGTTGTTCACCGGTGCGTGCTCAACATACAGCCCGATGCGGTGTCGGCATTCACGATGCTTGCCTTTATTGTGATTATAGGACTCCTTTTCAGATGCGACGAGGCATCCGATGCACGCAGACAACTGTTCACTCTGTTTGTAGGAGCGACAGCGCTTGCAATCCTGTTTCCACAATTTACGGTCATATTGCTGCCGCTTCTTATCTACCCTGCGATGAGCGGTAAACTGGACGGCCGGTCATTTATGGCGGCATTACTGGGAGTTGCCACTCCTGCGTGGTTGCTCGGAGGGCTCGCCTACCTTTTTCCCGGAATGATGACACTGTTCGATGGGTACAAGGAGTATATTGCAGGAGAGTTGCAGATTTCAAAAGTCGAGGTTACCCTGCCGATGCTTGCAACGCTTGCTGCCGAGCTGGTTATAACAGTCCCTGCGATAGCCCACTTCATGCTGACAACATCCATTGGCAGGGTGCGTCTGAGACGGCGCATGCTCTTCTGCGTGATACTCGATATTTTGCTGTGGGGGGCAGGATGGTGGTGTCCCGGGCTGTTCAAACTGTTCCTCGTATGGAGAATGCCGTTGCTGTCGCTGTTGGCAGCCTATATTTTCCCGGTTTTACCACAAAAAACATCAAACATATACATGTCGGCTGCGTTGCTTATGTGGCTGGCTGTTGCAATTATAGGATTATGGATTGGTTAGTAGATTTCTTGAGCGGATATGGATATTTGGGCATGGGCATCGGCGCATTCATCGCCGGCTCTGTGCTTCCTATGGCAAGCGAAGTGCTGTTGTTGCTGTTCCTCGGCATGGGGCTCAATCCTTTGGGATTGTTAATTTCTGCGACAATAGGAAACACTTTGGGCGGTTTCAGTTGTTATTATACTGCCCGCCTTGCCAAACGCGAATGGGTGGAGAGATTATTCAATGTTTCGCACAAGCGCATGGAACGCGCCAGACGCATCGTGCAAAGAGTGGGCGTATGGGCGGCATTCCTGTCGTTTGTACCGTTGTTGGGAACAGCTATTCTGTTGATTTTAGGCTTCATGCAAGTCAACCCTTTGAAATTTGCCTTCACAATGACATTGGGAAAATTTACACGCTACCTTATAGTTGTGCTCTCATATACCGGAGCTGTGGAGCTACTGTTCAAATAGTGATGAAATATATTCTATATACCCTTTTGTTGATAATGCTGTCGGTATCGTGCACAACAGCCGATGGCGACAAGCGCCCTTCGCTCGCAGTAACCATCGAGCCCTACCGCTTTATTGTCGAAGCTGTTGCAGGTAACGGATGGCAGGTGCACAGTGTGGTTCCTTCGGGTGCAAGCCCTGAGACATTCGACCCCTCGCCTGCACATATAATGCGCCTTTCCGGCAGCAAAGCCTACTTTCTTGTCGGCGGCATAGGTTTCGAGGAGAGATGGAGCGAAAAGATTGCAGAGGTCTGTCCATCGCTCATATTGTCGGACACTTCAGAGGGCATTACACGCGACGAAGATGACCCTCATCTATGGACCTCGCCCGGCAATTGCATTGTTATAGCCGAAAATGTATGCCGCGAGCTTTGCCGCATCGACAGTGCCAACAGCACTCACTACAAGGAGAGGCTGCGCGGGCTTGTGGAGGTGTTTGCTTCGACCGACAGCCTTATAGCCGCCAAGCTCGACAGCTGCGAGAATAGAGCATTTATGATTTTCCACCCCTCGCTGACCTACTTTTCGAAACGCTACAATTTGAAACAGGTTGTGATTGAGGAGCATGGCAAAGAGCCTTCGGCTGCACACTTAAAGGAGATTATCGACGAGGCCCGACTATTGGGAGTAAGAAAAATCCTCCTGCAAAGTGAGTTCGACAAAAGGCATGCAGAGAGCATCGCCGAGGAGATTGGAGCAGAAATCATCACAATAAACCCGCTGAGCTACGACTGGCGGGAAGAGATGCTCCGCACTGCCGAAAACATTAAAACCGACCTACCTGAATAACAATGGACAACCTGCTCGCACGTCTCACCGACATTGAATTTTCCTACGACCGCTCCCGCACGTTGCTGGAGGGGATAAGCCTCAACATCGGCCGACGCGATTTTATTGGTATCACAGGCCCCAACGGGTGCGGCAAAAGCACATTCATCAAATTGCTCACTGGCGAATTGCGCCCACGTAGCGGCAGAATAGAATATTTCCTCGACGGCAAGGCTGTACCCTCAATATCCACAGGCTATATGCCGCAATATTCCGCCGTAGACAAACGCTTCCCGATATCAGTACACCACCTTATTGAGTCGGGGCTTCTATCGCCAAACAACTGTTGGAAGCCCTTTCCAAGCACAGAGGAGAAGAACAAAGTTGCAGCGGCCATAGAGCGCATGAACCTCACACACATAGCCACACAGCCAATATACCGTCTGAGCGGAGGAGAGCTGCAACGCGCCATGCTTGCACGGGCGATAGTATCCTCGCCCCGACTGCTCCTGCTCGACGAACCCGACACCTATCTTGATGCTGAATCCGAAGCACGGCTGTTCGAAATACTGCACACACTCAACAGGGAGTGCGCCATCATCCTTGTCAGCCACAACAGCGAGGCCATACGAAAGCACTGCACAAAAAACATTCTTTTAGGGAGAAGAGAGAGGGAGTAAACTACAATAGCATTTCGACAGCTTCTAAATTCATGTTAAAAAATAAATATAACACATTACCATTCTAATAATGTGCTATATTTGGAAAATAATTTTTCTACTACCATGAAACGAATTGCCCTCACCCTCACACTCCTTACACTGTTGGCAACCTACGCAACCGCACAATATTACCCCGTAGACACCGCAAGGCTCAACAAGGCATACGATGCTCTGATGAAAAAGCCACGCACTGCAAACATAGAAAAGGAGTATCTCGAAGCATTTCCCACCACATGGATGGAGTTCTACATGACCTATCAGTATATAAATGACGAGAATTACAGCACTAAGATGGTGAAGCAATGCAATAAGCATATAGAAGCATTATTCAGCCTTAAGCATCTGAACGACACGACATTCTGCGAAAAGATAGTAAACCTCACTATCGGGATGAAAGAGAGTGGCGAGCAAACAACCCTTTTCCAAAGCTACCTGATGGGATATTTGCTCAAGAACGACAAATTGGTACTCAATTACCTCTCCAAACTAAGAAAAGGCCATCAAATGGAATTTTGGCAATTCTGTTGGTCCTCAGTGGCCGAGTGCAATTGGGAAGAACATTTCAAGACCCTGTACAAACGTAACAAAAAAGCATTACCGCAGTTAATGGAAACTTCGCGCGTGGCATTCGAATATTTTTACAATGGTATAAATTACCCCGACCATTTCCCCCACAAGACTGAAAGCCACCAGCGCAAGCTCTACGACAAGTGTTACAAGACCTGTTTCGACGACTACAAAGAGTGATTACCATGAAACGAATAACCCTCACCACCCTGACAGTAATAGCAATCACACTACTCGCCTCCTGCAAAAAGAGCGAAGATAATCACCCCGTAGCACCCGAAAAGCAAGATGCAGAACTTACACTCTGCGGTAACAGTTTCCTACGTGGCAAGGTCCTCTCCATTGTTGAAGACGGCGACTCTACAGTATTCATATACAACAGCAACAAACATGTGGTAGGGTTCAAGACATTTTCCAATGACAAACAGGTGGGAGAATGTAAATATTACAGCCGCAGCAATGGTTTCAACCAATACTATTTCAACTCCAAAGGCGAAGTTTCTGCACGCGATGTTGTGGAATACAACGAAAACAAGGACATCACCCTATGCGAATATCATGAATACATCTACCCCGATACAACTAAGTTAGTTCTCACCGAGCTTGTTTTCAACAGCTACGACAAGAAAAACAGGCTCGAAAGCACCTTTGAATATTTCTGCGACGGAATCCCCAACTATTATTCCCGTTACACATACGATGCTGACGGAACCGAAACAGAGACCTGCCGGCTTGCATCATCCGGCCGTATTTACACAATCACAAAGAGCCGCCGCGACACTCTTGGCAATATCATAGAGATGAGCGAAAATATGCCTGAGGACTCCCCCGATTGGAACCACACGACCGTAAAATACAAATACGACTCACACGGCAACTGGATAGAGCGCGAAATAAAACGTGAAACAACCGTCGAAACAAGAAAAAGAAAGATTTATTACCTCAACGAATAGCCGCAGCACAATCCCTGAGCACAATAAGCCCTTCGGGGCCCATGTTGAAAAGCAGGTCGGCTATGCTCATGTTCGGCAGAAAGCCGTTGCGTTGCCCAAACACCTGATAATAGGGCAGGCTGCACAGTTCCATGCCCTGCGAGGGTTGTGCCAATGAGCGGACATCCTCTTCACCTGCTGCATCAGCGGCAGAATATTCCACAGTCTCCCTCTCTAACCCAAGAAGTCCGCACACCGTCGCGTGCAGCTGCATATTGAAATCTACGAGAAATTCTATCTTCGTTTCGTAGAAAGGACGGAAATCGTCGGCATAATAGTCGAAGAAAGGGCTCTTTTTGTATGCACTCATGATAGCATTCCAATGCAGGCGACGCCAATTGCCGTGGTCGCTTATCCTCACATCGCGCAGCGGCTGCACCCCGCCATGCACTACGGGGACGGTGAGGGGCAAGGGACCGTTTTCGGCTGCAATCACAGTGCGGTTGCGGTAGGTCTGTTTCACAAAAGGGGTGTCCACATCCCAGAGCAGCCTGTCGGCTGCAAACAGACGCACATACTGGGCGACCGGGGCAAGATAGAGGGGATGGGCGATTATATCCATGAAGAACTGTTACTTGTAGCTATCGACCATACGGAACAGACGGTTCCAGCGTATCTTGCCGTCGAACCATCCGCGATCCTTGTCCAATGAGAGCCACACGAATATGGGCTTACCCACAATGTGGTCTTCGGGAACGAAGCCCCAGAAGCGCGAGTCGGCACTGTTGTGGCGGTTGTCGCCCATCATCCAATAGTAGTCCATCTTGAAGGTGTAGCTGTCGCTCTCCTCGCCGTTGATGAATATCTTTCCGTCCTTTACTTCGAGCTTGTTGCCCTCATATACGGCGATAGGACGCTCATATATGGGCAGATTATCGAGTGTCAGCTTCACGCTCTCGCCTTTACGGGGTATCCACACGGGGCCGTAGTTGTCGGGTGTCCAGCCGGTGTGCCCGTTCAGGGGATAGATAGCCTGTGTCATGTCGTAGTCGACAGGCTCTACATACTCCACAAGGTCGGTATATTTTTTCAACTGTTCGTAGCTCTTGGAGGTGAGCGGCAGTATGTACGAACTGTAGCAACGGGCAAGGTCCTCGTAGCTTATATCGAGTTGTCGGCGCAGACGCTCGGGCAGTTGCTTTTTGAACTTCACCCTATAGTTGTACTGCACATTGTCGGGCTGTTTGTTAGGTTTGCCATTGAGGAATATCTGCTTGTCCTTTATTTCGAAAATGTCGCCGGGCATTCCTACACAGCGCTTCACATAATTTTCGCGGCGGTCGACGGGGCGCCACATAATTTCGCCGAACTCTTCAGGGTGCTTCTCTATAAAGTCTTTACCCGCAGCATAGTAGAGGTCGTACACCGCACGACGGCGCTCAGCCGACAAACTGTCCATATTGGGTTTGTCGGGATAGCGGCTCTCTCCTATAAGGTAACATTCGGCATAATAGTCGATGTAGTTGGGATTGCTGAGCACAGTGTCGCCGGCGGGATAGTTGAATACAACAATATCGTTGAGCTTTATCTCCCCGAATCCTGCCACACGCTCATAGGGCCACTGTATGCAGTCAAGGTAGCTCTTTGTGCCTGTTACAGGCATTGTATGCTGTGTGAGGGGCATACTCAAGGGAGTCTGCGGCTTGCGGGGGCCGTAGCTCATTTTGCTCACAAAGAGATAGTCACCTACGAGCAGCGATTTTTCGAGCGACGATGAGGGTATCACATAATTCTGAAAAAAGTAGAGGTTGACGAAGTAGACTGCCACAAGTGCAAATACTATGGCATCCACCCAGCTCATAACCTGTCGCAGTGTGGCATTCTTAGACTTTTTCCACCATCCCCACGGGATGAATTTCGTTATATAGTTGTCTACGATGAACGGCACCACCAACAGTCCCAACCAGCTTTTCACCCAGATGAGGAATATGAAGTAGAGCGCCAATGCCACCGACAGTTTTATCCAATCCTTTTTTTCAGGCTTTCTCATTTTTGTAGTTATATTAGAAATTGAAAAGATCCTTCATTCCGAGGAATCCGCTGTTATCCTTCACAAATTCGGCTGCAAGCACTGCACCGAGTGCAAAGCCGCTGCGGTTCTTCGCATCGTGGGTGATGGTGATGGAGTCGGCTTCAGAGTCGTAACGGATGGTGTGTATGCCGGGAACCTCATCGCGGCGGATAGCATTGATTTTCAGCTGTTCGGCAGTAGCATCAGCGCCTTTTGTGGTGCTACCGTCGGGGTTTACGAGGTCGCCCATAGCCCATTCGCTCTTTCTGTCAAGCTCGGCAATTATGCCCTCGGCAAGAGTGATTGCTGTACCGCTGGGAGCGTCGAGCTTGTGTATGTGGTGAGTCTCTGTCATTTCAACCGAATAACCGGGATAACGGTTCATTATCTTTGCAAGATAGCGGTTAACTGCCGAGAATATCGCAACACCCAGGCTGAAGTTGCTTGACCAGAAGAGGGTTTTTCCCTGCTCCTCGCACAAATTCTTCATCTCCTCGCCATGTGCCTGCATCCATCCTGTGCTGCCGCTGACCACCTTGACACCTGCCGCCATTGCACGCTTGCAGTTGTCATACGCTACCGAAGGAGCAGTAAATTCAATCGCAACATCGGCCGAAGCAAATGCCTCGCTCTCGATGTCGGCGCTGTTGTCAATATCTATTTTCGAAACTATTTCGTGTCCTCTCGCAATGGCGATGCGCTCAATCTCTTTGCCCATCTTGCCGTAACCTATAAGTGCTATTTTCATGATTCTTTATTTTATACGGCGCGAAGATAGTAAAAAAATCCGTTATATTTCACCGCTTTGTGCCCACTGTTGCAGAATGTTATCTGTTTTTTGAGAATTTCCTGGTAAGATAGCGTCGCACCGGCTCGTCGTATAACTTTAGAACGGCGTATGCCAGCAAAATGCTCGACAATACAACCATCGACGCCACTACCCATGTCTCACCGAGCGTATAATACCTTTTTTCGATAAGCCATCTATAGAAGAGATACATTATCGGATAGTGCACGATGTAGAGCGGATAGGAAATATCGCCTAAGAATTTATTTATCCGCTTCGTTGCACTGTCTGCGCAATAGCCACAGGCACCCATCCACACAATCAGCGGGAAGAGCAAAACTATGCACGCAACCTCGTAAATGGAGTTCAGACTTATGCCGTTTACGGGCGCAATGTAAGGCATTGAAAATATTGCCACAAGCATTGTCGTGCATATCCAGAATGCGCCTCTCACCCTACGGGGAACAAAGGTGCGGGCAAGCAACATTCCCATTGTGAAAGGGAAAAGCATACGCAAAAGTCCCCCGCAGAAATTCACACCGTCGATAGTCCATCCTACACCCACGCATCCGTACCCCGAAATATCACCGGCAAAAAAGCAGATATGCGCAATGCCCAATGCAAAAGTGAGCATCGCAAGCATTTTTGTCGACAGACGGCGTATGAAAAATGCGTAAAGGATATTGCCGACATACTCGAAAAAGAGCGACCACGCAGGGCCGTTCAGCGGGAACATTTCCCCATTGCCACGCACCTCATAAGGAAGACCGGGCAAAGCCGGCACCATAAACATAGCAAACAGCAAGGCGAGCATTGTCAATGCGATGGGAGTTTCAACACCGCTCCACTGCCGACTGCCATCAGCAATAAAAGCCACTGCACCTATCAATGCTCCCATCACCACCATAGGGTGCAGGCGTATCAGGCGGCGCTTGAAAAAATCACCGACACTCATCCTGCCCCAACGGTCGTCATAGGCATAGCTTATGACAAATCCCGACAGGATGAAGAAGAAATCTACAGCTATATGACCGTGGTTAAGAGTGGTGATAATGCCGTTGCCGGCGCCGTTGGTAACCTCGGCAAATGAAAAGCCCTCGAAAATATGGTAGATTAAAACCAATAGAGCCGCAACACCTCGCAACCCGTCAAGCAGTTCATAGTGGGGTTTTGTGTCGGCAAAGACAACCGAAGAGGTATCGGCAACCAACCGTTTCACTTTTTTTTCGACGGACATACTTACTATAATCTCCTGATATTCACATCAAACAGAGCATTGTTGTTTCCATGCACCCTACCTTTGTCCGTGAACTGCCATATTTTATAGTCCTTGAACTCTGGCTCAGTACTTCTATGATGTGCTATCCAGAAGTCATAGCCGTCAAATTCGGGAGAATTCAGATAATCCCTCTTCATGTTGGCAAAAGTGTAGATAATAGGTTTCACCCCTAGCGAATCCTCAACCACTTGGAGCCACTTCAAGACCTTTTCCCTGGTAGCCTTGACTCCAATCTCTTTAGCCTCCTTAGTAACTTCTATATCAAGGACAGGAGGCAGGTCGCCCGGTTCGTAGACAACATAATCCAAGAAATTCTTCAGTTGGTTCTCTACAGAACTTGTGGTGAGATGCATAAAATGGTACGAACCTCTCTGTTTATGATACTTTTTTGCATTACGCATATTGCTGAGATAATTCTCGTCGCGGACATCCGCACCCTCGGTAGCCTTGACAAACACAAAATCGACAGGAGAAAAATGGTAGTCTTTTTCCGGAACCGTTGTATAGGCCAGTCCATTCTTTTTGGTGTATATAGCCATATTGCCCCAATCCTTAATCTTGTTGTAGTGAGAAATATCAATCCCGAAGCTATGCTTATCAACATTGGCATTCATCGTCTTCTTGTCAATCACGCCAGCCTTCCACAAACCAAACTGTTTTTGTCCGATGCTGTCAACAAAAAGACCGATTCCCGACTTATGGCCGCCCTTCCACATTCCACGATAGGATGAACCGTTCTTGTACTTCATTGTACCATAGCCGTTGGGAGAAAGATTCTTGAACTGACCGGTATATTCATAGCGACTTGTAATCATAGAACCGTCTACCATTCCATTGGCATGCCAAGTGCCTTCATAAACAGTACCTTTAGGCGTAGTCATGCGCCCTTGCCCGTAACGGCGGTTGTTTCTTGTGTAACCAGTGTAAATGAAGCCGTCCTCCATCTTCAGTTCGTTGACCTTAACTATTTCATAATTGAAATCATTATCGACAACCGTTTCACGTTCAGGCTCTTTATCATTGTCGTCCGAAAAGGCTCCACCAAATAGACTGCTTGAGAACAATCCGAGAATATAAGACGACAATCCTATCAAAATGTATTTGAACAAATTATTCTTGAACATAAGTTTAATCTTAGTGTTAAAATATATTGCAAATATAAAATTATTTTAATTCAGAGACAACAATATTCCATTATTTCCATATTTTAAGCGCAACCGTACATTAAGAAGCTGTTTGAATTTTCTTGAAAAATAATTCTATATTTGCGATGTTCATTTCGGCTTATTTGAGTCTATTTCGGCATCTTTTCTTTCTTATTTTTTGGAAATAGCCCGCTATTCCCTGCAAAATGCGAAAGAAAATCTACTCAAAATAGCTCTCAAATAATTCCGAAAGATAGTGCAAACGAGCGCAATGTAAGCTTGCTTACAATTGCAATGCGAGTGCCGCCTATCTTATGAAAATAAAATTCAAACAGCTTCTTAATTTTTATAAAAAAACAAGCACTCTTTCAAAAATATATTATCTTTGCGGTAATCCGCGAAGATATATGTACTCTTCGTGTGCACGCATATTAACCAACCAAACAGTCAGCTATGGTAAGAATCTATTGCAGGAACAACGGAACATCCACACTGTTCCCCTCGGGTTGCACACTCTCAGATATATACAGTAATCTTGCCCTTGATATGCCTTACGGTGCAGTAGCGGCAAAAGTAAACAATCAGGTGGTGGGGCTCACATATCGTGTCTACAACAATAAGGATGTGGAGTTCCTCAATATCACCTCCAAGGATGGAATGCGGGTATATGTCCGCTCCCTGACTTTTGTGATGATGAAAGCTATAGCCGAGCTCTTCCCCGGCAGGGTGGTGCGTTTCGAGAATCCTATATCCAAAGGATACTACTGCCGATTGGAGGATGAACTGAGTCGCGAGGATGTTGATGATATAAAACAGCGGATGGTGGCGACGATAGAGAGCGACCTGCCCTTTGAGCGTGTAGAGTGCAGCACAAAGGAGACAATAGAGGTGTTCGAGTCGGTGGGACGCAACGACAAAGTGCGCCTGCTCGAAACATACGGCTCGCTCTATGCGAGTTACTATAAATTGGGCGATTATATCGATCATTTTTATGGTGGCCTTTTGCCAAGCACCGGTTATCTGAAGGTGTTCGAAATAGAGAAGTTCGGCAAAGGTCTTCTTTTGCGTATCCCGAATAGAGAAACACCCATGTCGCTCGAAGATAAAGTTCCGCAGGAAAAATTGCAGGAGCGCTTCACCGAACGCCATCGTTGGCAACAGCTGATGGGTGTGGAGACGATTGGCGATTTCAATAAAGCCATCGCTGCAGGTTACGGAACCGATTTGATTAACGTGGCAGAAGTGTTGCAGGAAAAGAGAATGTCGAAGATAGCCGATGATATATATGAGCGCAAGTCAAGAGTGGTTCTTATAGCCGGTCCTTCGTCTTCGGGAAAAACCACTTTCAGCAAGCGCATAAGCATTCAGTTGGCAGCCTGTGGTCTGCGTCCGGTGGCAATATCTCTCGATGACTATTTCCTTAATCGCACTGACACTCCTCGCAAAGAGGATGGTGATTACGATTTCGAATCGATATATTCGATTGATTTGGATTTCTTCAATAGGCAGCTCACGCAGATACTTGCGGGAGAAGAGGTTGAACTTCCCCGTTACAATTTCCAGACAGGTGAAAGGGAATTCCGTGGCGAAAAGCTCAAACTGACCCCGCAGATGATACTCGTCATAGAGGGTACACATGGACTCAACCCTATGCTTACCGAGCAGATACCCGAAGAGGAAAAATATCGTATATATGTTTCGGCGCTCACATCAATAAAACTCGACTATCACAACTACATTCCCACTTCGGACAACCGTCTTCTGCGCCGTATGCTCCGCGATTACAAATACCGCGGCTATTCGGCGGTGGAGACCATACAGCGATGGCCCGATGTGCAGGAGGGTGAGGAGAAGTGGATATTCCCATATCAGGAAAATGCCGATGTGATGTTCAACTCCTCGTTGCTGTACGAACTTTCGGTTCTCAAATGGAAAGTTGAACCGCTGTTGCGCGGTGTCCCGGAGAAACTGCCTGAATATTCCGAAGCCCGTCGTTTGCTTAACTTGCTGGAATATGTGGCTCCGTTGCCCGATAGTCAGCTTCCTCCCACTTCGGTGATAAGGGAATTCTTGGGCGGTAGTAGTTTTAAATATTAAAGGGTGGATTGTCCGGTGGAGACAACCGGGCGGACTTGACAATATATATGGCAAAAAAAAGTTCAGTACAAAAGCAGGTACAGACTCAGACGCAGGCTCTTTCCCTTTCTCCTCAGCAGGTGATATTTGCACGTCTTTTGGAACTCTCTGCGGCGGAGGTGGAGGATAGGGTGCGAAGCGAGATTATAGACAATCCCGCAATAGAGGTTGTCGCTTCCGACGAAACCGGCTATTTCGGGGAAGCAGAGGATAGTGCCGATGGTACCTATAATTCGGCAGATGACTACCGTATTGAGGATGATATCCCCGATTACAATGGATGGGATTATCATGCTCCGCGTACAACGGCTGTGGACATCCCTGTCTCTGCCGATACCTCATTCGGCGAAAATCTTCTTTTGCAGCTCGCCGAACTGCCACTTGATAATCGTGAAACAGAAATAGGAAAATATCTCATAGGTTCACTCGAGGAGAGTGGGTTGTTGTATAAGTCTTTGGACGAATTGGCAGATGAGTTGAATATATACACCGGCATTATTACGGATGAGGAAGAACTTGCTGCAATATTGAAAAAAATACAGACATTCGAGCCGGCAGGAATTGCGGCCCGCTCATTGCAGGAGTGTCTGCTCATACAGGTAGAACGCAACAATGCTCCAAGTAGGGCTGTTCAACAGCAAATATTGAGCGAAGCGTACGATGAGTTTTCGCACAAACGCTGGGAGCAGATACCGGCAAAACTCAATATCGGCGAGGAGGAGTGTCGCGCGGCAATAGCAGAAATAACAAAGCTTAATCCGCGTCCGGGAGCGTCACTTACGGAGACATTAGGGTTGAGCCGGCAACAGATTATCCCTGACTATACGATAGAGATAAGTGACGAAGATATAGTCCTTACTTCCAACAGCGGCGCGTTGCCCGAATTGCGGGTGAGCGAGGAGTATTGTGCAATGCTCGAAGAGCAATCGAAGAGCGCTTCGGCAGAAAGCAGAAATGCCGCACAGTTCCTTCGACAGAAAATAGAGGCTGCGAAGAATTTTATCGGTGCCATCAGGCAACGCGAACAGACGCTTGCATCAACGATGGAGGCTATTGTGAAATTTCAACGCGAATTCCTGCTCAGCGGTGGTGACGAATCGTTGCTCCGTCCCATGATACTCGAAGATATTGCAAAAGCCAGCGGATACGATATCTCTACAGTTTCGCGTGTAAGCAACAGTCGCTACGTCCAATTGCCGTGGGGAATATTTCCGCTCAAATATTTCTTCAGCGATGCAGTCTCTACGAGCGATGGCGGCGAAAAATCGGTGCGCGAACTATACAGAGCGCTTCAGGAACTTATAGACGGTGAAGATAAGTCGGCGCCGCTTACCGATGGCGAACTTATGGAGAAATTGCAGGCGCAAGGCTATACGATGGCACGCCGTACGGTTGCGAAATATCGTGAGCATCTGAATATACCTACAGCCCGTCTGCGTAAAGAATGATATAATAACAATATAAAGAACAATATGAAAGCAATTGTAAGTGTAATAATGGGAAGTACATCAGACCTTCCCGTAATGAAAAAGGCAACAGATTTCCTTAATGAGATGCAGATACCCTTTGAGGTAAACGCGCTCTCAGCACACCGTACTCCCGAGGCAGTTGAATCATTTGCCAAAGGAGCGAAAGAGCGCGGAATAAAAGTGATAATAGCTGCTGCAGGTATGGCTGCGCACTTACCCGGAGTAATTGCTGCAAGCACCACACTGCCTGTTATCGGTGTTCCCATCAACAGCACTCTCGATGGTATGGATGCGCTCTTGGCAATAGTACAGATGCCTCCCGGTATTCCCGTGGCTACTGTGGGTGTCAATGCGTCGCTCAATGCGGCTATTCTTGCAGTGGAAATGCTTGCTCTTGCCGACGATGAACTTGCTGTACGTCTCGCAACATATAAGGATAATCTCAAGAAAAAGATTGAAAAAGCCAACGAGGATCTGAAAAGTCTGCAATATGAGTACAAGACAAACTAAAATAGATCTGTTCAACTATACCCGCCGCGAAACCCCTGCGGTTAAAGTGGGTGCTCTTACGTTGGGCAGCGGCAATCCCATCCGCGTGCAATCCATGACCAATACCTCTACAATGGATACTCCCGGCAGTGTGGAGCAGATATTGCGCATTGTGGAGCGCGGAGGCGAACTTGTACGTCTGACCACACAGGGCAGTCGCGAGGCAATCAACCTTGGTGCCATAAAAAAGGCTGCGGAGGATGCAGGCTGCAACGTACCGCTTGTGGCCGATGTGCACTTCAATGCATCTGTTGCTGATGTGGCGGCACAATATGCCGACAAGGTGAGAGTGAACCCCGGAAACTATGTTGATACAGCCCGCACCTTCAAGCACATTGAATATACCGACGAGGAGTATGCTGCGGAACTCGAACGCCTCGCCGAACGATTCACTGCATTCCTTAATCTGTGTAAAAAGGAGGGTAAGGCTATTCGTGTCGGCGTGAACCATGGCTCGCTATCCGATAGAATAATGAGTCGCTACGGTGATACTCCCGAAGGTGTGGTAGAATCATGTATGGAATTTCTCCGCATCTGTCACCGCGAAAATTTCGGTAATGTGGTAGTCTCGATAAAGACAAGCAACACCCCCATAATGGTAACGACCGTCCGTCTGCTGTGCAGAGTGATGGAGGAGGAGGGTATTGTTTATCCCCTCCACTTGGGTGTAACCGAAGCCGGCGATGCTGAGGATGGCCGCATAAAAAGTGCTGCGGGCATAGGCGCACTGCTTGCCGACGGTATTGGTGATACGCTGCGCGTCTCTCTCGCCGAAGCTCCGGAAAATGAAATACCTGTAGCGAAAGAGCTTGTCGACTACATAACCTGCCGCGAAGGACATGCAAGAATTGAGGGTGAGGTTGCTCCTGCATTCGACTATACCAACCCCGTGCAGCGCGTCAGTACCGGCGTCCTTACAATTGGTGGTGGAAAAGTACCTGTGGTAATATCTGCTCCATTCGAAGGTGGCAACAGCGACCTTGCTCCTGATTTCACTGTAGCGGGCGATACTCTTGTTGGCGTATCAGGTACATATCCTTTGGCTTCCATTAGTAACCTCTCGACAATATCGGCGGACGAACCTCACTTCGTTCGTGTTGAATACAGCGACCTTACTCCTGCTGTAGTTGAGGAGTTGAAAAAGCGCAAAGGCTGTATAATTGTTGCTTGTAGCAATCATGTTAACCCTGTGGGCGAACTGCGTGCCCTTGTGCATAAATTGATAATTTCGGGTATCACAGCTCCGGTGGTTGTTTATCGTTGCTACGATGAGCAGAGCATAGAAAGTCTGCGCATAAAGGCAGCAGCCGATCTCGGAGTGATACTTATCGATGGTCTCTGTGATGGAGTGTGGATAGATAATCCCTCTCTCCCCGCTGATGAAATAAATGCAATCTCCTTCGGTGTATTGCAGGCTACCCGCAAACGCATCAGTAAAACCGAATATATAGCCTGCCCCGGATGTGGTCGCACAATGTACGACCTTCAAGGTACGCTGGCAAAGATAAAGGCGGCTACCGCTCATCTGAAGGGCTTGAAGATAGGAGTGATGGGTTGCATAGTGAACGGTCCCGGTGAGATGGCCGATGCCGACTATGGCTATGTGGGTGCGGCACGTGGCAAAGTAAGCCTCTATCGCAAAAAAGAGTGTATCGAAAAGAATATTCCCGAGGAGGAGGCAATCGACCGTCTGCTTGCTCTTATAGAGAATGATAGAAAACAGTAGATACAAAAATCCCAAAAGCGGCACGCTTTTGGGATTTTTGTTGCAATATGTTGCTATTCCGATGCAAAAGCATTACATTTATCGCCGTATAATTGCAACAACCATGAAAAACACTATTTTATCACTGTTGTCACTGTTGGTGTTGTCTTGCGCGGCATCCGGTGATTGGAAGACCGGCGACGGCAAGGCTGTAAAGAACGGGGAACTCGCACTTGCTTCCGGTGACAGACTGACCAGCATTAAAGAGTATAGGAATTTTATAATGAGTGGTAAGGCGTTTACCTCAAAGGGGGCTGAAGCATCACTCCTTTTTCACACAGATGGCGAAAGTGGCTACGAAGTGATACTGCACAACGGAGCAATCGACGGCACCCGCAAGACCGGCAGCCTTGCAGCCGTGCGCAATCTCTATCGTTCTTTGGCGGAGGATAGCTACTGGTTCGATTTTCAGCTGGCTGTACGTGGAAAGAATATAGCCGTAAGCATCAACGGGACAGATGTTGTCTGCTACACAGAACCCGATGCCCCCTATCGTACAGCGGAATATGCCAAGCGTCTGCTATCGTCGGGTGTAATAATCCTTCAGGCGAAAGAGGGTGAAACGAAATTCAAAGATATTGCTATCGTTGAATTGGGTGATGATGTGCGTAACGAAAATGACACGCTCCCTGCCGTGGATGAACAGAACGATGCCATAATACGCCTGCAACAGCAAAATTTCCCGGTAATCGACTATCATGTCCATCTTAAAGGTGGTCTTACAAAGGAGATGGCGCACGCAATGTCCATGAACTATGGCATAAATTATGGAGTAGCCCCCAATGCCGGCGAGGGTGGAGTGGGCCGAATGCTTGCCGATGACAAGGAGGTTTATGAATATTATGAGGAGGTGAAACCTTTGCCGTTCCTTTGCGGTGTTCAGGGCGAGGGACGCCGTTGGACAAAAACCTTCTCGCAGGAGGCACTCGGTATCTTCGATTATCTCTTCACCGATGCAATGACCATCCGCGATCACAAGAACCGTAATTCCCGCATCTATCGTGCCGAGGAGGTACACTACGATGGGGTAACTAAGGAGCAGTATATGGACAGAATCGTGGAACAGACTGTGAAAATCCTGACAAACGAGCCTGCCGATATATTTGCCAATCCTACATATATCCCTGATGATATGAATGTCGATTACGACAAATATTGGACAGACGAAAGAATAGAAAAGGTACTCGATGTTCTTGAACAACACAGTATAGCGCTTGAAATCAACCCGCGCTACAGAATACCGAGTCTCAAAATTATAAGCATGGCTAAGGAGCGCGGCCTGAAATTTACGTTCGGTACAAATAATGTCGATGCCAATTTCGGGCGACTTGAATATTGCATTGAGGCAATCGAAAAATGCGGAATAACTGCCGAAGATATATGGTTCCCGTCAATGAGTGTACGACGCACACGCCCTGTAATAATATATAATGTAGATTAAAGAACTAATGGCGTGTTGATAAATGTATCCCCCTGAAAAGTTTTCACCAAACTTTTCAGGGGGATACATTTATTGCACATTTATTGCACAGTTAATTCTTCTTTTTGTCAAATTTGTCAATAATCGCGGCTACTGCACAATCTCCGGTAACATTTGTTGCCGTGCCGAAACTGTCCATCGCAATATACAGAGCTATCATTAGCCCTAATGCCTGCTGGTCGAATCCCAAAATGCTTTCAAGCACTCCGAGTGATGCCATTATGGCGCCGCCGGGTACGCCGGGGGCTGCTACCATAGTAACTCCAAGCATGCAAACAAAATAGATCATGGTTCCAAAATCATACTCTATGTTGCCCAGCATCATGATGGCAATGGCGCAGGCTGTAATCTTCAGTGTGCTTCCCGACAGATGAATCGTTGCGCACAGCGGAATTACAAAATCGGCAATCTCTTCGCGTATGCCGTTCTTCTTTGTCTGTGCCAGGGTTACGGGGATTGTCGCGGCTGATGATTGTGTGCCTAAGGCTGTGAAGTAGGCGGGCATCATGTTCTTGAGCATCTTCAGCGGATTCTTTCCGCTCACGGCTCCTGCTATGATGTACTGAAGCAACAGGATGGCGATGGTGATTGCGAAAATCAGAGCGATTATCTTGATGAACACAGAAAATACCGCGGCAATCTGTCCGCTCTGTGTCATGGAGAGAAATATTCCGAATATATAAATAGGCAGGAATGGGATGATTATCTTCTCTATCGACAGCACGATTATCGACTTGAAGTCATCCATCACATTTTTCAGGGCTGTACCCTTTACGGCTGTCATTCCAACACCAAGCAGAAACGATGCTATGAGTGCGCTCATCACTCCGAAGAGCGGCGGCATCTCTATGCTGAAGTAGGGTGCTGCCGCCGTTGCTCCCTCCTCAATGGATGAAAGACTCTCGCCGCCGATGAGCATGGGGTAGAGTTGTTCGCATACACCGTATGTGAACAGCCCCGAAAAGATTGTGAAGAGATAGGCAATTGCGGCTGTGCAGGCAAGCAGGCGTCCTGCATTCTTGCCTACATCGGCTATGCCGGGGGCTATGAGACCGAGGATCAGCAGTGGAATGATGAATCCTAAAAGATTGGAAAATACGCTGTTGATGGTGGCAAATATTCTCGAAAGCCATTCGGGGAAGAAAAATCCGCAGATTACACCGAGTGCTATGGCTATGATTATTTGCAGAAGCAAAGGAATACTTTTTGTTTTCATGGTTGAAGTGTGTTTGTTAGGGCACAAAGATAGCATAAATGGATTTGTATGCAAAAATAATCTCAATAACAGCTCTATTGTTCGTGAAATAAGGAGTTTTTTATAAATTTGCGCTATAACAATAGATCGCTTATAATATATAATGTATGGAAGAGATAAATAAAGAGCAGGGATTGCAGATAGAATTGAAGGAGAGTGTAGCAGATGGAGTATACTCCAATATGGTAGTAATAGCACACTCCAGTACGGAATTTGTGTGTGATTTTATATCGCTGATGCCCGGAGTCAATAAAGCTCAAGTGAAATCAAGGGTAATCATCGCACCTGAACATGCCAAGAGGCTGTTGCTCTCGTTGCAGGATAATATCCGCCGCTATGAGGCTAATTTTGGCGAAATAAGAATTACGGGACCGTCGTCCATCTCCCATCCCTCTAAAAATAACATGAAAGGCGATGCTTGACATTGGCATCTCCATATGATATTGCAGGCATGTTGAATGAGATGCACTGAGATTGTTGCGGACGTCGCAAAGTATTTTTTGAGATTTTTTTGATAAAAAAGAATTTAAATATTTTTTATTCCAAAATAAAATCAGTAACTTTGCAAACCGAAAAAGGTGTATTGTGCAATTTTGGCACGAATTTGAAACGTAAAATATTAAAAAACAATATAATAAATTAAAAACAAAACAACATGCCTACAATTCAGCAACTAGTTAGAAAAGGTAGAGAGGTTTTGGTTGAGAAGAGTAAATCTCCCGCACTCGACAACTGCCCCCAGCGTCGTGGCGTGTGCGTGCGTGTTTACACAACCACACCTAAGAAGCCTAACTCTGCAATGAGAAAAGTAGCTCGTGTACGTTTGACCAACCAGAAGGAAGTAAACTCTTACATCCCCGGAGAGGGCCACAACTTGCAGGAGCACTCAATCGTATTGGTTCGTGGCGGTCGTGTTAAAGACCTCCCCGGTGTACGTTACCACATCATCCGCGGTACATTGGATACAGCAGGTGTAGCAAACCGTACACAGCGTCGTTCCAAATACGGTGCAAAACGTCCTAAGGCTAAGAAGTAATTCGTCAGGCAGAAGTTTTAGCGGAGTGATTCCTGCTTCGGACAAAAAATAGGAATATGACTCCAACTAATTATTTAATAACCGTTTTGGTTTGTTGGATAAGTTATAAAGGTTGAGTAAATGACACAGAGGTGTCGTTGAAGAAAACAATAACGCAGCCCCAAACAAAACATAATTTTCGAAAAAGAAAATGAGAAAAGCAAAACCAAAAAAACGCGTGGTTCTTCCCGATCCCGTTTATGGCGATCAGATGGTTTCTAAGTTCGTTAACCACCTGATGTACGATGGAAAGAAAAACATCTCTTACACAATTTTCTATAACGCTCTCGACTTGCTCGCAGCTAAGATGAAGAACGAGGAGAAGACTCCTCTGGAAATCTGGAAGCAGGCTCTTGAGAATATCACTCCCAAGGTTGAGGTTAAGTCACGCCGTATCGGTGGTGCAACATTCCAGGTACCTACAGAAATCCGTGCAGACCGCAAAGAGTCTATCTCTATGAAGAATATGATTCTCTTCGCTCGCAAACGTGGTGGCAAGACAATGTCAGACAAACTTTGCGCTGAGATTATGGATGCATTCAACAACCAGGGTGGTGCCTTCAAACGTAAGGAGGATATGCACCGCATGGCTGAGGCTAACCGCGCATTCGCACATTTCCGTTTCTAATCCTTTAATACAGATTGAAAGATGGCTGAAATAGATTTGAGATTGACCCGTAACATCGGTATTATGGCGCACATCGACGCCGGTAAGACAACTACTTCTGAGCGTATCCTGTTCTTCACAGGTTTGACTCACAAGATCGGCGAGGTGCACGATGGTGCAGCTACAATGGACTGGATGGAGCAGGAGCAGGAGCGTGGTATCACAATTACTTCTGCTGCTACAACAGCATTCTGGAAATGGCAGGATAAGACATACAAGTTCAACTTGATTGATACTCCGGGTCACGTAGACTTCACTGCTGAGGTTGAGCGTTCATTGCGTGTACTTGACGGTGCTATCGCAGCATACTGTGCTGTAGGTGGTGTTGAGCCTCAGTCAGAGACTGTATGGCGTCAGGCTGACAAATACAACGTACCCCGTATCGCATACGTTAACAAGATGGACCGTTCAGGTGCTGACTTCTACTCTGTAGTACGTCAGATGAAGGAGGTTCTCGGTGCTAATCCCTGTCCTATTGCAATTCCTATCGGATCAGAGGAGCAGTTCAAAGGTATCGTTGACCTTGTTACAATGAAGGCGTTCGTTTATGACGATTCTGCTAACCCCACAGAATATACAATTCAGGATATCCCCGCTGAGGTTGCAGACGATGCAGCGCAGTGGCGTGAGAATCTGCTTGAGAAGGCGGCTGACTTCGACGAGGATTTGATGATGAAGGTTCTTGAGGATCCCGATTCAATCACAGAGGAAGAGTTGAGAGCAGCTATCCGCAAGGGTACACTCTCATTGGAGCTTACTCCTATGACTTGTGGTTCTTCATTCAAGAACAAGGGTGTTCAGCCTCTTCTCGACTACGTTTGTGCTTACCTCCCCTCACCCCTCGATATTGAGGCTGTTACAGGTGTGAACCCCAAGACAGATGAAGAGGAGAGCCGTCAGCCTGTTGAGTCTGACAAGACATCAGCTCTTGTCTTCAAGATTGCTACAAACCCCTTCGTTGGTCGTTTGATTTATATCCGTGTTTACTCAGGTAAGATTGAGTCAGGTTCATATATCTACGACAGCCGTTCAGGTCGTAAAGAGCGTATCTCGCGTATGTTCCAGATGCACTCTAACAAGCAGAACCCTGTTGAGGTACTCGGTGCAGGTGATATCGGCGCAATCATCGGTATGAAGGATGTTCGTACAGGTGATACATTGTGCGACGAGGATGCACCCATCGTACTTGAGTCTATGGACTTCCCCGATCCCGTTATCAGCATCGCGGTAGAGCCTAAGACTCAGAAAGACCTCGACAAACTTGCAACAGGTCTTGGTAAGCTCGCTGAGGAGGATCCCACATTTACTGTAAGAACAGATGAGCAGTCAGGTCAGACAATCATCTCAGGTATGGGTGAGCTTCACCTCGATATCATCATCGACCGTCTGAAACGTGAGTTCGGTGTTGAGTGTAACCAGGGTAAACCTCAGGTTAGCTACAAAGAGGCTATCACAGAGACTGTACAGGTTCATGAGACATATAAGAAGCAGACCGGTGGTAAGGGTAAGTTCGCCGACATCGTTGTTTCTGTAGGTCCCGCAGATCCCGACTTCAAAGAGGGTGGCTTGCAGTTCGTGAATGAGGTTAAGGGTGGTAATGTGCCCAAGGAGTTTATCCCTGCTGTACAGAAGGGCTTCCAGTCAGCACTCAAAGCCGGTGTTCTTGCCGGTTATCCCGTGGACTCATTGAAGGTTACTCTTCTCGATGGTAGCTACCACACAGTCGACTCTGACCAGTTGTCATTCGAGGTTTGTGCTATCCAGGCCTATAAGTCAGCTTGCCTCAAGGCTAACCCCGTGCTTCTTGAGCCTATCATGAAGCTTGAGGTTGTAACTCCCGAAGAGAGCATGGGTGATGTGATTGCCGACCTTAACAAACGTCGCGGTCAGGTTGAGGGCTTCGAAACAAGCCGTACAGGTGCCCGCATCGTTAAGGCAATGGTTCCCCTTGCAGAGATGTTCGGTTATGTTACATCGTTGCGTACTATCACCTCAGGTCGTGCAACATCATCAATGCAGTACGATCACCACGAACAGGTGAGCGCATCTTTGACAAAGAACATCCTTGAGGAGATTGCGAAGAAATAAATAAAATAAATACCTACCGGTTAGCGAATGACTCTTAACCGGTAGGTTATTACATATACAACTTTTTTAATAATATAAATATAATGAGTCAAGGTAAACAGAAAATCAGAATCAAACTGAAATCTTACGACCACAACTTGGTTGATAAGTCAGCTGAGAAAATCGTAAGTACTGTTAAGGCAACAGGTGCACAGGTAAGCGGTCCTATACCCTTGCCCACACACAAGCGTATCTTTACAGTTAACCGTTCTACATTCGTTAACAAGAAGTCTCGTGAGCAGTTCCAACTTTCATCTTATAAGAGACTTATTGACATCTACACAACATCAACAAAGGTTGTTGACGCGCTCATGAAACTTGAGTTGCCCAGCGGTGTAGAGGTAGAAATCAAAGTGTAGTGAAACAATTTAATCATTTTTTAATATTTAAATCAAAACTGAAATGCCAGGATTATTAGGAAAAAAAATCGGAATGATTTCCGTTTTCAGTGCCGAGGGTAAGAACATTCCATGCACTGTTATCGAAGCAGGTCCTTGTGCAGTTACACAGGTGAAGACAATCGAAAAGGATGGCTATGAGGCTGTTCAGGTAGGTTTCCAGGATCAGAAGGAGAGCCGCGTAAGCCAGCCCCTCCTCGGTCACTTCAAGAAAGCAGGTGTAGCTCCCAAGAAACACTTGGCCGAGTTCAAGGATTTTGATACAGCTCTCAATGTGGGAGATGTTGTTACAGTTGATTTGTTCGCAGACGCTGCTTATGTAACCGTAATCGGTACATCTAAGGGTCGCGGTTTCCAGGGTGTAGTTAAAAGACACGGCTTCGGCGGTGTAGGTCAGGCTACACACGGTCAGCACAACAGAGCACGCAAACCGGGTTCTATCGGTGCATGTTCTTACCCTGCTAAGGTATTCAAAGGATTGCGCATGGGTGGTCAGATGGGTAATGCCCGCGTTACAACCCACAATCTTCAAGTGTTAAAGGTAATACCCGAACACAACCTTCTCGTTATCAAAGGTTCTGTTCCCGGTTATAATGGTTCAATCGTAATAGTAGAGAAATAATGGAAGTCAGCGTATTAAATATTAATGGTGAGAACACCGGAAGAACGGTTACGTTAGACGAATCAATCTTCGGTATTGAGCCCAACGAGCATGTAGTATACATGGACGTTAGACAGTATCTTGCAAATCAGCGTCAGGGTACACACAAGTCTAAGGAGAGAAGCGAGATCTCAGGTTCAACACGTAAGCTCGGTCGCCAGAAAGGTGGTGGCGGTGCTCGTCGTGGTGATATCAACTCTCCTCTGTTGGTAGGTGGTGCTCGCGTATTCGGTCCTAAACCCCGCGATTATCACTTCAAGCTCAATAAGAAAGTTAAGCAGCTTGCACGTAAGTCTGCCCTTTCTCAGAAGGCAATTGAGAATGCTATCATTGTAGTTGAGGACTTTGCATTCGAAGCACCCAGCACAAAGGCTTTTGTAAATGTGTTAAATAAACTTAATGTTTCAGAAAAGAAACAACTCTTTGTTTTGCCGTCTAGCAATAAATTCGTATATTTGTCAGCGCGAAATTTGAAGAGAACACAAGTTGCAATTGCTTCAAATATAAACACTTACGGAATTATGAATTCTGATGTTTTGGTTATATCTGAGGGTTCTCTGGAAATTATTAGCAAAATCTTAACAAAAAAGGAGGCGTAAACAATGGCAATGATTATTAAACCGTTGGTTACGGAGAAGATGACCAAGACAACTGATAAGTTCAATCGTTTTGGCTTCATTGTGCGTCCGGAAGCTAACAAATTGGAGATAAAGAAAGAAGTAGAAGCGATGTACGATGTGACTGTAGTTGATGTAAATACTATGAACTACGCAGGTAAGTCTAAGAGTCGTTACACCAAGGCTGGCTTTGTGAAAGGCCGCACAATCGCTGTTAAGAAAGCAATCGTCACACTTAAGGATGGCGATACTATTGATTTTTATAGTAACATCTAAATAGAAAATGGCAGTACGTAAATTTAAGCCTACAACACCGGGCCAGAGACACAAAATTATTGGAGCCTTTAACGAAATCACTGCTGCGGTTCCAGAGAAGTCGCTTGTAAGCGGTAAGCGTTCGACCGGCGGTCGTAACAACACCGGTAAGATGACCATGCGCTACAGAGGCGGTGGTCACAAACGCAAATTCAGACTTATTGACTTCAAGCGTAATAAAGATGGTGTTCCCGCTACAGTAAAAAGTATTGAGTACGATCCTAACCGTTCAGCACGCATCGCACTTCTTTACTATGCTGATGGCGTAAAAAGTTATATAATTGCTCCTAACGGTTTGGAAGTTGGTGCAGTTCTTATGTCAGGCGAGAATGCAGCACCCGAACTTGGCAATACCCTTCCTTTGAAGGCTATGCCTATAGGTACAGTTGTTCACAACATCGAGTTGCGTCCCGGTCAGGGTGCAGCGCTTGTTCGCTCAGCTGGTAACTTCGCTCAGATCGTTTCTCGTGAGGAGAACTATTGCGTAATCAAATTGCCTTCAGGTGAGGTTCGCCGTATCCTCGGTACTTGCCGTGCAACTGTAGGTACAGTAGGTAACTCAGATCACGCACTCGAAAGTTCAGGTAAAGCCGGTCGTACACGTTGGTTCGGTCGTCGTCCTCACAACCGTGGTGTTGTTATGAACCCCGTTGATCACCCCATGGGTGGTGGTGAAGGTCGCGCTTCAGGAGGTCACCCCAGATCTCGTACAGGTCTCTACGCTAAGGGTAAGAAGACACGTGCACCGAAGAAGCAATCTTCTAAGTATATTATCGAGAGAAGAAAGAAGTAATAACAGGATTAATTTTTTTGAAATAATATGAGTCGTTCATTAAAGAAAGGTCCGTACATCAATGTGAAATTGGAGAGCAAGGTGCTTGCCATGAACGAGAGCGGTAAGAAATCGGTCATCAAGACTTGGGCTCGTGCTTCTATGATTTCTCCCGATTTTGTGGGACACACAATATCTGTTCATAACGGAAATAAATTTATCCCTGTTTACATTACCGAGAACATGGTAGGTCACAAGTTGGGTGAGTTTGCACCCACACGTACATTCCGTGGTCACTCAGGTAACCGTAAAAAGTAAGCAGGTTATTAAAAATTGAATTAAACTAAAATATAATAATGGGAGCAAGAAAAAAAATAGCTGCTGACAAGAAAAAAGAGGCTCGCAAAAGTCTGTATTTTGCCAGTGCGAGAAATATCCCCTCGTCACCCCGCAAGATGAGACTTGTTGCTGACATGGTCCGCGGAATGGAAGTCGGACGTGCTTTGGGTGTCTTGAAGTTCTCTACAAAAGCTGCTTCTGCCAACGTTGAGAAACTGTTGCGTTCTGCTATCTCTAACTGGGAGCAGAAAAACGAGCGTAAGGCTGAGAATGGAGAACTCTATATCTCACAGATCTTTGTGGATGAGGCACGCACACTCTATCGTATGCGTCCTGCGCCTCAGGGTCGCGGATACAGAATCCGTAAGCGTTCTAATCACGTAACAATCTACGTGGATACTAAAGTAAGTAATGACAATCAAAAGGTAGAAGAGTAATGGGACAGAAGGTTAATCCGATTAGTAATCGCTTAGGATTCATCAGAGGATGGGATTCCAATTGGTATGTTGGCAAGAACTGCGGTAACGAGTTGATTGAAGACTCTAAGATAAGAAAATATCTTAACGTACGTCTCGACAAAGCTAGCGTTTCAAAGATCGTTATTGAGCGTACCTTGAAGTTGGTTACAATTACTGTATGTACAGCTAAGCCCGGTATGATTATCGGTAAAGGTGGTCAGGAGGTTGACAAGCTGAAGGAGGAATTGAAGAAGATCACTGACAAGGATGTACAGATCAACATCTTCGAGGTTAAGAAACCTGATTTGGATGCAAACATTGTAGCAAACAACATCGCTCGCCAGATTGAGGGTAAAATTGCTTACCGTCGTGCAATCAAGATGGCTGTTGCCAATGCAATGCGTAACGGAGCAGAGGGTATTAAAGTATTGATTTCAGGACGTTTGAACGGTGCGGAAATGGCTCGTTCGGAGATGTACAAAGAGGGTCGTACCCCCTTGCACACACTCCGTGCCGATATAGACTACTGTCAGACTCAGGCACTGACAAAAGTAGGTCTGCTTGGTATCAAAGTTTGGATTTGCCGTGGTGAGGTATACGGAAAGAAGGATTTGACTCCTAATTTCGTTCAGAGCAAGGAGAGCAACTTCAACAATGGCCAGGCTGGTGGAAGAAACTTCAAACGTAAGAAAAACAACAATCGCTAACGAATTGAATTCCAAGAATTATGTTACAGCCAAAAAAGACTAAATATAGAAGAGTGCAGCACGGCCGCCAGAAGGGTTATGCACAGAGAGGTACACAGCTCGCGTTCGGCTCTTTCGGTATCAAGTGCTTGCAGTACAAATGGATAAACGGACGCCAGATTGAGGCAGCCCGTATCGCCGTAACACGTTATATGCAGCGTCAGGGTCAGATATGGATTCGTATCTTCCCCGACAAACCTATTACAAGAAAGCCTGCCGATGTACGTATGGGTAAAGGTAAGGGAGATCCCGAAGGATTTGTATATCCCGTAAACCCCGGTCGTGTATTGATAGAGGTGGAGGGAGTTCCTTTTGAAATTGCTAAAGAGGCATTGCGTCTTGCAGCACAGAAACTTCCCGTTACAACTAAATTTATTGTTAGACGCGATTACGACGCTCAAAATTAAGCATAATCATGAAAATTGCAGAAATTAGAGAGCTTTCTACACAGGAGCTCAACGAAAGAATAGAGGCTGATGTTACTCGTTATGCACAAATGAAGCTGAATCACGCAATTTCACCCCTTGAGAATCCTTCTCAGATTAAGGATTTGCGTCGCTCTATTGCACGTATGAAGAGTGAGTTGCGTTCTCGCGAATTAAATCAAAAATAAAGAGGACTATGGAAGCAAGAAATTTAAGAAAAGAGCGTACAGGTATCGTTCTGAGCAATAAAATGGACAAAACGATTACTGTTGCTGCTAAATTCAAAGAAATGCACCCCATCTATGGTAAATTCGTGAGCAGAACTAAGAAGTATCATGTACACGATGAGAAGAATGAGTGCTCAATCGGCGATACAGTACGTATCATGGAGACTCGTCCTTTGAGCAAGACAAAGAGATGGAGATTAGTAGAAATCATCGAAAAAGTTAAGTAATTATGATACAGGTTGAATCAAGACTTACAGTATGTGATAATAGCGGTGCCAAAGAGGCTCTTTGTATCCGCGTGCTCGGCGGTACTCGCCGTCGCTATGCCTCTGTAGGCGATATTATCGTAGTCGCTGTTAAGAGCGTTATCCCCTCAAGCGATATGAAGAAGGGAGCAGTTTCAAAAGCTCTTATTGTTCGTACTAAAAAGGAGGTTCGTCGTCAGGACGGATCATACATCCGCTTCGACGACAACGCTTGCATTCTCTTGAACAATGCAGGTGAAATGCGTGGAAGCCGTATTTTCGGCCCGGTTGCTCGCGAACTTCGTGCTACTGACTTTACAAAGGTAGTTTCGTTGGCTCCGGAGGTACTTTAACATTATAAAAAACTGAAGTAATGAAGAAATTACATATCAAGAAAGGTGATACGGTTTATGTAAACTCAGGCGAGGACAAGGGAAAGACCGGTAAGGTCTTGAAAGTTCTCGTTGAGAAGAACCGTGCTATCGTTGAAGGCGTAAACATGGTTTCCAAGAGCACGAAACCCAGCGCAAAGAATCCCCATGGAGGTATTGTAAAACAAGAGGCTTCTATCCATATTTCTAACCTCAGCCTTATCGACCCCAAGTCTGGCAAGCCCACACGTATCGGTCGCAAGGTAAACGAGAATGGTGTGAAGGTTCGTTATGCTAAAAAATCAGGAGAGGAGATCTAATAAAATGAGTAATACAGCTAGCCTTAAAAAAGAATATGCCGAGCGTATTGCTCCGGCTTTGATGAAGCAGTTCAACTATTCTTCACCCATGCAGGTGCCCGTTCTCAAGAAAATCGTTATCAACGAGGGTCTTGGAGCGGCAGTTGCTGACAAGAAGATTATCGAGGTTGCAATCAATGAGATTTCAGCAATCACAGGTCAGAAGGCAGTAGCCACTGTTTCACGCAAGGATATTTCGAACTTCAAGTTGCGTAAGAAAATGCCTATCGGCGTTATGGTAACTTTGCGTCGTGAGCGCATGTATGAGTTCCTCGAGCGTCTTGTTCGCGTAGCTCTTCCCCGTATCCGCGACTTCAAGGGTATCGAGAGCAAGTTGGATGGTAACGGTAACTACTCATTGGGTATCAAGGAGCAGATTATCTTCCCCGAAATCAACATCGACAACATCATGCGTCTCACCGGTATGAACATCACATTTGTTACTACCGCTAAGACTGACGAAGAGGGTTACGCACTGCTCAAGGAGTTCGGATTACCTTTTAAAAACGCTAAAAATTCATAATAATAGAATATGGCAAAGGAATCAATGAAAGCTCGTGAGGTAAAACGAGCAAAATTGGCAAAGAAGTATGCCGCAAAACGTGAAGCACTCAAGAAGATCATCAACACAGGTAGTGCTGAGGAAGCTTACGAGGCTGCACGCAAATTGCAGGACCTGCCTTTGAACTCTAACCCTATCCGTATGCACAACCGTTGCAAGCTGACAGGTCGTCCCAAAGGTTACATCCGTCTTTTCGGTATATCAAGAATCCAGTTCCGCGAGATGGCTTCACAGGGCCTTATCCCCGGAGTTAGAAAAGCAAGTTGGTAATTGAGTTTTTAATTATAAATATTGTCAGGGAAGTCCTGATTAATTTAAATTAATTTTTTATGACAGATCCTATTGCAGATTATTTGACGAGGTTGAGAAATGCTATCCAGGCAAAGCACAGGGTAGTTGAAATTCCTGCCTCGAACATCAAGAAGGAAATCACAAAAATCCTTTTTGACAAGGGTTACATCTTGAACTACAAGTTCGTTGAGGATGGCCCCCAGGGCACAATCAAGGTTGCCTTGAAGTACGATGCAAAAAACAAGGTAAATGCTATCCGCAACCTTGTACGTGTATCATCACCCGGTTTGCGTCGTTATACGGGATACAAAGATATGCCTAGAGTGATTAATGGATTGGGTATCGCAATCTTGTCGACATCCAAAGGTGTAATGACAGACAAAGAGGCTGCTGCTGAGAAGATCGGTGGTGAGGTTCTCTGCTACGTCTACTAATTTAGGGAGGAATTGAACAATGTCTAGAATTGGTAAATTGCCTATCAGTATCCCCGAAAAGGTAACAGTAACTGTCAGCGATGACAACGTAATTACCGTAAAAGGTCCCAAGGGCGAGCTTTCACAGAAAATCGACCCTTCTATTGAAGCAGTTATTGAGAACGGTGAAATCACATTCACATACGCAGGTGGCAAGACAGTTGCCGAGGCTACAAAGCAGGAGCATGCTTTCCATGGCCTTTACAGAGCTCTTGTCAACAACATGGTTATCGGTGTTTCAACCGGTTTCACAAAAGAGCTTGAGCTTGTAGGTGTAGGTTACCGTGTAAGCGAGAAGCCCAATAACTCAATCGAGTTGTTGCTTGGTTACACTCACCCCATCTATATGCAGTTCCCCGCAGAGGTGAAGATTACAACAAAATCAGAGAGAAACAAGAACCCGCTTATCACATTGGAGTCTTGCAACAAGGAGTTGCTTGGTCTGATTTGCGCAAAGATTCGTTCTTTCCGCAAGCCCGAGCCCTACAAAGGTAAAGGTGTTAAGTTTGTTGGCGAGGTTATACGTCGCAAGTCAGGTAAGTCGGCTGGTGCTAAATAATTAAAATCGTAAGCAAATGACTACAAAAATAGAAAGACGGACCAAGATTAAATATAGAGTACGCAATAAGGTAACAGGTGTTGCCGAGCGTCCCCGCATGAGCGTATTCCGCAGCAATAAACAGATCTACGTTCAGATTATCAACGACCTCACAGGTTGCACATTGGCTTCAGCTTCATCACTTGGTCTTGAGGCAATGCCCAAGAAGGAGCAGGCTGCTAAGGTAGGTGAATTGATTGCTAAGAAAGCTATTGAGGCTGGCATCACATCTGTAGTGTTTGACCGTAATGGCTATCTTTATCACGGGAGAGTTAAGGAAGTTGCAGATGCAGCGCGTAATGGTGGGCTTAAATTCTAATGAATATGGCAGTTAATAATAGAGTAAAAGTCGCAGCAGACATAGAGTTAAAAGATAGATTGGTTGCTATCAACCGTGTAACAAAGGTTACAAAGGGTGGTCGCACATTCAGTTTCTCTGCAATCGTTGTTGTAGGAAACGAGAATGGTATCATCGGTTACGGTCTTGGTAAAGCAAGCGAAGTTACCGCCGCTATTGCAAAGGGCGTAGAGGCTGCCAAGAAGAATTTGGTTCGCGTACCCGTATTGAAAGGTACAGTACCCCACGAGCAGATTGCACGTTTCGGCGGTGCTGAGGTATTCATCAAACCCGCTTCTCATGGTACCGGTGTTGTTGCCGGTGGTGCTATGCGTGCCGTACTTGAGAGCGTAGGTATTACTGACGTGTTGGCTAAATCTAAAGGCTCATCTAACCCTCACAACCTTGTGAAGGCTACTATCGAGGCATTGAGCATGATGCGCGATGCTCGCACTGTAGCTGAGAACAGAGGCGTGAGCTTGAGTAAAGTATTTAACGGATAATAGGAGAATTATAATGGCTACTATCAAAGTAAAGCAGGTGAGAAGCCGTATCGGCGCTCCCAAGACACAGAAGCTCACACTTGATGCTCTGGGTCTTACAAAAATGAACAAGGTGGTTGAATGTCAAGATAATCCCTCTGTTCGTGGTATGATTAAGAAAGTTCAGCATTTGGTTGCCATTGTTGAAGAGTAATTAATTTTAAAAAGATTTGGCTATGAAATTAAATAATCTGAAGCCTGCTGAGGGCTCAGTCAAAGCTCGTAAAAGAATTGGTCGTGGAACCGGCTCAGGTAGAGGTGGTACTTCTACCCGTGGTCACAAAGGTGCCAAGTCTCGTTCTGGTTACAAGAAGAAAATCGGTTTCGAGGGTGGTCAGATGCCTTTGCAGCGTCGCGTTCCCAAGTTCGGTTTCAAGAATGTTAACCGCGTAGAGTATAAAGCTATCAATTTGTCTACACTTCAGGCTCTCGCAGAGAAGAATTCTCTTGAGGTAATCAATATCGAAACATTGGTTGCAGCAGGTTTCATCTCTTCAGGTCAGCTTGTAAAGATTCTCGCTAACGGAACACTTAGTGCGAAACTTACTGTAGAGGCAAACGCTTTCTCTCAAAAAGCTGTTGAGGCTATTGAGGCTGTAGGTGGAACTGTAGTAAAGCTTTAAAAAATGGCTAATAAGTTATCAAACCTTAAATTTGTCCAGACTATGAAGAATATCTGGAAAATTGAGGACCTGAGAATGCGCCTGGGTCTTACAATCCTCTTCGTTGCGATTTACCGTTTCGGTTCATTCGTGGTGTTGCCCGGTATTAACCCCAGCATGCTCACAAAACTCCAGGAGCAGACAAGTGGTGGCCTTATGTCACTTCTTGACATGTTCTCTGGAGGTGCATTCTCTAATGCTTCAATCTTCGCACTCGGTATCATGCCCTACATTACGGCATCTATCGTTGTGCAGTTGTTGGCAATGGCGGTCCCCTATTTCCAGAAACTTCAGCGCGAGGGCGAGAGCGGACGCCGCAAAATCAATCAATACACAAGATACTTGACCGTATTGATTCTTTTGGTGCAGGCTCCCTCTTACTTGATGAACCTGCGTTATACAGCTGCCGGTGCATTCAATGAGAGCGTTAACCTTGGTCTTTTCATGGTTACCTCTACTATCATTCTTGCAGCAGGCAGTATGTTTATCCTTTGGTTGGGTGAACGTATAACAGATAAGGGTGTAGGAAACGGTGTATCTCTCATCATCATGATCGGTATCATCGCCCGTCTGCCTCAGGCTTTCATCCAGGAATTTGCTTCGCGTATGTCTGCCGCTACAGGTGGTGGTGTAATCATGTTCTTGCTTGAGGTTGCATTCCTCCTTATTGTAATATGTGGTGCAATTGCTCTTCTGCAGGGTACACGCAAGGTGCCTGTTCAGTATGCAAAGCAGACAGCAAGCGGTGCGACATTCAGCGGTGCGCGTCAGTATCTTCCCTTAAAGGTAAATGCGGCTAACGTGATGCCTATCATCTTTGCACAGGCTATCATGTTCATTCCTCTTGTGTTCACAGGATTGTACACAGAGGCTGATGTGCCCACTTTTATGAGATTGATGCTTGATCACACATCATGGGTTTATAATCTCATATTTGCTCTGCTCATTATATTGTTTACATACTTCTACACAGCTATCACAATCAATCCTGTTCAGATGGCTGAAGATATGAAGCGTAACAATGGCTTTATCCCCGGCATCAAACCCGGCAAGCCTACAGCTGAGTATATAGATACAGTTATGTCGCGTATTACATTGCCCGGTTCACTCTTCCTTGCAGTAATCGCCATTATCCCTGCATTTGCAAATATCTTTGGCGTACAGCAGGAGTTTGCACAGTTCTTCGGTGGTACATCACTCCTTATCCTTGTGGGTGTAGTCCTCGATACACTGCAGCAGATTGAGAGCTACTTGTTGATGAGACATTACGATGGTCTGTTGAAGTCAGGCCATATTAAAGGTCGTATGGGTTAATCTAATTAAGAATGATATTTCTTAAGACAGCAGACGAAATAGAACTACTTCGGCAGAGCAATCTGCTTGTTGGCAGGACGCTTGCCGAAGTAGCTAAAATAATAGAGCCGGGCGTTACTACACGTCAGCTTGACAAGGTTGCAGAGGAGTTTATCCGCGATAATGGGGCAATCCCCACATTCAAGGGTTATCCTAATCACGAAGGCAAGCCATTTCCCGGTTCGATATGCGCTTCAGTAAATGAAGTAGTGGTACATGGTATTCCCAATGATGTGCCTTTGAAAGAGGGAGATATTATTTCCGTTGATTGCGGAACACTGCTCAATGGTTTTTGTGGTGACTCATGCTATACATTTTGTGTAGGTGAGGTAGATGAAGAGACCAGAAAACTATTGCAGGTAACAAAGGAGTCCCTTTATCTTGGCATAGAGCAGGCTGTTCACGGCAAGCGTCTTGGGGATATAGGTAATGCAGTTCAGACCCACTGCGAGTCAAACGGGTTCGGAGTAGTGCGCGAATTTGTAGGTCACGGTATCGGTCGTGATATGCACGAGGCACCCGAGGTTCCCAACTATGGTCGCAAAGGTAATGGTCTGCAACTTCGAGAAGGAATGTGTTTGGCGATTGAGCCAATGATTACTTTGGGTAAGCGTCAGATATTCATGGAGCGTGACGGATGGACGGTAAAGACTCGCGATCGCAGAAATGCAGCTCATTTCGAGCATACTGTAGCAGTAGGTCGCCATGGAGCCGATATTCTATCGTCGTTCGAGTTTGTTGAAGAAGTTTTAAGAAGTAAAGGTTATTGATATGGCTAAACAGAATGCAATTGAACAAGACGGTACAATCGTAGAGGCATTGTCAAATGCTATGTTCCGAGTGGAATTACAGAACGGTCACGTAGTAATTGCACACATTTCGGGAAAGATGAGAATGCATTACATAAAGATCCTTCCCGGTGATAAGGTACGCATTGAAATGTCTCCCTATGATTTGACCAAGGGCAGAATCGTATTCCGATATAAATAAAAACAAAATATTATGAAAGTAAAAGCATCTATCAAGAAACGCACTCCTGACTGCAAAATCGTTCGTCGCAACGGACGTTTGTATTTGATTAATAAGAAGAACCCCAAGTTCAAATTGCGTCAGGGTTAATTTATTGTGATAATTAAATAATATATATTCGTATATGGCTATAAGAATAGTTGGTGTAGACATACCTCAGAACAAGAGAGGTGAGATTGCGTTGACATACATCTATGGTATCGGACGCAGCAGTGCTACCAAAATCCTTGCAAAAGCAGGTGTAGATAAGGATATCAAAGTTCAGGACTGGACAGATGATATGGCAGCCAAAGTCCGTGAGGTAATTGGTGCCGAGTACAAGGTAGAGGGTGACCTCCGCTCAGAAATCCAGTTGAATATCAAACGACTGATGGATATCGGTTGCTACCGTGGTATACGTCACCGTATCGGTTTGCCTGTTCGTGGTCAGAGCACAAAGAACAACGCTCGTACACGTAAGGGCCGTAAGAAAACGGTTGCAAACAAGAAGAAAGCTACGAAATAAAAATTAAGTAATTAATATGGCAAAGAAAACAGTTGCAACAAAAAAGAGAAATGTGAAGGTCGGTGCAAACGGACAGCTTCACGTTCACTCGTCATTCAACAACATTATCGTCAGCCTTACAAATGACGAGGGACAGGTTATCTCATGGTCTTCTGCCGGTAAGATGGGCTTCAGAGGTTCTAAGAAGAACACTCCTTATGCAGCTCAGATGGCAGCTGAGGCTTGCTCAAAAATCGCTTTCGATTTGGGCTTGCGCAAGGTAAAAGCATATGTTAAGGGTCCCGGTAACGGTCGCGAGTCTGCTATCCGTACAGTACACGGTGCAGGTATTGAGGTTACTGAAATCGTGGACGTAACACCGCTGCCTCACAATGGTTGCCGTCCTCCGAAGAGAAGAAGAGTATAACTTTTAATTAAAGAAATTCAGAAATGGCTAGATATACAGGTCCTAAAAGTAAGATTGCACGTCGTTTCGGTGAGCCTATCTTTGGTCCCGACAAAGTGCTTTCAAAGAAGAATTATGCTCCCGGTATGCACGGCAACAACCGTCGTCGCAAGTCATCGGAGTACGGTATAATGTTGGCTGAAAAGCAGAAAGCTAAGTACACATACGGTGTTCTTGAGAGACAGTTCCGTAATGCCTTCAACAAGGCTGACTCGGCTCCCGGTATCACCGGTGAGGTTCTCTTGCAGCACTTGGAGTCACGTCTCGATAACCTTGTTTATCGTCTCGGTATCGCTCCTACACGTGCAGCAGCACGTCAGCTTGTAAGCCACTGCCACATTGTACTTGACGGTAAAGTAAACAATATTCCTTCATGTTTCGTTAAGCCCGGCCAGATAATCGGTGTTCGCGAGCGTTCTAAGTCTCTCGAAGTTATCCAGGATTCATTGGCAGGTTTCAACCACAGCAAATACTCATGGTTGGAGTGGGACGAATCTGCTATGGCAGGTAAATATCTCAATATGCCTGAGCGCGCAGAGATCCCCGAGAACATCAAGGAGCAGTTAATCGTTGAGTTGTACAGCAAATAATAATTGATAATGGCGATATTAACATTTCAAAAACCTGATAAGGTAATAATGTTGGAGGCAACCGATTTCTTCGGAAAATTCGAGTTTCGTCCTTTGGAACCCGGCTTCGGTACTACCGTAGGTAATGCTTTGCGCCGTATCCTTCTCTCTTCACTTGAGGGTTTTGCAATCAACTACATCCGCATTGCAGGTGTAGAGCATGAATTTGCAACAGTTCCCGGTGTTGTGGAGGATGTAACCAACATTATATTGAATCTGAAGAAGGTTAGATTCAAAAGAGTGGTTGAGGAGTTCGAAGCAGAGAAAGTCTCAATCAATGTAGAGAATACTGAAGAATTCAAAGCTGGAGACATCAGCAAGTATTTAACCGGATTTGAAGTGTTAAACCCGGAGTTAGTCATTTGCCATCTCGATTCAACGGCTAAAATGCAGATTGAAATCAGTATAAACAAGGGTCGCGGTTATGTTCCTTCTGACGAGAACAGAGAGTACTGCACAGATCCTACAATGATTCCAATCGACTCTATCTACACTCCCATTCGTAACGTTATGTACCAGGTTGAGCCTTTCCGCGTTGAGCAGAAGACTGACTACGACCGTTTGGTGCTTGAGGTTACGACGGATGGTTCCATTCACCCGAAGGAGGCTTTGAAGGAGGCTGCTAAAATCTTGATTTATCACTTCATGTTGTTCTCAGACGAGAAAATCGCCATCGAGACAAGTGATTTGGATAGTCCTGATGAGTTCGATGAAGAGGTATTGCGTATGCGTCAGTTGCTTAAGACCAAGCTTGTTGACCATAACCTCTCGGTTCGCGCTCTTAACTGCTTGAAGGCTGCCGATGTTGAGACACTCGGTCAGTTGATACAGTACAATAAGTCAGACCTTCTCAAGTTCCGCAACTTCGGTAAGAAATCGCTCACTGAGCTTGATGATTTGCTAGAGAGTCTGAATCTTTCGTTTGGAACAGATATTTCAAAATACAAATTAGATAAAGAATAACAATGAGACATAAGAAATCTTTCAATCATTTGGGTCGTACTGCATCTCACCGTAAGGCCATGTTGTCAAATATGGCAATTTCGTTGATCATGCACAAAAGAATCACTACGACTCTCGCAAAGGCTAAGGAGTTGAAGAAATTCATTGAGCCTTTGATCACAAAGTCTAAAGAAGACACAACAAATTCTCGTCGTGTAGTGTTCAGCTACTTGCAGAACAAGGAGGCTATCATCGAACTTTTCGGAACAATCTCTGAGAAAGTTGCTGAGCGTCCCGGTGGCTATACACGTATAATCAAACTTGGTAACCGTCTTGGTGACGCCGCTGAGATGTGTTTCATCGAGTTGGTTGACTTCAACGAGAATATGGCTAAGCCTACTGCTAAGAAGAGCCGTACTCGTCGTTCTGGCAAGAAGGCTGCCGCTCCTGTTGCAACAGAGGCACCTGCTGAGGAAGCAGCTGCAGAATAAGCCAAAATACGAATCCTTTGGACGTGATGTCCGAAGATATATATCAAGCAGAGTGTTTGTCGGAAACGACAGGCACTCTGTCTTTTTTTGTATCGTTTGCAAATTATCCATAAAATTAAATCCTTTAGGGTTGTTTTAAATATAAATTTACTAACTTTGCCTGTGGCGAACCATCATAAGTCAACACGCCCGACCATTCCGCCACAATCTGACGAGGCCGCCCGTGCCGGCAGGATTCTTTGCCGTTAAAGAATTTATAAATCCACTCAACCTGTAAAAGAGTATAACATGAGCTATTACGTTCTACTGTTTACAATGATTGTGGCATCGTTTCTGTTCGTTGGGGTAACGATGCTCATAGCAAATTTAATATCCCCGCGCTCATTCAATAAGAACAAGAGCGAAGCATACGAATGCGGTATTCCCACACAAGGTAAAACATGGATGCAGTTCAGAGTAGGTTACTATCTGTTTGCCATCCTCTTTCTGATGTTCGATATTGAGACAGTCTTTCTCTTCCCATGGGCCACTATAGTCCACGAAATGGGAGTGGATGCTTTGCTCGGAATATCGTTCTTTCTTTTTATATTAGTATTGGGATTAGCATACGCATGGCGTAAAAAAGCACTCGAATGGAAATGAAAAAACCTGTAATAAAATCAATCCCTTACGAGGAGTTTAAGGATAATGAAACCCTCGAAGCCCTTATCACAGAACTCAATAAAGAGCGTACAAATGTGGTTGTAGGTGCGCTTGACGACCTTATAAACTGGGGCCGCAGCAACTCCCTATGGTCGCTTACCTTTGCCACAAGCTGTTGCGGAATAGAATTTATGTCGGTGGGAGCCGCGCGCTACGACTTTGCACGTTTCGGCTTCGAGGTTACCCGTAACTCTCCCCGACAGGCCGACCTTATAATGGTTGCCGGCACTATCACCCACAAGATGGCCCCCGTTCTCAAACGACTATACGACCAGATGGCCGAACCCAAATATGTGGTAGCCGTCGGCGGGTGTGCCATAAGCGGAGGCCCTTTCAAGAGCTCCTACCATGTGCTTAACGGAGTTGACAAGATAATCCCTGTGGATGTTTATATTCCCGGTTGTCCTCCCCGTCCCGAAGCAATCCTTTATGGCATGATGCAGTTGCAGCGCAAAGTGAAGGTTGAGAAATTCTTTGGTGGCGTCAACCGTCAGCAAAAGAGTGGCGATGCAACAGAAGATTATCCGATAATAATAACAAACGTACCGCAAGATATAACCGATAAAGAGAGAGAGCAATGAATATCACCTTTATACCATTAAGCGAGTTCCGTCCCCGTATGGAGGCATTGCGACAAGAAAAAGGCATGGATTTCTTGCGCGACATGATAGGTATGGACTGGGGCGAAGAGGGCATTGGTGCCATCTATATGCTGGAGAACAGCACCACAAAAGAGAACATCGCTGTAGCCACCCGCACCACCGACCGCGAAAATACAATAATCCCCACAGTCAGTGATATATGGCAAATAGCCAATATGTACGAGCGCGAAGTGTTTGACTTTTTCGGAGTAGTCTTTTCGGGACATCCCTTTATGCGTCGTCTCTATCTGCGCAATGACTGGGTAGGCTACCCCTTGAGGAAAGATTACGACGAGAGCGAAGCACTGAACCCGGTGAGAATGTTCAGCGAGAAGAACGAGGAGGATTATCTGCACACACTCTCTCCCGACGGTACGATTACAACAACCGTCGACAATAGTTTCGACGACAAGGAATATGTAATAAACATAGGCCCTCAGCACCCCGCCACACACGGTGTGTTGCGCTTCCGTTTGTCGCTTGAGGGTGAGTTTATCCGCAAGGTCGATGTGCACTGCGGCTACATACACCGCGGAATAGAAAAGATAAGCGAAAAGTACACCTATCCTCAGATACTTGCACTTACAGACCGTCTCGATTACCTCAGTGCTCATCAGAATCGCCACGCGCTCTGCATGTGCATCGAAAAGGCAATGGGACTCGAAATAACCGACCGTACGCAATACATCCGTACCATCATGGATGAGTTGCAACGTATCGATTCCCACCTGCTCTTTGTCTCATGTGCAGCTATGGACTTGGGCGCACTCACAGCCTTCATCTACGGTTTCCGCGACCGCGAGAAACTGCTCGACATATTCGAAGAGGTAACCGGCGGCCGACTCATACAGAACTACAACACCATCGGCGGCGTGCAGGCAGACATCACTCCCGGCTTTGCCGGTAAAGTAAAGGAATATTGCAGATATATCCTCGACAAGTTGCAGGAATACAACGATGTCTTCACAAACAACACCATCACCCGCAAACGAATGATAGATGTAGGCATCCTAAGCAAAGAGGATGCAATCTCGTACGGATGCACAGGCGGCACAGGCCGTGCCTCAGGCTGGTCGTGCGATGTGCGCAAACGCCATCCCTATGCCCTCTACGACAAAGTCGACTTCAAGGAAATACTCTACAGCAAAGGCGACTGCTACGATCGTCTGCGTCTGCGTATCGACGAGATAAAGGAGTCGGTGAAGATAATCAACCAACTGATAGACAATATTCCCGAAGGCGATTATAAGGTGAAGACCAAACCCATCATCCGCATCCCCGAAGGAAGTTATCATGCAGCTGTCGAAGGCTCACGCGGTGAATTCGGAGTCTTCATCGAGAGCAGGGGCGAAAAATCACCCTACCGCATAAAATTCCGTCCTATGGGATTGCCGCTTGTGGCCTCCATGCACACACTGCTCAAAGGCTGCAAAATAGCCGACCTTATGGCCATAGGCGCCACCCTCGACTATGTAATTCCCGATATTGACCGATAAACAGAATTGACAGATATGTTTGACTTCAGTATAATAACAACAGCCATCGACCAGTTCCTGCGCTCACTGATGCCGTCGGCGATGGCAGTATTTCTCGAATGTGTGCTTGTCGCCGTCTGCGTTATTGTGGCATACGTGCTTCTCGCAATAGTTATGATATTCATGGAACGCAAGGTGTGCGCTGCTTTCCAGTGTCGTCTGGGCCCCATGCGTGTAGGCTTCTGGGGATTGTTGCAGGTGTTTGCCGATGTCTTCAAGATGATAATAAAAGAGATTATCCACTTCAAGCGCACCGACAACCTGCTATACAACCTCGCTCCCTACCTCGTAGTCCTCAGTTCGGTGCTCACATTCAGCTGTCTGCCCTTTGCAAAGGGACTCGAAGTGCTCGACTTCAATATGGGAATATTCTTCGTCATGGCAACCTCCTCTTTCGGAGTGCTCGGAATAATGCTTGCCGGATGGAGCAGCAACAACAAATACTCCATGATAGGCGCTATGCGAAGCGGAGCCCAGATGGTGAGCTATGAACTTTCCATAGGCTTGAGCATGCTTACTCTTGTTGCTCTCAGTGGCACAATGCAATTGAGCGAAATTGTCGAAAGACAGGCCGATGCGTGGTTCATATTCAAAGGTCATCTGCCCGCTCTCACAGCTTTTATCATATACCTGATAGCCGGCAATGCCGAAACCAACCGAGGACCGTTCGACCTCCCCGAGGCAGAATCAGAACTTACAGCCGGTTACCACACTGAGTATTCAGGTATGGGATTCGGATTCTTCTACGTGGCGGAATTCATGAACCTCTTCATCGTATCGGGAATAGCCTCCACACTCTTTCTCGGCGGATGGATGCCGTTGCACATACCCGGTCTTGACGGCTTCAATGCTGTCATGGACTTTATCCCCGGAATAGTATGGTTCATGGGCAAGACATTCTTTGTAATATGGTTGCTCATGTGGGTGAAATGGACATTCCCCCGTCTGCGCATCGACCAAGTAATCACCCTCGAATGGAAATACCTCGTGCCCATAGGGCTTATAAACCTGCTCATAATGACACTCTGTGTAGTAATGGGGTGGACACTTTAAAACTATAAGGAAATGAAAGACAATATAACATATTTAGGCCGCATATACTGCACTTTGAAATCCCTGCTTACGGGAATGTCCGTAACGCTCAAGGAATTCTTTACCCCTAAAGTAACCGAGCAGTATCCTGAGAACAGAAAGACACTGAAAATATCAGAGCGTCATCGTGCTCGCCTTGTGATGCCTCACGACGAGCAGGGTGGCAACAAATGCATAGCCTGCGGACTTTGCCAGAATACATGTCCCAACGGCAGCATAAGCATCACTACAAAAAGCGTTACCGACGAAGAGACGGGAAAAAGCAAAAAAGTGCTTGTGGAGTACAGCTACGACCTCGGTTGCTGCATGTTCTGTCAGTTGTGCGTGAATGCTTGTCCTAAAGGCGCCATAGAGTTTAGCAACGACTTTGAAAATGCAGTCTTCGACCGTAATAAATTGATACAGAAGTTGAATAAATAGAGTAGAGTATGGAACTGAATACACTTTCGATAATATTTGCAGGCCTTGCCACAATGATGGTGGCAGCCTCGTTGCTCGCGGTTACCACGCGTAACATCATGCGTGCGACCGTATATCTGCTGTTCGTGCTTTTCGGTACGGCGGGAATATACTTTATTCTTCATTACGCCTTCTTGGGCGCTGTGCAGGTAACAGTGTACGCCGGAGGTATAATCGTGCTTTTCGTCTTTGCGGCACTGCTCATAGGCCGTGGAACACGCGACCTCACGCACACCTCCATCCTGCGCTACACGGCAGGATTCACCGCATCCGTAACAGGCCTTGCGCTCAGCGTATACCTTATATTCACACACAGTTTCCCAGAAGTGAAGTCCCCCACATCCATCGTTCCCATGAATCTCATCGGACACACGATGATGGGTGCCGACAAATATAATTTCGTGCTTCCATTCGAAGTGGTGAGCGTGCTTCTGCTCGCCTGCATGGTGGGAGCTTTGTTGATAGCAAGAAAAAGATAACAACCATGATACCTGCCGAATATTACCTTGTACTTGCCGCCCTGATGTTCTTCATCGGAGTCTTCGGCTTCTTTACACGACGCAATCTGCTCGCAATGCTCATCAGCACCGAGCTTATACTTAACGCTATTGATATAAATTTTGCAGTATTCAATGCCTATTACTACCCCGAACATCTTGAGGGATTCTTCTTCACACTGTTCGCTATAGGTATTGCGGCCGCAGAGACAGCAGTGGCGATAGCAATCATACTCAATGTCTACCGCAACCTGCGCACGATAAGATTAAAGAGCATTAAGAACCTTAAATTTTAGAAGCTATGGAGTTTACTATATTTATATTGGCACTGCCGTTGCTCAGTTTCCTGGTGCTCGCCCTTGCAGGCATGAAGATGCCACATAAAGTAGCCGGAACGATTGGAACCGTCTCCCTTGCCGCTGTAGCAGTACTCTCATACACGGCAGCCGCACTCTATTTCGGAGGCGGACGTGGTGCGGACGGACTTTTCCCCACGCTTACGCCCTATAATTTCGTATGGTTGCCGCTTACCGACAATCTGCACATTGACATGGGCATAATGCTCGACCCCATTTCTGTAATGATGCTTATAGTGATAAGCACAGTCAGTCTGATGGTGCACATATACTCTTTCGGATATATGAAAGGCGAGAAAGGCTTTCAGCGTTACTATGCTTTCCTGTCGCTCTTCACATTCTCCATGTTGGGGCTTGTGGTGGCTACCAATATCTTTCAGATGTATGTGTTTTGGGAACTTGTGGGAGTATCGTCCTATCTGCTTATAGGCTTCTACTATACGAAAAAGGCTGCAATAGCAGCGTCGAAGAAGGCGTTTATCGTAACACGCTTTGCCGATCTCTTTTTCCTCGTAGGCATACTCTTCTACGGATACTATGCGGGTACATTCTCGTTCACCCCTGACGCAATGCTGCTCGCTTCGGCAGGAGCGGTTATCCCTGTAGCCCTCGGACTTATGTTCATAGGTGGCGCCGGCAAGAGCGCAATGTTCCCCTTGCATATCTGGCTGCCCGATGCGATGGAGGGCCCGACACCCGTCTCGGCACTCATCCACGCAGCAACAATGGTCGTTGCCGGAGTCTATCTTGTTGCGCGTATGTTCCCCCTATTCATCGGCTACGCCCCCGAAGTGCTGCACATTGTTGCATACATAGGCGCATTCACAGCACTCTATGCGGCAGTGGTGGCCTGTGCACAGACAGACATCAAGCGAGTGCTTGCCTTCTCCACAATTTCGCAGATAGCATTCATGATGGTAGCACTCGGAGTATGCACTTCGGATGACCCACACGACGGCGGCCTCGGCTATATGGCCTCAATGTTCCACCTCTTTACCCACGCAATGTTCAAGGGACTGCTCTTCCTCGGCGCAGGTTCCATCATCCACGCAGTGCACAGCAATGAGCGCGACCACATGGGCGGCCTGCGCAAATATATGCCCGTAACGCATATAACATTCCTCATCGCCTGCCTTGCCATAGCCGGAATACCCCCGTTCAGCGGATTCTTCAGTAAGGACGAAATACTGACAGCCTGTTACGACTACTCGCTTGTGATGGGAGTGTTCATGAGCGGAGTGGCGGCTCTTACCGCATTCTACATGTTCCGTCTCTACTACCTTATCTTCTGGGGAAACAGCTACTATGAATCACAGCTTGCGCAGTACAAAAAGGGCCGTTTGACCGAAAAGCCCCATGCTCCTCATGAAGCACCGTTTGCAATGTTGCTTCCGCTGATAATCCTTGCAGTCGTCAGCACGTTGGCAGGCTTCATTCCCTTCGGCGAATTTGTCAGCAGTAACGGCCACGCATACACCATCCATCTTGATACGGCTGTGGCAGTGTCGAGCATAATACTTGCAGTATCGGCAATAGCTGTGGCAACAGCAATGTATGCAAAGGCACGCAGCAGGGTAGTGCTCACGGTGAAGGTGCAGGGACGCAAATTCCTTATCGCCGCCTACCATCGTTTCTACATGGACGAACTTTGGCTCTTCGTGACAAAGAAGATAATCTTCCGCGGCATCAGCCGACCTATAGCATGGTTCGACAAACATGTAATCGACGGGACAATGGATCTGCTTGGCAAAGGTGCACAGCGCTTGTCGTACAGCATACGCCGTTTGCAGAGCGGTAATATACAGTCGTACAGCATATACTTCCTGCACGGAGTGATGATACTCGCACTTATATTGATATTTCTTGTGTAACCCCAAAGAGTATATAGGACAATGAATATACTTAATCTTTTCATACTGTTGCCCCTCGCAATGCTGCTTGCATTGTGGGCAGCCCGCAATCTGCGTCAGATACGCAGTGTGATGGTCGTAGGCTCCTCGCTGTTGCTGGCGCTTTCCATCTATCTGACAATCGATTTCATTTCGCAGCGCAGTGCCGGTGCAGATGCTCCTTTCCTCTATGCTGCATCATGGACATGGTACGCTCCGCTCAACATCTGCTACTCCATAGGAGTGGACGGAATATCAGTGGCAATGATACTGCTGTCGGCGATAATTGTCTTTACCGGTACATTCGCATCGTGGAGACTGCAACCGCTGACAAAGGAATTTTTCCTATGGTACGTGCTGTTGTCGCTCGGAGTATTCGGCTTCTTCATCTCCACTGACATGTTCGCAATGTTCATGTTCTACGAAACAGCCCTTATCCCCATGTATCTGCTCATAGGCGTGTGGGGCAGCGGCAAGAAGGAGTACTCGGCAATGAAGCTTACGCTTATGCTCATGGGTGGCTCGGCATTCCTGCTGATGGGAATATTGGGAATATACTTCGGCAGCGGAGCAACCACAATGAACATTCTCGAAATTGCCGAAATGGGAAATATACCTGTCAATATACAGTACATATTCTTCCCGCTCACATTCCTCGGCTTCGGCGTGCTTGGCGCACTCTTCCCGTTCCACACATGGAGCCCCGACGGTCACGCAAGTGCTCCTACCTCAGTGTCGATGCTCCACGCGGGAGTGCTTATGAAACTCGGTGGCTACGGATGCTTCAGAATTGCAATGTATCTGCTTCCGCAGGCAGCCAACGACCTTGCGTGGATTTTTATAATCCTTACAACCATCAGTGTGGTCTACGGAGCACTCAGTGCAATCAGTCAGACCGACCTCAAGTATATAAATGCCTATTCGTCGGTGTCGCACTGCGGACTTGTACTCTTCGCCCTGCTGATGATGACACGCACATCCTGCACCGGAGCCATTCTGCAAATGCTCTCGCACGGACTTATGACGGCCCTCTTCTTTGCCCTCATAGGTATGATTTATGGTCGCACACACACACGCGACATACGCGAACTGAGCGGACTGATGAAGATAATGCCCTTCCTCTCCGTAGGATACATCATTGCCGGCCTTGCCAATCTCGGACTCCCCGGATTCAGCGGATTCATTGCCGAAATGACAATATTCGTAGGCTCATTCGAACAGCCCGATCTCTTCCACCGCTGTGTAACCATCATCGCCTGCACAAGTATTGTGATAACAGCCGTATATATACTCCGCGTAGTGGGCAAGATACTCTACGGTGTCTGCAAGAACGAACACCATCTTGCCCTCACCGATGCAACGTGGGACGAGCGCTTCACGGTAATCTGTCTGATAGCCTGCGTCGCAGGTCTCGGCATTCTTCCCATGTGGGTGAGCAACCTCATAGATGGGGGAGTAGGTAATATCTTCAGCATAATATATCCCTAAAGGGAGGTTCTGTGAATTAGGTCGCGACGGTTTTGAGTTTTATTTTTAGTAGATTTTTGATGTTGGCGATAGCGCGATGCGGGCATCGCAATAGAGCAAATATCAAAAAGATGCAAAAATAAATCCAAAAGCGGCCGAAATTGAACCCACCCTACCAAGAATATTAAATTACTAATTTATAGAACCTCCCTAAACACGAAACAGATGAACTACATACAATTTCTCGAAATGCGCCCTGAGGTAAGCCTTCTGGCTATCTTTGTAGCAGTGTTTGTATATGACCTTGTCGCACGCGGAAAGTGGCGCCACTATTTTCACCCCGTTGTCTGCCTGCTGCTTATGCTGCACACAGCCATATGCCTTGGAGAGAGCTACCGCGAAGCGGAACTTTTCAGCGGAATGTACTATACCTGTCCCATGATAGGCATTGTGAAGACTATACTTACCGGTGGAACGCTGCTCCTTGTGATGCAGGCAAACAAATGGTTGCGCAGCGCAAACACCACACATAAACAGGGCGAATTCTACACTCTGTTGCTCAGTACACTCTTTGGAATGTACATAATGATAAGCGCGCGTCACTTCCTGCTCTTCTTCATAGGCATGGAACTTGCATCGTTGCCGCTTGCCTGTCTTGTAGCGTTCGACAAATACCGCCACCATTCGGCTGAGGCAGGTGTGAAATATATTCTCACCTCGATGTTCTCCTCTGCTGTGATGCTTTACGGAATATCATTCATCTACGGTACTACCGGCACACTCTATTTTGCTGATGTGGCGAATAATATTACAGGTGTACCCTTGCAAGTGTTTGCTCTTGTGCTCTTCTTTGCAGGATTGGGATTCAAAATATCTCTCGTGCCTTTCCACTTGTGGACAGCCGATACTTATCAGGGAGCACCGACCGTGGTCTCTTCATACCTGTCTGTAATATCCAAAGGTGCGGCCGCCTTCACTCTTATGGTAGTGCTCATACAAGTATTTGCACCCATGATCAAGTATTGGCAGACGATACTGTATATACTCACTGTGCTCAGCATCACCATTGCCAACCTTTTCGCCATCCGACAGACCGACCTCAAACGCTTCATGGCATTCAGCAGTATCTCGCAGGCCGGTTACATAATGCTCGCTGTCATTGGCGGCTCAAAAGAGGGTATGAGTGCGCTTGTCTATTATGTGCTTGTCTACATATTTGCCAACCTCGCAGTCTTCGGAATTATAGAGACAATAGAGCATCACACACGCTCCAATGTGTCGCGCGACGATTGCAACGGTCTCTATAAGACCAATCCCAAACTGGCATTCCTTATGACGCTCGCGCTCTTCTCGCTCGCAGGAATACCGCCCTTTGCAGGATTCTTCAGCAAGTTCTTCGTATTTATGAGTGCCTTCAAGGCCGAATTTTGGGTGCTTGTGTTCATTGCGCTTATAAACACTGTAATATCACTATATTACTATCTGCTTATCGTAAAGGCAATGTATATTACTCCCAACGACAATCCCATACCCTATTTCCCCAGCAGCAAATACTCGCGTATCAGCTTCGTCGTCTGTCTCGCAGGTATAATCCTCTTGGGAATATGCAGCTTCGTATTTGAGGAGATAGATAAATTCTCTTTCGGAATGTAATTATATAAAATATTTATAACGGGACAGCCATTCATACAAAGCTGTCCCGTTCTTCTTTTGGGTAATAGACAAAATTTATGGATTTTTAAACAGATTCTTATTTATTATGTGTAAATTTGCAGGCTGAGCGCAGAAATAGAATTGCGCATTTATTGTTGGAAAATTAAAACTATATTACGATATGAAAAATATTGATTGGTCGGATCTCGGATTCGGCTACATGAAAACAAATTACAATGTCCGTTGCCGTTATCGCGACGGAAAATGGGGTGAAATGGAAATTTGTAGCGAAGAGACACTCAACATCCACATGGCTGCAACCTGTCTTCATTATGGTCAGGAGGCATTCGAAGGCCTCAAGGCTTTCCGTTGCAAAGATGGAAAGGTTCGTATCTTCCGCCTCGAAGCAAACGCAGAGCGTCTGCAGAGCACATGCGACGGTATTCTCATGCCTCAGGTGAGCACAGAGATGTTCCGCGAGATGGTGTGCAAGGTGGTATCGCTTAATAAGGAATTTATTCCTCCCTATGAGAGTGGCGCTTCACTTTACATCCGTCCTCTGCTCATTGGCGTGGGCGCACAGGTAGGTGTACATCCCACAGATGAGTATCTGTTCGTAATATTCGTAACACCCGTAGGTCCCTACTTTAAGGGTGGTTTTGCAACCAATCCTTATGTTATTATCCGCGAGTTTGACCGTTCGGCTCCTCTCGGTACAGGCCGTTACAAGGTGGGTGGCAACTACGCTGCGAGTCTCAAAGCTAATCAGATGGCACACGAAAAGGGTTACTCTTGCGAATTCTACCTTGACGCAAAAGAAAAGAAATATATCGACGAATGCGGTGCAGCCAACTTCTTCGGTATCAAGGATAACCACTATGTTACTCCTAAATCTACATCTATTCTGCCCTCAATCACCAACCGCAGTCTCATGCAGCTTGCCGAGGATATGGGCATGATAGTAGAGCAGCGTGCAATACCCGAAGAGGAACTCAGCACATTCGAAGAGGCAGGAGCATGCGGTACAGCAGCCGTAATTTCGCCTATCGAGCGCATCGATGACCTTGAAAAGGGTACCTCATATGTCTTTGCAAAGGATGGCAAGCCCGGTCCCGTATGTACAGCACTATACAACAAATTGCGTGCAATACAGTACGGCGACGAACCCGATACGCACGGTTGGGTAACTGTGCTTGATATCTAAGCAGATAGATTTATGAAGAAAAATTCTCAGTATTTCCGCGATTTGGGATGGGCGCAGCTCAAGGGCCGTTGGGAGGCTCCTGTGCTGTTTACGCTTGTATATGTGGCAATATATGCTGCTGCCTCTGCTGTTCTTAGCAGCATCGGAAGTCTGCTTGTTCTTCCGGTGGGCTATTCGTATGTAAACGCATTTCTGGAAGACAAACGTACGGCAGCAGGGTTTAAGGCAGAGTCGCTGTTTGATGGATATAAGGATTTTTTGCGCATATTCGGAACGTTGGTCCTGGAAGGTGTCTATATATTCCTTTGGACAATGCTCCTTGTTGTGCCCGGCGTGATAAAAGGTGTGTCCTATTCACAGACATACTTCGTCTTGAAGGACAATCCCGAACTTGAGTTCAATACTGCAATTGAGCGCAGTATGGAGATGATGGAGGGACACAAGATGGAATACTTTGTGCTGGGACTGACATTTATAGGATGGATACTGTTGTCCATCTTTACATGCGGAATACTTTTCCTGTGGGTTCTCCCGTATATGAATGCCACTTTCGCCCACTATTATGAGTATGTAAAAGAGGAGTACGAAAAACGAATAACAGCGTAAATCATGGGTAAAGGAAAATTACAGAAGTTCGCCGACATGCGCGAATATCCCAATGTGGTGGAGCACCATTTCTCCATTGCCGATGCAACCCCCTTCCCTATGCGTGGCAATTGGGGCAAAGAGTTCTTCGGGAACGACAATCCTATTGTGATTGAACTCGGTTGCGGCCGAGGCGAATATACAGTCGGTCTTGCACGCCGTTACCCCGACAAGAACTTCATAGGTGTGGACATCAAGGGTGCACGCATGTGGACGGGTGCAACAGAGGCTATACGCGACGGACTTAAAAATGTAGGCTTCCTGCGCACGAATATCGAGATTATAGACCACTTCTTTGCTCCCGGCGAAGTGAGCGAAATATGGCTCACATTCCCCGATCCGCAGATGAAGAAGCACACCAAACGTCTCACCTCTTCGCTTTTCCTGCAACGTTACCGCAATATAATGCTCCCCGATGGCATTGTGCATCTGAAGAGCGACAGCAACTTTATGTTCACCTATACACGTTACATCACCGAAGTGAACAAACTTCCGGTCGTATCTTGTATTGAGGATATATACGCGGATGGCGAGGCTGTCGAACCGCTCGATATAAAGACCTACTACGAACAGCAGTGGCTATCGCGCGGCATAAATATAAAATACATATCATTCCGTCTGCCTGCGGAGGGCGAGCTTGTGGAGCCCGAAATAGAGATAGAACTCGACAGCTACCGCAGCTACAACCGTAGCAAGCGCAGCGGATTGCAAACAAGTAAATAATATGCTTAAACATATAGTAATGTGGCGCTTCAAGGATGGCGTCAATGGCAAAAGCCGCAATGAACACGCACAGTGGCTGAAAGAACATCTCGAAGCCCTTGTAGGTGTAGTCCCCGAAATACGCTCGCTCGAAGTGGGTGTAAACATCAATCCCACTGAAGCGTCATACGATGCAGTGCTTATCTCGGAATTCGACAGTTTCGAAACCATGCAACGCTATCAGGTGCACCCAGCGCACCTCGAAGTTGCGGCCTATTGCAAGGAGGTAAGCGAGAGTCGTACTGCGGTAGACTACGAAATTTAATAAGCCTTTTGTAGGAATAATAAAGAATAGAAATGGCATTATATCCCAAACTTATACTCGAAGCCCTCGAAAAGGTACGTTACCCCGGTAACGGAAAAAACCTTGTAGAGGCAGACATGGTAGACGACAACATACGCATCGATGGCAACAAAGTCAGTTTTTCGCTGATATTCGAAAAGCCCACCGATCCGTTCATTCGTTCAGTGGTAAAGTCGGCCGAGACAGCCATACTCACATACGTTGGCCCTGAAGTGGAAATTGTTGGCAATATAAGCGTTGTCAGCCGCCAGCAGGCACGCCCGGAGGTTGGAAAGTTCCTGCCGCAGGTTAAGAATGTTATTGCAATCTCCTCAGGAAAGGGTGGAGTAGGCAAGTCTACCGTCTCATCCAACCTTGCAATAGCCCTTGCCCGTCTCGGATACAAAGTAGGTCTGTTGGATGCAGATATTTTCGGTCCCTCGATACCTAAAATGTTCAAGGTGGAGGATGCACGTCCCTATAGCGAATTCAAAGATGGTCGCGACCTTATCATCCCGATAGAAAAATATGGAGTCAAACTGTTGTCGATAGGTTTCTTCGTAGACCCCGAGCAGGCTGTGTTATGGCGCGGAGGAATGGCAAGCAATGCCCTCAAGCAGCTTATTGCCGATGCCGATTGGGGTGAACTCGACTATTTCCTTATCGACCTTCCTCCCGGCACCAGCGATATTCACTTGACCATCGTGCAGAGTCTCGCACTCACCGGAGCAGTGGTAGTAACCACTCCGCAGGCAGTCTCTTTGGCTGCTGCTGTCAAGGGTATGAATATGTTCCTTAACGACAAGGTGAATGTGCCCATCCTCGGCTTAATCGAAAATATGGCGTGGTTCACACCTGCCGAACTTCCCGAAAACCGTTACTACATATTCGGTCGCGAGGGTGGAGTGAAGGTGGCCGAACAGTACGGGGTGCCTGTGCTCGGACAGATTCCTCTCGTGCAGGCAATATGCGAATGTAGTGACAATGGCGAACCTGTAGCTCTGCGTCCCGAAACACCTGATGGACAAGCATTTCTGCGCCTTGCAGCTGCTCTTGCTTATCACACCGAACGCAGAAATGACGAACAGGAACCTACGAAAATAGTGGATACGCACAATTAGGTAATAATTTAGCAGTAATTATGCTTTTTTTGAAAAAAGCATGCGAATGTGCCGTATTGTTAAAAAATAATGCTTATCTTTGCAGCCTGCAAAGTTGGGTAATAAACTCGCTCTGGCGAGCATCGCAAGTTGCTTGCAGAGTAATAAATCAAGATTACAATGGGAATTCTTAAAGAAAAATATGCCTCATACGATTTGCCACAACAATTTATGGCGAAAGGTGTCTACCCCTATTTCCGTTGCATAGACAGCGAGCAGGACACTGAAGTTATAATGAACGGTAAGAAGGTGTTGATGTTCGGCTCGAACTCATATTTAGGACTTACCAATCACCCTAAAATCAAAGAGGCTGCCATTGAGGCTGTCAAGAAGTACGGAACAGGCTGCGCCGGTTCGCGTTTCCTTAACGGAACACTTGATATCCACATCCAGTTGGAGAATGAGCTTGCCGAGTTTGTGGGAAAAGACGAGGCGCTTGTATACTCAACCGGTTTTCAGGTGAACTTGGGTGTACTTTCATGTGTTACAGGTCGTCGCGATACAATTCTGTGCGATGAACTTGATCATGCTTCAATCGTTGACGGTCGCCGTCTTTCATTCTCTACAGTGCGCAAATTCCGCCACAACGACATGGAGTCTCTTGAGAATGAACTGAAAAAATGCGCACCTGAGACAATAAAGTTGATTGTAGTCGATGGTGTATTCAGCATGGAGGGTGATATAGCCAATATGCCCGAAATTGTACGCCTCAAGAACAAATACAACGCAAGCATCATGGTCGATGAGGCACATGGTTTGGGTGTTCTTGGTAGAGAGGGACGTGGTACTTGCGACCACTTTGGAGTAACAGACGATGTAGACCTCATCATGGGTACATTCAGCAAGTCACTTGCAACCATCGGTGGCTTTGTGGCTGGTGATAAGGAGGTGATGAACTTCATCCGTCACAACGCGCGCTCATATATGTTCAGCGCAAGTAATACTCCCGCTGCAACAGCAGCTGCGATAGAGGCACTGCACATAATGAAGGCAGAGCCCGAACGTCTTGCCAACCTTTGGGATGTTACAAATTATGCATTGAAGAATTTCCGCGAACTCGGTTTCGAGATAGGTAACACTTCTACACCTATTATCCCCTTGTATATTCGCGATACAGATAAAACTTTTATGGTGACAAAGATGTTGTGGGACGAGGGTATATTTATCAACCCCGTAGTTCCCCCCGCATGTTCACCTCAGGATACACTTATCCGATTCTCGCTGATGGCAACCCACACAAAAGAGCAGGTTGACCGTGCATTGGATAAGATGACAAAAGTGTTTAAAGCCTTAGACCTGCTTTAATAAAAAGGTCTATCCGGGGTGTAGCGCAGTCCGGTAGCGCACCTGGTTTGGGACCAGGTGGTCGCAGGTTCGAATCCTGTCGCCCCGACGGTAATCCGCAGTCTTCTTTATTTGAAGATTGCGGATTGTTGTTTTTGCACAGATGTTTTTCTCGGTATCGTCCTCAACTTTTTGTTTGGGACCAGGTGGTCGCAGGTTCGAATCCTGTCGCCCCGACAATGAATCCGCAATCTTTGTAATGAGGTTGCGGATTGTTGTTTCCGTTAGCGTCCTCAGCTTTTTGTTTGGGAGCATGTGGTCGCAGGTTCGAATCCTGTCGCCCCGACGAGCATCGCAATCTTTAATGGTTGCGATGTTTTATTTTTAATGATTATCAAATATATTACCTAAAATGCAACGTTGCATTGCAATGTCGGTGGAAATAAGTAACTTGAAAAGTTGTCCCACTTTAAGCTGATCTTTGGACACATCTTTCAGTTTTTATATTTTGCTAATCTCTTCAAAATAAGAAACTTAAAAAAGCTGTCCCTCTTAAAGGGGAAGGAGAACTTTTTTCCGAGAAAAAAGTTCGGAGGGGGTTCTTAACCCACCGTACTACAATAAACCATACTACGCGAGGAAAACCCCTCCGTCTTCAAAAACTGTCGTTTTTGATTGGCCTCGCAAAGCTCGGCACTCCTTTGGAAAGCTAAAGCTTTCGTCGT
>SUXT01000085.1 GCA_015060835.1 Bacteroidales bacterium
GGGTTTTCCTCGCGTAGTATGGTTTATTGTAGTACGATGGGTTAAGAACCCCCTCCGAACTTTTTTCTCGGAAAAAAGTTCTCGTCCCCCTTTAAGAGGGACAGCTTTTCAAGTTACTTTTTGAAGACGGATGAATTCTACAACATAAGCAGGATAAAAATTTACCGGACACCAATATTTTAAAACCAAGTATCTTGCATTTCTACATATTCTTATAAACCAAAAAAGTCTGCGCCAAAATATGATTTTGGCGCAGACTTTTTAAACTATTTGCAGGTTGATTTATCTTCTTGTCCTTCTCACAGATACACGCGGTGCACTGCTCTTTCCACCGCTGCTTTTGCTTGCTTTCGCATCGCTGCTCTTCTTGGTTGTGCGGCGGGTTTTTTGCTCCTCTTTCTTCTCTGTCTTTGCAGCTTCGGCCTTTTCGCTCTTCACGCTGTCCGATGCTTCAGTTGCTGTGGTATCGGCAGGTACTTCTGCGGGTGTTTTCCATAGGTTGCCGCGGAAGTCGGAGAGTTGCTTTTCGATATTCTTCTGCTCCTTCTTCACTGCCGAGTCGTTCTTGCAGTACTGGTTGATTGAGAGATTGCGCAGATTCACTGTCTTGTATATCTCTCCTTCGTAGCAGTGCTTCAGGAAGTAGTCGCTCAGCGTCATTGACGATACGTTGTTGTAGCTGCTCGACATTACCTTCTGACGGGTGAGCAGAGGAGAAATCTCGTCGAAGTTAAGCCAGAATATGGGGTATTTGGTTACCTCGGTGCTGAAGTCGCCGGCCTTGTGTATCACAGGGCAGATGGCTGTGATGCGGTAGTTGTATGTGGCTGTGCGCTGGTCGAAGTAGTGGCTCTCCTTCACATAGTAGCTGAGCACCTGTGCGCTGGGAATGTCGCTCTGCGCTACGTCTATCACTCCGTTTTTCTCTTCGTAGTATATTCCGAAGTCGTCGAGCAGGTCTTTGGGGTTAACCTTGTTCTCGGGGGTGAACGATTCGTTGCCGTCGAGGTTGTAGGAGTATGCGGGTATGTCGTTGTTCACGAACAGCTTGAATATGTATGTAAAGAGGTTCATACTCTCGCCCTGTGGCTCAATGGGGTAGTAGAGCGATGCGTTTTTCTCCTTAGTGAGGTCGAGTGTGCGGTAGATGTCGCGCTTCCACACAACCTCTGTGGGTGTCTGCATTATGGGGTATTGTGCTTTGGCACGGTCGGTCATGGGCACATTCACTGTTGTAGCCTGCTTGGCGGCAGCCTCCTTTTTACGCTTGGGCGGCTGTGCGGCTGCATGTTGGCCCATCAGTGATACGCATATTATCAATAGAATCTTGCTGATATATTTCATGGCGTTTATGTTTTTTTATTTTAGTATGACTTCCATTGAGGTGGGCAGCACTCTCTCCACTCCGTCGGGGCCGATGGCTTTTACATGCGAGATGTAGAAGCGTTTGCCGGTGGAGAGACGGCGGAACATATCCTTCTGTCGTGTGGAGAAGTTGGCTCCGTCGGATATTACGGGTACTGCGTTGCCCATGTTGTCGTAGAAGACTGTTTCGAAAGAGAGCACTTTGAATCCTATGTTCAACAGGCCGTCGTCGATGGCTGCGATAATGCCGTTGGTCGACATGAGGTCGCGCTTGGCAAAGGGTGTGCCGCCGCGGTACCTCTTGGTGTGGCCGTCCTTATCCTTGTATTCGATGAAGGGTGAGGGGTCGGGCAACTGCTTCACACGGAAACTGTATTTGCCCATGCTCTGACGGCGACCGCCTTCATTGGTGGCTGTAACCTCAATCTCCATATTTTTACCTATCTGTTTGGGGACTGCTATAAAGCCGCCTTTGCCGTCGGACTTGAGGGTACCGTTGCCGTTGGCTACACTTGCCGATATGTTCTTGCCGGGGACGCCGGGCACTGATATGCTCACCGGGTTTTCGAAGCCTGCATAGAGCACGTTCATCAGCGAGGCGCTGACGGTGGCAGTGGGGTCTACGACGGTATATTTCTGCGAGAAGTCGTATCGCTCCGATGTTCCCGAACCGTCGTTTACTATCATATATCCGTTGAGGGTGTAGTCGCCTGTGCGGTTACAGGTTACGGTGTATTCTCCGTTCTCTGTTTCGAGCTTCTTGTCGCCGATGAATATTTCGGGGCGTTGTGTGGAGTCGACTGCGGCGAGTATTATCTGTGCGCTGAAGTCGTTGCCACGTACTATGTTCTTTGAATTGGGGATGACGAGTGCGCTTATTTTGTTTACTCTCACATCGCCCTCGTCGATGTTCTTGGCAAGTGTGTGCAGAACTTCACCCTCGGCATAGCGTATGTCGCTTTGCAGCTTTGTTAGCAGTGTGATGGCTGCTATTGCGGGCATATTCTCGAAGTTATACTCCTGCCAGTTGCGAAGCATGGTTATGTCGCGCTTGGGTACTTCGGTGTTGAACAGGTCGGTTACCACCCTGCGCTGTGTGGTGTCGCTTATCATTGTGAGGATGCGCTCGCGGTAGTTGTTTATGGCATCGTAGAGCTTGGCGCCATATTCGCGGCCGGCACCGAGCATTATGTATGTAGAGGCTTCGAGATCCTCGCGGTTCTTCAGGTTGCGGTAGTCTCCGTCGGGGCCGTCGGCTTTCTTGGCTATGCGATCTTTCAGGTAGTCGGCAAATTCGTACAGCGAGTCGGACATCTGCTTGACGGTCTGTGCGCGGTTGAACCACTCCTGTACCTTTTCGGGGTTCTGCTCCATGAATGCGGCAAAGTCGCGGTAGAGCGACCGGTTCTGCTCGGTAGAGTTCTCGGTGCTCTTTGTAAGGCTTTCATCGACAAGGGTGAAGCCGTTGAGCACATCCGAGGATACGTTCAGCGCCAGCATTGCCATCAGAAGTACGTACATGAGGTTAATCATCTTCTGACGCGGAGAGACTTTATTCTTTTTTATTTTCATGCTCTTCGGGCTGTGGGGGTGGTTATTCGGGTTTGTTCATGTTGGCAGTCATTGCTTCGAGCATGCGGCTGTACACGTGGTTCAGCTCCTCTATCTGCTGTGCCATCTTCTTTGTCTGGTCGTTTACGGAGTCGAGGTTGTTGAGCTGGCTGCTTGCGCCGCGAAGCTGTATCTCGTACATGGCGTTTACGGCTGTGAGGTTGCGTGCCAGTGTCTCCATCTCCTCCATGTTGCGGCTGAGGGATTCTGTCTGGTCGGAAATCTGCTTGATGGCCTCGTTCAGTGAGCGTACCTTTTCGATGTACTCCTGTGTAACCTCGTCCATCTGGGGGATAAGTTCGGGGGCTCCCGATGTTGCTATGCTGCCTATGATGTTTCCGCCTGCGGGTGTTGCAGGAATATCGCCTGCGACGGTTGTTCCGCCTGCTATTATTATGTTGCCTGTTGCCTCATATTCGCTGCGGCGTTCGGCACGCTCTTCTTTTCTGTCCTCTTCGGCAAGCTCGTAGGGACGTTCGAATGCCGAGAAGAAGAATACTATAACCTCGGCGCCCATGCCTACGAAGAGCATCAGGTTGGCACCTGCTATGTGGGTGAGCTTGAACAGTGTACCCAAAATAACGATTGCTGCTCCCCAGCTGTATATGTAGTTTGTCCAGGTACGTCCTTTGGGGGAGTCCATGAATGACTGTATGCGTCTTACTATGCCTTTTGATTTGCCCATGATTCTTTGTTATTGTAAGGTTACTATTCCTATTTTCTGTTTCTGCCTATTCCTGTGAAGCTGCGTACGCAACGGAAGCCTATGTAGGAGCGCGATTCGTTCTGGTATTCGTAGGTGCGTGTGGCTCCCTGTATGAATTTCACAGGGTCTTTCCACGAGCCGCCGCGTACGCTCTTTTTCTTCAGGCTGTAGGGGTCCTCCTTTGCTGCACGGTACTGTAGGTCGGGGTTGATGTCGCCCATTTGCAATACACCTGCTTCGGTGTAAACGGTCGAGGTCCATTCGGCTACGTTGCCTGCCATGTCGTAGAGGCCGTTGCTGTTGGCCGAGTAGATGCCGCACTTCGATGTTATGAGGTTGCCATCCTGTGTGTAGTCGCCTTCGCCGGGTTTGTAGTTGGCGTAGTAGCAACCCTTGTCGCTCTTTGTGTCTTTTGATTCCCACGGGAATTTGCCGCCTTGTTTGCCGCGGGCAGCGTACTCCCATTCGGCTTCGGAAGGCAGGCGGTAGCGCTGTATGTATTTAGCCTGTCCGCCCAAGCCTTTGAGCAGGAAGTCGGTGCGCCATGCGCAGAATGCGTTGGCCTGCTCCCAGCTTACTCCCACTACGGGATGGTCGCTGTAGTTGGGGTGGCTGAAGTAGAGATTCAGATAAACCTCGTTGTTCGAATTGGGGAAGTCATTTACCCAGCAGGTTGTGTCGGGGTAGATGTTTATGATGTATGTGTTCTGGAAGTCGTAGTAGCTTGCAAGCGGACGGGTGATTGTCTGCGTTACGATGCGACCTTCGTCGTCGAGGTAAGCGGTGTCTTTTGAAATCATCACCACCTCTTCGGCATTCACGGGAATGTCGGTGTTGCGGTTACGCTTTGCAGGGTCGAGGTTGTATCGGCGCTGTGCGGCGAGGGTGTAGTCGTATATCTCGTATTTGTAGTTCATCTGCGCAGCATCGAGCATCTTTGCGCCTGTTACTGGATTGGTTGTGTATACACTCTCGATTGCACGCAACTCATCCTCGTTGGGCTTGCGCCAGGGGATGGGCTTGCTCCAGTTGAGGTGGGGTGTTACCGGTTCGCCGAATTTGTCCTCTGTTATCTTGTATGTCTCGTCGCCACCGAATGCAGGGTCGGCGAGGCGTTCGCGGATGATTGAGTCGCGCACCCAATATACAAACTGGCGGTATTCGGCATTTGTTACCTCCGTCTCGTCCATCCAGAAGGCATCTACCGAGATGTCCTTCACCGACGAAGTTGATCCCCAGAGTGAATCCTTCTCTTCGTCGCCCAATTTAATGGAACCGCGTTCTATGAGCACCATTCCGTAGGGAGAGGGTTCGTTTATTGCCGTGCCACTGATTCCGGTCAGTTCGCCGCCTATGGCATTGCTGCTCTGTGGTCCCATGCACGATGCGAGGGCGAGCAACAGGGTTAGCGTCGTCAAACAGATTGTTATTCTTTTCATTGTAATACTCTTATGCTGTTATGTTTGTTCTTTCCTTTTTTAAATATATCGAAGTCGAAGTCGTATCCCAAGTATATGTCGTGGTTGCCGTGTGCCGCTCCAACGCCCGATGTGTATATTTCGTAGCTGTAGCTTAGGGTTATGTTCATCATCTCCATGCCCAGGAACAGAGCAACCGAGGTCGAAGGGCTGTATGTTGCGCCACCGAAGAACTTGCGGCCGTTGAAGGTGTAACTGCCTTTTGCAGTGATGTCGGTGCGCCACGACACAAAGTCTGTCATCAATTGCAGAGAGGGCTGTATGGTTATTAACGGATTTTTTAACGGAATATTGCCCTCTGCAAAAAAATTATAAAAAGGATCTATCTGCATTTGGTTTTTTTCGCCCATGTAAATGAGCGGGGCATTTATGTGCAGTGCAGCCGCTCCCGCCTGAAAAAACTTGTGCTGATAGAACAGGCCTGCTCCGAAATTTACCTTGTTGCCGTTCTGTGTGCTTGTGGGGAATGCCGGGTCGTTGCTCTCTCCGCCGAGTATGATGCCCGAAGGGTCGAACTTCTCGTTAAGCAATCCCACCTGCACGCCTATGGCCATTCGTCCGCCAAGCAGTTTCATTGCGTAGGCGTAGTTGACGAACAGATGCTGGTTGGTGAACATTCCCGCCTGGTCGTTCAGTATGCCTGTGCCTATCGAGTGGTCGCCCTTGAGCATAGTCAATGGTGCATCGAGGTTGAAGAGCATGCTCTTCGGGTTGCCCTCGAAACCCGTAAACTGGTTGCTGTATGTGGCGAAGATGTGCATCTTCTTGGTGGCGCCTGCCGCCGCGGGGTTGTAGAAATTCTGTATATTCCAGTAGTGGTTAAAGTGCACGTCGTACTGTGCACGCAATGCGGTGATTGCGCACAGAAGCACTATTGTCAGTATTAACCCTTTTTTCATCCTGATTATTTAACGCGGATTTTCCTACCTTAGTATAAGAAACTGCTTTAATTTGCGAAGATAGTGAAATATTATTTATGACAGGCGAAAATTCCGATATTTTCAAATTTTTTGTTGCAGCCTTTAAATAAATAATAATATTTGTGATACTTATATAATATTTCTTCTTAATTTTGCGAATCAGGGTGGTTAAAAAAAATAAATTTTCACAAAATCATACAAAATAAATACGCTATGAAAAGAAATTTTTTATTATCGATTCTGTTGACGCTTGTCGCCGCAATAGGCATGGCGCAAACATCAACATGGCCAATCACGCTCACAACGGCGGATGGCCTTCCCGGAAAGAAAGGGCCTAACAACTGCGTTTTTGAGTCTCAGCTCTTTAAGCTCGACGAAGCAATTACTGCGCTTCGCTACACGGTGGTATCTACAAACACGGTGGATACACTCGCAACTGCATACGACGGAATGTCGGCCGGTTGGGGACCCGGCTTCCCTTACTTCTCGCTTGCCGAGTTTCAGATACTTAGGGCCGATGGTACACCCATAGAGTATTTCGCGGTTTCAAATGCTGAAGCTCCAAACGATGGTTCCATCCTGAATCTTAATGACGGAAATAATGCCAGCCACTTCCACTCAACCTATGGTCCAAGCGGCGAACTTCCTCAAGAGTACCACTATATCGAACTTGAATTGTCTGAACCTGTAGACGAGTTCAAGATTAGGACATACACCCGTGGCAGGTTTTGGAAAAATATGCCTACATACGTAGGACTTACCCCAGGTGGTGAAGAGTATCTGCCTTACCCTGAACAGGAATTTTCACTCGGCGAACAGGTAAGATGGCTTCATAAACTTGAAGGTGGTGGTCTCTTCCTCATAGAGAGCAATGTTGAGGAGTTTTTTTACGAATCCGGTAACGGTCGTACCTATCCCGGTGGTGGTTTCTATCACTCGCCCTATGGTGCACACGTAACCCCCAATGCCGCTTCTTTGGTTTACTTGATTCCCACATATGAAGAGGACTACACTTACAAGGTAGCATGGTTGAACAATGGCCACTTCATCAAGAACTCTATAACAACAAGTTCAGAGTGGTTGAATTGGACAAACAACGAGGATGATGCGGCACACATAACTTTTGCTTGTGATACAGTAGTGTACGGGGATTTTGTAATGACAACAAATGTGGACGGTACAGAGCGTATAATCTTCGCTGATGCTCTTGGTAAAATGGCAATATCCGTAGAAGAATCTTTGTCTATGCGTTCTCGCCCTATTGCAGAAAACTTTACAATTTGGAAGGCAAATGTAAATAGCAATGCCATAAAATTCATGCTCGAAGAGGCAGTAGCAGAGGCTAAAGAACGCTTAGATCTATATGGCTGCAACGAAAATTACGATGCAGGTGAATACGACGCTCTTATGGCGGCTGTGGCAGACGCAGAAGAGATCCTTGCAAACAACAACGTTTCAGCAGTCGAGGTCCTAAAAGCGTGCAACACTATCGACGCAATGCTCCCGGCCTATGTGGCATCAGGAATTTGGCTATATGTCGATTCTGCTTGCAATATAGTTGATGCACTTGATAATGGCGATATAGAATCCTCTAACGGTTACGATGGATGGAAAGAGGGTACCTACCCCGAAGATAAGGCAGACTATCTTGCCTGCGCTATCGACGAAGCGATGATTGCTATCGATAGAGATGGGTTGTCTCTTGCAGATGTAGATGCCGCCATTGATGCAATCAAGGCAGCTATCACCAATTTCTGGGCTTCTAAGATTACAAGCGTGAAGTCTCTTCCTTTCCGTGTAGGTAAGGAGGAAGATGGTCTTCCCGGTGAGAAGAGCAACAGCGTTTACAGATGGGAATCCCCCGAATACTGTTTGACAGAAGAGGTTGAACAGCTTCGCTTCACAGTATTCAAAACTCGCTCAGGACGTAACTTCAACGGTTATCCTTTTGTATGTATCAACGAGTTCGAACTTTATGACCTCAATGGCAACAAGATTGAGTTGACAGAAGATTGCTTCGAGACAAACTCTCTTAAATCAAACGACGGTAATTCAGGCGGTATCCCCGGTCTTGTAGACGGCAAAACAGCAAACGGCTACCACTTCCACTCAGCTTGGGATTCTAACAATGACACAGGTTACGAAGGTACCGAGTATGTTTACCTCGACATTACACTTCCCGAACCCATCACCGGTTTCAAATATGTACAGTATGGTCGCGGTAACGGTTACGACGATGTTCCCACAGACTTCGTATTCGGCTACTATGGCGAGACTGTAACTCCCGATGATATACCATTTATAGATCCCAATAAAGCCTGCGTAGGCGAAAAAATTACCGATGTTTCACAGATTACCGACGATGGTATCTATGCAATTCAAGGTCTTTATAGCTGCGATCCCGAAAATGCCATTGACGGTAGTATTCTCGAACCTCAGTTCTATAAAGGAATAAATAAAATCGGTCGCAATATCCATTCAAACTACGCATTCAGCATCCGCAGTGCCGGCGACGGTAAATATGTCATTCAAAGCCTTGCAGACAGCAAATATTGGTCGAGACAGATTGACGTTGACGGTTGGGGAAAGGCTACATCCACAGTCTATAGGTCGCAGGCTGCGGAGGTGTTCATTGAACCGAAAGGTAACGACGGTCTTCCCAACTCATTCGTAATCTATATGTATAACGATACAGTGATGCGCAATGGCGAGAATGTGCCATACGTGATTTTCCAAGACTGGGGCAGCAACCTCGCTACATTCTCTGTAGCAAGTCTCGAAAATAACGATATCGACGGTGAAGGTGAATGGTACATCTACAAGATGACAATGGACAATCCCTATCAATATTGGTTGAAGAACCTCGTTGCCGCTGCTGAGTCTATGGGTTACGTTATCAGCAACGACCCCGGTCGCTACAGTGACCTCGGTACATTCCCCGATGCACTCGCTGCTGCTCAGGCTGCTGTAGATGCTAAGGACGAAGCTAAGTGCAAAGAGGCTATCGCAGCACTCAACACAGCTATTGCAAATACAGAAACAATGACCCCCAACCCTGTAGTAGAGGGTGTGTACATTTTCGAATCAGCCTATGAAGAATTTTTCAAATTACAAGGCGTGCGCAAAGCCATGTACATTAATTCCAACGATGGTTTCGATCAAGATGTAGAATCTTCCGAAAGACTATACTGGGGTGACCTACCCGAAGGCGAATACACCGAAGACGATGATATTTACAAGTTCGAGCTAATCTCGGCAAAGGAGAGCGATAAGGTACAGCAGTGGCTCGCTGACAGTATAATAACACCTAAGCAGGCCGAGAACGCTTACTACATCAAGAGTGTTGCATACAATGTATACATAGGGTCTGATTATCATGGTGTAGGCGTAGGCGTAGGTACAACAGAAGAACCCGAATATGTTTACATCATCCGTCAGCAGGCTCCCGCCAAGTTTGATATTTGGAATCCCGAAGCCAATAACTGGTCACTTAACATGGAGAACCACGGCAGCGGTTCCGGCGTTGACGGTGATATTGTTTACTATACGGGAACAATTGCTTCATCGCAATGGCATCTGCGTACAGTGGAAGAGGAATTAACAGACGAAAACAGCACCGAGGTAAGAGTTTCTTGCGACACCACAATGGGTACGGTAACCGGCGGCGGTCGTTACAAGTTTGGTACAAAGGTAACAATTAAGGCAACCCCCAAAGATGGTTACGAGTTTGTTTATTGGTACGATAGAACTGATGCCCCGGAGTTCCGTTTAAGCCTAAATGCAGAGTATACATTTATAGTAAATTATCCATTTGAGGGAATTGCAATAGCCAAATTTGCTCCGATAGAAAAAACCGTAACCCTCACTTGCGACGAAGAGAGAGGAACCGTAACCGGCGGTGGCACTATCGCTAAAGGCGGACAGATAACCATCAAGGCAACGCCAAAAGCGGATTACCTCTTCGAGGGCTGGTACAAAAAAGTAATCCTCCCCTACGGTGGTATTGAATATGACCTCATCAGTACCGATGCCGAGTACAGCTTCGCAGTTGATGAAAACCAAGAGATAGAAGCACGCTTCCGTCCTGCATTCAATTCAATATCAATCAACGATATTTACTGCATCCCCGGCTGTAGACAAGATGTCATTATCGGCTTGAATAACAACGAAAAGGTTACAGCCTTCCAATTCGACCTCTACTTGCCCGAAGGCATAGAATTCGCAGACCTTGCAAGCTTGTACCGTAGCTATAGCAACCATAGCCTCAACACCTCTAAACTCGCCGATGGCAGCATCCGCATGATGGCATACTCAAACAGCAATGAGGCGTTCTACGGCTACGAAGGCACCATCGCCCGCATGACCTTGAACATCCCCGCAGCAATAGCCTACGGCAGCTACACGGTACAGCTCAAGAACATCCGCATCGTAACCGAGGCACAGGAGGAGATTCGTCTCGCCGACGCTACCGCCACAATCAA
>SUXT01000086.1 GCA_015060835.1 Bacteroidales bacterium
TCCTTAGAAAAAGTTCTCGTCCCCCTTAAAGAGGGACAACTTTTTAAGTTACTAATTCCAACAACATTACACTTTAGGTAATATATTTGATAATCATTTTATTTTTTCATCGCATACACATTGGTCTCTTTCTGTGAAAATCCGGCAGAGCGGTAAAGGGCATTCGCAGCCACACGCGAGGGACGCGAAGTGAGCATAAGCGTTACATTGCCACACTCACCGGCATAATCTATTGCATATTCCACAAGTTTGCGTCCGAATGAGCGTCCGCGACAGTCGCTGTCGACAACAACATCCTCTATCCACATTTTGCACCCTGTAGGCGAATATGCAGCGCAAAGTGTAAGCATACCTCGCACCGCCCCACCCTCTTCGAGCAGAAAAAGGTGCGTAGTTTCGCAGTCGACCAGCCTTTGCAGAGTGTCAGCGGTAAATACATGAGGTGTGGAAGATAGCTGCGGCAGCAATCGGCTGATTGCATCTGCATATTCGCTCTTAGCCTCTGTAACTTCAAATATTCTTACTTCGTCCATGATATCTATAGGAAAGTTCTAAAAAGAGACCTTAACCTTTTTACCCTTAGACTCGTTGTGCAGACGGTCGAGCGCCGTTACAACGTATGTAAATTTGCCACTGTCGCCTTTTGGCAGATTGTAGTAGGTGTGAGGAGTTATTGCCACGATGTTTGCAGCCTTTTCAAGATTCACTTTCTCGCCCTTTGCAAAGCGGTAGACTACATAATTGACAGCCTTGTCCATCTCCTTTGTATTCTCTTTATTGGGAGTAATCCACACAAGCACATCGTTGCCGTCGGCCTTTATGCGCTTGACACCCTTGACCTTTTTGGGAGCTTTGCTGTCAATGAACTTATATTTGGGCATCAATGCGGGCGAACTGTGATAGTGCTGTTCAAGAACATCGCGGTAGCGGCCTACATTCTTTGCAGCAGAAGCTGCGTCCCACAGGCATGAACCCTGAACTGCGGGTAATGAACGCTGAAGAGCCATCTTTGCGGGCATCTGATGGCTGCGGCTGTTCTTTGGGTCTGCGGCACGCACTGTACGGTTTACATCCTGACCTATGTAGAGGGGACGGTTGGAGGCATATTTTGCCCACCAGCGTACAAGAGTCTCATAGTCGGCGGCTGTGTGACCAATTTCCCAATATACCTGGGGGATGCAGTAGTCAACCCAACCCTCGTTCACCCAATGAAGAACATCGGCATAGAGCGCATCGTAGCTCTCAAGACCTTTGGTGTCGCTGCCTGTGGGTGAACTTGATATATTGCGGTAAATACCGAACGGAGAGACTCCGAACTTCACCCAGGGCTTTGTCTCGCGCACAGTTCTGTGCATCTGATAGATGAGACGGTTGACATTGTCGCGGCGCCAGTCGCCCTTGTCCTTTATACCTCTGCTGTCCTTTTTGAACCACATTTCGTCGTTGAACTCCTTGCCACCCACGGGATAGGGATAGAAATAGTCGTCGATGTGGAGGGCATCAACATCGTAACGCGATACAATATCCTTCACTACTTTACATATCCAATCGCGGTTCTCCTGCAACGAGGGGTTGAAGAAGAGCTGTGATTCGTATCCGATGAACCTTTCGGGATGTTTGCTGAACTGATGTGCGGGGCTCAAACGGAGTGTGCCCTTAGTTCTTGCACGGTAGGGGTTTATCCATGCGTGCAGTTCCATGCCTCTTGCATGTGATTCGGCAACCATAAATTCGAGGGGATCCCATCCGGGGTCCTTGCCCTGTGTACCGGTAAGGAAACGGCTCCACGGCTCCAAATTCGAACGGTAGAGTGCGTCACCCTCTACGCGCACCTGAAAGATTATGGCATTGACATTTGCACGTTTAAGATTGTCGAGCATTGTTGTCAGATAGCGTTTGGTCTCATCGCGATCCATTCCAAGATACTGTCCGTTGACAGCCTGTATCCATGCTCCGCGGAACTCTCTTTTAGGATTATCACCTGCAACAATGGATTGACACAATAATAGCAATAACAGAAATAGATTTACCTTGAACGTAAGTTTCATTTTAGGGATATTTTAGAAGCAGTTTTTATAGTTTAATAAAGATTCAGCCCGGCGAGTGTCGGGCTGAATGCTGGTTGCAATATTGGTGTGATTATTTTTTCAATAATTCAACAAGTTCGGCTGCGGTCATCTGACGCTGCTCGCCGCTGTTCATATCTTTGACGGCAATAGTTCCGTTCTCTATTTCCGATTCACCGATGATGGCAACGTAGGGAATATTGTGGCTGTTGGCATAACCCATCTGCTTCTTCATCTTGCCTGCTTCGGGGTAAATTTCGGCCGAAATTCCATTCTTGCGCAATGTTGACATTATACCCAAGCTGCATGCAGCCTCTTTTGCTCCGAAGTTGACGAAAAGCACCTGAGTATTCACAATAGAATCCTCGGGATAGAGGTTCAACTGATTCATGACATCGTAAATGCGGTCGGCACCGAACGAGATACCAACACCCGACATTCCGTCTACGCCAAACACTCCTGTAAGGTTATCGTAACGGCCACCGCCACTGATGCTGCCTATCTCTACATCGAGCGCCTTCACTTCGAAGATTGCTCCTGTATAGTAGTTGAGGCCGCGGGCAAGTGTAAGATCAAGTTCCACATTGCTGTTTATTGACAAGGAAGATATCGTGTCGAGAATAAAATTAACCTCCTCAACACCCTTTTCGCCTGTAGCGTTGCCTTTAAGCACTTCGGCAATGATGGCAAGTTTCTCCTGATTATTGCCTTGTGCCTGAAGAATGGGGAGAAGTTTCTCTATCGACTCATCTGAAATGCCTTTCTCTTTAAGTTCTGCAACAACGCCGTCGAGCCCTATCTTGTCGAGTTTGTCTATGGCAATGGTTATGTCGATAATCTTCTCAGGTTCTCCGATAACCTCAGCGATTCCTGCAAGAATCTTGCGGTTGTTTATCTTGATTGCCACTCTGATTTTCAGCTGTGTGAACACATGGTCGATAAGTTGTACAAGTTCAACCTCATTCAACAGCGAATTGCTGCCGATAACATCGGCATCGCACTGATAAAACTCGCGGTAACGGCCCTTCTGAGGACGGTCGGCACGCCACACAGGCTGTATCTGGTAGCGTTTGAAAGGGAATACAATGTCGTTGCGGTGCATCACCACATAGCGGGCAAAGGGCACTGTAAGGTCGTAGCGCAGACCTTTCTCGCAGAATTTAGATGCAAGTTTCGTGGCGTTGCGGCTCAGCAGTTCCTCGTCGGTTATTCCGTTGAAGTAATCTCCTGAATTCTGTATTTTGAAGAGCAGTTTGTCGCCCTCCTCGCCATATTTTCCCATAAGGGTTGAGAGATTCTCCATAGCGGGAGTCTCTATCTGTTTGAATCCGAAAAGGTTGAATGCTGCACGGATTGTATCGAATATATAGTTTCTCTTCGACATTTCAACGGGTGAAAAGTCGCGTGTTCCTTTAGGTCTTGATGGTGCTGTTGCCATATTTCAGGGAAGTTCTATAATTTAGTAATTTATTATTCTTTGTAGGGTGGGTTCTGTTTCGGTCGCTTTTGACTTTATTTTTGCATCTTTCTGATATTCTCTTAGTTGCGATGCCCGCATCGCGCCTTCGATAATATCAAAAATCTACTAAAAATAAATTTCAAAATCAACGCGACCTAATTTATAGAACCTCCCTTTAGTCTCTGCTTCTTGTATAGATTAGTATATAGTAAACGAGTGTTGCGAGTGATGAGAGTGCCGCCACAACATATGTGTATGCTGCCGAGCGCAGTGCGCTGCTTGCCTCGGAGTGGTTGCGTACATTGGTTATTCCGGCTGTCGAGAGCCATGCGAGCGCACGACGGCTTGCGTCAATTTCCACAGGCAGTGTAACAAAACTGAACAAGGTTGTTGAAGCGAAAAGCAGAATGCCACCCAAGAGTATCTGCGGAAAGCTCTGCACGGTGATGATACCAATGAGCAGTATCCATGTCATCCACGATGATGCAAAGGAGACAAAAGGTACAAGTGCCGAACGCATCTTCAACGGAGCGTATGCCATTGCATGCTGCACGGCGTGTCCACATTCGTGTGCTGCAACGGCTGCTGCTGCCACACTGCACGAATTGTAGACCCCTTCGCTGAGGTTCACAGTCTTGTTTGTGGGGTTGAAGTGGTCGGTAAGGGAGCCGGGTGTGCTCACTACCTTTACATCGTAAATACCATTGTCGTGGAGCATCTTGATGGCTACATCACGACCTGTCATGCCGTTGTCGAGCGGCATTTTGGAATACTTCTTGAACTTGCTCTGCAAGTTGGCCTGCACTATGTAACTTACTATTGCAATGCCTATGAATAGTATAAAATAGCTGTTCATGATTGTTGGTTTATATTTCGTTTATATTTATGGGTGGTTCTATAAATTATTAATCTATATTTCTTTGCTGGGTGTGCTCTATTTCGGTCGCTTTTTGTTTTATTTCGGCATCTTCTTCATTTTTACTCTGTTGCAACACAAAGGTTGCGCCATCGTAAAAACAAACAATATACTCGAAATAAACTCAAAAATCGCCGCGAACTAATTTATAGAACCACCCTTTATGTAATAACAGCCCCGTATTCTCAAAGGTTTCTTTGACAATTCGGGACTATTAGAAGTTTGCAATACGGAGTATTAGATATTGCGTGTGATTGTCTGCTCTCTGTCGGGACCTATTGAGACATACTTTACAGGTACTCCAAGCTCTTTTTCGAGGAACTTAATGTAGTTCACGAACGCTTCGGGGAGGTCTTCCTCTTTAGTGATTTTTGTAAGGTCGCACTGCCATCCGGGAATCTCGGTGTATACAGGCTCTACATTATCGATGCTATAGGGGAAGTGTGTTATTGTCTCACCGTTCTGCTTGTATGCCACACATGCCTTGATTGTAGGGAATGTGTCGAGCACGTCGCTCTTCATGAGAATGAGATGTGTTACACCGTTTATCATGATGGTATATTTGAGAGCGACAAGGTCTATCCATCCGCAACGACGCTCGCGGCCTGTTACTGCGCCATACTCATGTCCTCTGTCGCGCATTTCGCTTCCTGTTTCGTCGAAGAGTTCTGTGGGGAAGGGGCCTGCGCCTACACGGGTGCAGTATGCTTTGGTAATACCATATACGTTACCTATCTTGTTGGGGGCAACTCCGAGACCTGTGCAAGCACCTGCGCATACAGTATTTGATGATGTCACGAAGGGATAGCTTCCGAAGTCGATGTCGAGCATACTGCCCTGCGCACCTTCGCAGAGGATACTCTTGCCCTCGGCTATAAGGTCGTTTATCATCTGCTCGCTGTCGATGAGACGGAATTCCTTGAGATACTCGATTGCCGAGAGCCACTCCTTCTCCATTTCTGTGATGTCGTAGCTGTAATTCATGCTTGCGAGTATCTGCTCGTGGCGTGCCTTTGCCTTAGCATACTTGTTTTCAAAGTCGTCGATTATATCGCCTACGCGCAATCCGTTGCGACTTACCTTGTCGGTGTATGTGGGGCCGATGCCTTTACCGGTTGTACCTACCTTTGCATCGCCCTTTGCTGCCTCGTAGGCTGCGTCGAGCACTCGGCAAGTAGGCAGGATAAGGTGTGCCTTTTTAGAGATGAAGAGGTTCTTTTTAAGGTCGTATCCGGCCTTTTCGAGGTCTACTGCCTCTGCCTTGAAAAGCGAGGGATCGAGCACTACGCCGTTACCGATGATGTTCAGTTGGCCACCCTGAAAAATACCTGAGGGGATGGAGCGGAGTACGAATTTCTTGCCTCCGAATTCCAAAGTATGTCCGGCATTGGGACCACCCTGAAAGCGTGCGACAACATCGTATTGGGGTGTGAGTACGTCAACGATTTTTCCTTTTCCCTCATCTCCCCACTGAAGACCTAAAAGTACATCTATGTTTTTTTTCATGATTCTTATTTTTTTCTACTTGTCTTTCTCTGTTTGCGGCGTGTTGCCTGATAGCATTTGCTGCACACGCCGTAGACATAGAGCGAGTAGTGTGTTAAATGAAATTTTTTTATATCCTCGGTTAATACTTCTTTTAAGTTCTGTATATGTGTTTCGGTTATTTTCGCGCACTTGGTGCAAATGAGGTGGCACTTTTCGTTGTTGAAACATTTCTCGTATCTCGATCTGTTTCCAAACTGATGGTGTATCACCAGATTTGCATTTATCAGCAACGATATTGTATTGTACACCGTTGCGCGGCTCACACGAAACTTTCTCTCCTCCATGTGTTTGAGAAGAGTTTCTATGTCGAAGTTGCCTTCGATTGAATAGATAGTGTTCAGGATGTTGAACCTCTCGGCCGTACACCGCAGCTTGTTCTCTTTCAGATATTCCGCGAGCAGTTGCGATATTGATGAGTCGACGTGGTTCTTCTCCATGTTCTTACTATTTCTTTACAAAGTTAATTCTTTTTTATTATGTATGTATAATATTTGTGCTAAATTTTCGGAAGCAGTTCTATTTTTTTTGAAAAAGCGGTACTTTGTATCGAGAAACTGTTTCTGTATTTGCACGTTAACTTCGGTTTCTTATATATTTTCGAGCAGTGAGAGTATTTCGGTATTTTCTTCGCCTGCATTCACACTGAAGAGAGCCTTTGCTTTTTCACATCTACATTCGCTTGATTCTGCATATTTTATCAGCGATATAGCCGCTGCATTCTTCACTGTATTTGAAAGAGAGCTATCCGCAAATGTTGTTTTAATGGCCATCAGGTATCCACTCTCTTCAATTTCAGTTATCGGGCAATTACTGCGAAACAGATTGGAGAGTATCGAATAGCCACAATATTTGCGCATTACATCTTCACTTTCTATCTGGCGCAAAGCAAATGAGGGCGCTTCAGGCAGATGAATCAGAAGCAAGCGGCATAGATGGTCGGCTGTTTCAGTGAAACGACATTCAGCAAGCCATCTGTCGGCTGTTTCCGTGGAGAATTTCTCTTGCGGATAGAGGTAAATGGCAAGCAGTTTGCTTTCGCGGATATTCTCTGTCCACAGATGCTCGGCGAGAGTTTCGTCTTTCGTGTATCGGGCTGCTATCTCTTTAAGTCGAGGAATCTCTACACCGAAGTTTATCTTGTAGTCGAGTCCTTGACGACGCTGATGTGTCGATACTATTCCGTTCATTGATAGACGGAGCTGTGTCTTTATCTCTTTTATTATCTGGTGCAGTTCTTCGTTCATAGTCGAATGTTCTTATATAGAGAGGGGTTGAATATGGTGCAAAATAAATTCCCACTGCACTCGGATGCTTACATCCGTAATGTCGCGGGAAAGGCATACAAATTTCCATTGCCTCTATCTTGCATAGCCAATGCAAATATAAGGCTTTTAATTAAAGATACAAACAAACGAGCGAGAAACATGAAGTTCACTTCAATGTTTTTCACAGCGAGTGCAGGGTATCTTAACGGGGAACGTAAAGATACAAACAAACTGCAAATTGGCATATAAAGAATCTTTTTTTGCCAATTTGCAGTTCTCTCAGGTATTGAGCAAATTATTTATTCTTTGTATTATGTTTTTTTCTGTAGCTGTTGGGAGTTTCACCCATTATCCTGTAAAAGGCAGCATAGAACGACTGACGATTGGAAAAACCTACCGCCGCGCTTATCTCTTCTATTGTCTCATCGAGATATCGTTTGTCGACCATTCTGTGAAGTGCCTCCTTAATGCGATACTCGTTGAGCAGACAAGAGAAATTCATATTGAATCGGGAATTTATCACAGCCGAAATGTAACGGGTATTTGTGTTTAATTCCTTCGCAAGCTCTTTTGCCGAAAAAGCAGGATCGCGGTACTTCTTTTCAACAACTACAATATTGAGTATCTTGTAGAAGAGTTCATCGGCAAGCTCTGCCCTTATCAACGAGCGATAAGCTGCATGTTTTTCATTTTTCTCCTTGATATTGTAAGGAGGTTTTTTTTCTTTTTTAGAATCTTCCATATATTTTCGTGTTTAGTGTTGTTCTACATTACATTCAAATTTCAAGTATATACTACTTGCATTTTTTATACAACTGCTTCATACGCGGGGAGTAATATCCCGATACCGAAAGCGCATCGAGCACCCTTTTCGCCTCGTCGTATCTCTTCATTATCACAAGTATTTCCGCCTTATCCAAATTGAGCGCATTACGTTCCTTACATTTCTTCAACCCCTCATCCAAGTACACAAGTGCAAGTTCGTAGCGCGCATTATCCTGTTCAATATTGCTGCACGCAAGATAATATTCAGGGACATCGGGGGTCTTTTCTATGAGGTTATCAAGCAACAGCAGCGCCTGATTATCTTTATGCTCCTTCGCATACAGGAGTGCCAACGCAAATTGTACCTTGCGGTTATCGGGATTAGCGGCAAGAAGAGCATAATAGTCCTCACGCGCAAGGTCGTACTTTTTCTTTTCCGTCAGTATGTAGGCGCGAAGATAGAGTGCATCCTCGTTGCCGGCATCCATCGACAACACTTTATTGCAGTCGTCAAGCGCCTTTTCATTTTTACCCTGCTCAAGATAAAATTTAGCACGCAGAGCATACAGCATCTTTGAACGAGGGTATTTTTCAAGAGCCTTCCCATAGAGTTCTTCAACTCTTTTCTTCTCGCCCTTACCCATATATGCTTGAGCCATATTGGCATATATCATTTCATTGATGCTGCTCAACGAATCTGCCGCAAGTGCTTTTGCATAATTTGCAATTGCCGCATCGTAATTGCCATCTTCGAGTTGCTGTGTACCTGCAGTTACAAGTTCACTATAGCTTTGCGAACGGGCCGATACTGTGATAAAAAGCATAAACATAGCAAGTATCAGAAATTTAAAATTTCTGATAAAATTCCCGTTATATTCGCTCTTATAATTCATAGATACAATCCTGTTTATTACTTAGACAAAACATATTGTCAAAAGTTTAATCGATAAACGAAATTTAGACGCTTTTTTATTGCCATACCCCACAAAATCAACTTTCAGGGAAGTTAAAACGCAAAGTAGGCACTTTTTTTTCGAAATTAAAAGCATTTTCAATAAAAATTTCACATCTGTGCAATTTTTACATCACAACATACAAATACACAACGTATAAAGCAGGACAAAGAAACTCCACAGGCAGGCACGACTATTGCAGAAATAACATTTTTCGCCGCCACAAGAGAGCCGATGAAGCAAAACAACGAATAAAAATTTCGAAAATCGAAAAAGAAGCCTTATCTTCGCGGACGAAATAATCATTCATGTCAATTGTGGCGCCCTTGTAGTTCAATGGATAGAATGGAGGTTTCCTAAACCTTAGATTTGGGTTCGATTCCCAGCGAGGGTACTAATAGTTAGAGGCGGACAGATGTCCGCCTCTATACAAATTATACCAATATGAAAAAACTGCTCTCAGTCTGCTTGATTATCGCAACGCTTGCATCGTGCAGCACAAGCCGCCACTCACAGATAATTGCCCACCGTGGCTATTGGAACACAACCGGTTCACACGAGAATACACTCTCGTCGCTCGACAATGCAGCATCGTTGCGCGTCTACGGCAGCGAATGCGATGTAAGGGAGACAGCCGACGGAGTGCTCATACTCTTCCACAATGCAAAATTGAACGATGGCAGGGCAATATCAGATCTCAAATACAGCGAACTTGCCGATTACCGCCTGCCCAACGGCGAAAAGATACCCACCTTCGACGAGACATTGGAGAAGATGAAGGATGCTCCGCGCAAATTCAAACTTATAATAGAGGTAAAGGAGGCTGATGTAGAAAAAATCGTTGCAGCGGTAGAACGCTACGGACTGCAAAAGAGAGTAGAATATATAGCCTTCGGCCGCAACCATTGCCTCGACCTTATAGCCATGAATAAAGGGCTGAAAGTGTCGTATCTTGCGAGCAACGACAAGAGTGCATGGACACCTAAAGAACTGAAAGAAAAGGGATTCTACGGTCTCGATTACTCAGCATCGTTGCTGAATGCACACCCCGAATGGATAGAAGAGGCACACAAATTGGGACTCGATGTAAATGTGTGGACCGTGAACAAGGAAGCAGACATTGACAAATTCTTCGACAGGGGCGTCGACAAAGTCACAACCGACATTCCTGCGGTATACAAAAAGTAATAGTCTGCCAAACATCAAAAAAAAGTATTACTGTCCGGTAAACGCATTTAAACTGTTTTAAATTAAAGTTTCAAGTCAGTACAAGCCCCCTTTTTTCATTGATAGGTTCATTGATGCGCATTAAGCTTTTAGGCAGACGGCGTCAATGACTTTTGGATAAAGGCGAGGACTGTTTGAGCGAACGCAGTGAGCGAGTTCCGCAGCCCCAAAAGTC
>SUXT01000087.1 GCA_015060835.1 Bacteroidales bacterium
CCCCTACATTATCATTTAACCAACACCTTGCGACCACCTACAATGTAAATACCAGGAGCGCTGATGTTCTCAACTCTGCGGCCTGTAAGGTCGTAGATTTCTGATTTCTCATTTCTGATTTCTACTTTCTCAACTCCTGTTGTGCCCTCGCCGAAACGGAAGCTGTAAGAAGCGACCTCAGAAGCACCAGGTACTACAAGGTATGCCTTGTTGGCAGCATTCTTGAACTTGCTAGCATCATCGCCCAATACAGCGTTATAGAAACCAATACCATTCTTGTTCGCAAGAACATAGTAAGATTTGCCCTCCTCCTTTGTAATCTCGGTAGTCTCCAATGTACCTGCAAGGAGGTTGTCCTTGATTGCATCTGCAGCAGGAGCAGTTGTGAATGTATACTCACCAGCGTTCTTGAGGATTACACCTGTGTTTGCAGGAAGTATACCTGTTACCTGTGTCATCTGAGCATACTCACCATCAACACTTGATACAACGTAAGCCTCAACCTCAGCAGGAATGAATACAGGCTCGCCAAGGTAGAGTGTTGCATAGCCAAGGTCGCTTACTGTAATCTCGTTGTCATTGCGTTTTGTGAGAATGATTGTTGAACCGGCATCGTTATTATTCCAGTGTTTAACATAGCCATCGTGAGCGTTCATATACCATGTACCCTCAACATTTGGGTTCATCAAACAGAAACCATTGGCAACGCTCTCTTTTGACGGCATTGCCAAAAATGCTGTAGCCTCATCAACTGTACCCATAGTGACATTGTCATTCGCACCACCGGTTGATACAATCGCACGACCATTTTTGCTTACCATCTTGAAACCTTCGAATGGATTACCCACAAATGCCCATGAGTAGTTGTCAATTTCAGCCGCTGTGAAAGTTTTTCGTTCTGTCGCCCATTCAATGTTTGCGCCTTCACCACCATCATAGAAATATGTTCTATTATTGCTGTGGATTTGAGCGTAGTACCATGTTGTGACATCCTCAACATTTGCAGCATATTCAAATGAACGGTTCTCAACCAATTCAATGCTTATTACAGTATTCTCTTCTACAACACCATCGGGTTTTGTAGCAGAAATGCCATAAGGAAAGTTTACGACTATTTCAGGAAACTCAGTGCCTTTCAATACCGAAGTTTTTTGAGTTTCTTTTACTGGTTGGCCATTATATGTAAATTCATAAGTGACATCTACAAATTCCAATGCTGAAAAATCAAAATCATCTACCTCAACAAGTAGCATTGCATTGCCATAGTCAATAGCACTCCACCAATTTACTTGGATTTGATTTCCACCACCAATGTTAATATTACCATCTGTTATATCCTTAAAATACAGACTCATTCGTGAATCGCCTTCTGCCGCAGCGTCGCGGAATGCAACAGCATCATAAAGGCCATTTGTCAGAGTTTGGTCTGCTCTCAAGAACTTCTTGGCCGCAACGCTATACAAATAATCTTTTTCATTATATGTTACAACTGCAAAATGATTTTTTGATTCAGCCAGTTCGGCATATACACCACGACCGGCATCGTTGGTTGAACAGAATGATGTGGCGTTATCATTAATTGTCAAACCACCACGACTACTGGTCTTGAAAACATAAGCCTTGCCTCTATCAATATTGCCATAGCTTGCATAAGCAACAGCGTTCTCTTCTACGACCTCAATAACCCAAGTTGCTCTGAGTTCATACGGCGCATCACAGAATACATATGTTAAGTCACCTACAGTTTGTGTTTTAAAGTACGTCGTTCCTTTCATTAGGTAGAACTGTCCGCTACCGGCATCGGCAAGTTTGAATGATGTTCCACCACTTCTAATGGCATCTACATTCCATCCCCAGCCTACGAGGTGGTAATCGCTTTTTGTTCTAAAAATATAACCGTCAGAAGAAGTCGGCTCAAGATAGAATATTTGTTCATCGCTGTTCTCATCAAGTGCTGCGATACCTACACCTCCAATTGCACCAGTACTATGTGTATCATGGTTAAATGCTGTTAGGTAGTTGCCTGATGCTACGTCTTTGATGCGATAACTTTTTGTCACATCAATCTGCGCCATCGCTGTGGTAACCATAGCCACCAACAACGAAAGAATTAAAGTAAATCTTTTCATTTGTTTAAATATTAGAATTAGGATTAAATATTATCTGTTATATTTTCTTACATCTCTCCGCAAGAGATGTATGCAAACGTACAAAATTAAGGATAATTTTTTAATTACAAGACGCTTGGGTTGTTTTTTTTATTTTACAAAGCAAAATTGGTAAATATTTACCAATGATTAACAATCAACGCAGTTGGAAAGTTTTATAAATTTGGGGGAATTTTTGTAAACCATTTTGCGGTGTTGCTGTAGGGCCTAAAAAAGCAGGAGAGGGTTGCCTTTTGTTCTTATGTACTTATGTCAAAAAATATACTCAAGGGCGGGCTGACCCCGCCCCTACGGAGCTGATGTTACAAGTAACTTTTGTACCCCTCCGGCTTGGCAGCCACCTCCCCAGGGGGAGGAAATAAACTCTCCCTCTTTGAAAAGAGGGAGTACGGCGAAGCCGGGAGGGAGTTCGTAAAGAGGAGGAGTTGGAGTACCGAACGACCCTGTCACGAAACGGTGAGGGGTATAAACATTGTCATCTCGACGTCAGGAGAAAACTCGAAATAGAAAGGAGAAAGGAGAAAGGAAAAATGTGTTGAAACGGAGCTTCCTCGTCGCTGCGCTCTGTCGGAATGACAGGCACGCGGTTTGTCATTCTATATTTGCAAGGTCATTGGCTCGTTCATCCTTTAACGGCCCGCACGGCATTAGTTTAACCCATGTTGCGTGCGACCAACCGCTAATGAACTCGCCGATAACAAAACTAAAGTTTTGTCATTTTTCGGGCAAAGCCCTCAACAACACGTCTGAGCACAGCGAAGAATCTCTTCGTGGTAATCGTGAAAACGGAGATCCCTCGGCGCTACGCTTTGTCGGGATGACAAATACGCAGTAGGGGCCAAAGGCAATGGCAAGTATGACTATCCCTGGAAAAGGTTGACACTTTTTAGAGCGGTTAACTAATAGAGTTTACATTACAACTGAAACGGTTTACATCAGACGCTTTTGTGAACTGTTTTAGTATTCGGGACTATACTCGGAGATGAATTCCTCATATAAGGCCACAGGACCAAGATGCCACAATTTGGTTGACTCATCAGCCAGTCTTGCATAGAATGCAGATGAGTAAAGTGTCTTAATCGCCTTGACAATGCTTATGCCCTTATCTTCTGCAAGCATATTAGCAAGCCAGCTCATCTTGGACGGAAGCAACAGATACAGATTATCCTGCGATACGGTCATGTTCATAACGTAATTTCTTTAGCTTCTATAAAAGTTATTGTCTCCAAGGCTTTCTTGGTGTGAAAAAGGAATTGGTCTACCAACCTGTAAGTCCTTAATTCAGAAATAAGCACTTGCTTACTTATCAAGCCGCCTTCGTAGAGCGCATTTCATTTGTAACTTTCCTTCCTTTCCTTAATGAATTCATCAATCTCCTCAATTATCCATTGACGGCTCTGAGTATGCAGAACTTCAAAATGCTCTGCCAAATAGTCGAGAACTCCACTATCGGACATAATGGCGATTGTTTCATCTCTTCCAACTCCCTTCTCTTTCATATACTGCTCAATACAGAACGATAGGAAATATGCAATATCTTGTTTCTTTTTATCCATTACGGTCTATTTATGGAGTTTACTCCGCAAAATTAAATCTTTCTATGGTTAATGCAAACATCGGGTCGTGAAAAACACTTAATCAGGCGCTCAATTAAGGTTACATCTCTTGCCGAGAGATGTAACATATTGCAGAAGACATAAATTTAATCCTAATTCTAATATTTAAACAAATGAAAAGATTTACTTTGATTCTTTCGTTGTTGGTGGCCATGGTTACCACAGCGATGGCGCAGAAGATTACAGATTTTGAATCTGCGACAACAGATTTTGCAACTTATCAAGGCCCAATTGGCAATATCGTTGATGGCAATCACGATACCTTCTGGTGGTCTGAAGGCGGGCAGGCTGTAGACAAGACTGTAACTGTTATATTGAATAAAGCGTATAATGTCAGCACTGTAAAATGGTATTTTAATAGTAGTGACAAGCCACATGGCGCGACTATAGAAAGCAGGGCAACCGCAGATGGAGATTGGGTAAAGGTTGCAGAATTTACAAATGCCGATATAGATGAAAACAATGTGTTTAAGTGTGACGCTAACGGCAACCTTGTAAAAGAGCTTAGACTTAGAATAACTACCGCTCATTCCAATTGGTTGCAGGTTGCCGAGGTTGAACTTTTCGAACCGGTTTTATTGGTTTCAAACGAGCCTGAAATGCCGGAGTTTGTTTATACTATGACCAATGGTAATGGCCTTAAAGTTGGGGCTGATGCATACTGGACCGAGGGAGATGGTGGAAAGTTTGCATTCTATGCTGTTGAAGGGAAAGATGATACATACTATATCTATAGCGTAACCGAAGGAAAGTGGCTTGGATATGAGATGGCTAACGGTTATAGCAATGGTAAGAATTTCGTTACTCTGGATGAAGAGAAAGGAGATAACTACTTCAAAATTACAAAATGCGCCAATAATGCAGGCTCATTAGAAATGCGCCCCTATAAGAATAACGGAACCGAGGTTGCTGCATTGTTTATAAACTATCATGGTGGAAAAGATGAAAAATCCACTCTCGGTCTTTGGGAACAGAGCGGTGACGCGGATGGAGGAAGCCGTTATTCATTTAGTGAACTAAGGGATAATGAGATGGCAACCTTTAAGTCTGCTTACACTCGTGCAACAGAGGTACTTAATGGCGTTGTTGGTGTTGTAGAGACAGAAATGCAATTGCAGACAACGAATCCAAATGATCCATACTATATTTCGTGTAATGTACCCGACCCGGAAGAGGGTAGCATTACCTATTTGGTAGATGGAAAACAGGGCGGATATGGACAGGGTGATTTTTTTCATACGAGTTGGCATAATTCATTGACTGCAGATTTGCACTATCTTACAGTAGACCTTGGGGAGAATAATGAACTTGCAGGTTTCTCTTTCGGTTATCGCACACGTAATTATGGTGGTGGATCCGACTTCCCCGATGGCATTAAAGTATTGGGCAGCAACGACGGCGTAGATTTTACACAAGTCTACAATGTTACGAGTGGATTGCCACAAAGTAGTAACCGTTCTTGGAAATCAGGTGCAATAGTTACAGATGAGGCTTACCGTTACTATCGTTTTGATATAACAGCTGAGCGCACCTATTGGCATATGGATGAATTTGACTTTTACGAGATTACAAGAAATATCAACGAGGAATATCAGTCGGGCGAGGAGCAGTACAATAATCTCTTTGCTCTTTATAACCAGCATTTAAATTCCAATGAATATACAACAGGTCAGTATATGGCTGCAACAGAGGCTCTGAACACAGCGATTGCAGACATGTTGGCCGTATTTGCAGATGAAAAGGCACAGTCTGAAGGAATCTTCGATGCCTATGCAGGCAAGGTGGGCTATCCAAAGCAGGCTGTAATTGATGCTTACAACACCGCACTTGAGAATGCAATCAACCGAAGCGCAGTAGAGGCAGCCAAGAATGCAGTTTATTCATCAACAGACATAAATATGCCTGCTCCCAGAAAGGCATATACTTTGACAATGGTCGCAAAGAATGGTAAGAAATACTACCTGAACTATACTGGCAGTGATATTGCGATGGTAGAGCGTGCCGAAAACGCAGAGCTTCCTTTGACAGCTTTGTACACAGCTGAGGCATATGACGAAAACGGCGAGGCCGGTGTAATAAGCCTCAAGACTATCGATGGCAAATATCTTGTGTTCCACTCTGCATATAATGGTGTTAATTGGTTGCAGGATGGTGGTAACAAAACAGGTTTGCAGGCTGCTAAGGATGATATGACAAAGTTGACCTTTACAAAAATAGAAAATGGAGGCAATGTTGCAGCAGACAATAACAGCGACCTCTTTGGCTTGTTCAAGTGGTACAGCAAGCGTGGATTTGATACCGGAAAAAATCAAGACAGCTATGGTTATATGGTTCTAAAAACAGATGCCAGCAATTATGATGGCGCCGGTGCTCCATTCTGGAACAATGATTACTCTTCGGCATTTGCATTGGAGGAGTACAGTGGTGTTCCTGCTCCTGGCAAGTTCTACACTGTACGTTCGGCTAACACTGCACGTGACTATGTAAACACAACAGCTCTCATTTATACCAATGCAAATAACGGCCTTGTATGGGATAACGGTTACAGCAACGAGAATAGTAATGCAGTGTGGACATTTGAAGCAGATGGAACTAATAATTACGCTAAGAATGTACACACAAATATGTACCTTAATGGTCTTGCAATGAGCGAGACTCCTGCTAATGTTGTTCCTACACTCTTGGGTGACGGTCAGTTTGCTATTAGAGCAAATGGCAATATGCTCCATGCACAGCGCGACAACAAGGCTGTGGCAAACTGGGACTGCACATCTGAAGGTCAGCAGAACAAGAGCAATGCCTCGGCATGGTATATCGACGAGGTTGAGTCATTCTCTTATACTCTTGCAGTAGGTGAGGCCGGTTGGTCAACCTTAGTGCTTGGTTACAATGCGACTATTCCTACCGATGCAGACTTTGAGGCATATACAGTGAAGTCAATCAATAATGGTTACGTTTACCTTGGAGAGGAGCCTGTAACAGGTGTTCTTGCAGCAAATACTCCTGTAATTGTAAAGGCACCTCAGGGAAGATACAAGTTCGTATATACAACTGATGAAGCTACAGTAACAGAAAGCCTCCTCAGCGGTACACTCTACAATAAGAACATCCAGCCGGATGGTGTTGCTTATGTTCTATCAAAGCAGAATGATGTCGTTGCTCTTTACAAAGCAGCCTTGAACAAGGAAGATAACACAGCATTCCTCAACAACGCCAACAAGGCATACCTTGTAGTACCTGGTGCTTCTGAGGTTGCTTCTTACAGCTTCCGTTTCGGCGAGGGCACAACAGGAGTTGAGAAAGTAGAAATCAGAAATGAGAAATCAGAAATCTACGACCTTACAGGCCGCAGAGTTGAGAACATCAGCGCTCCCGGTATTTATATTGTAGGTGGTCGCAAGGTGTTGGTTAAATGATAATGTAGGGGCGGGGTCAGCCCGCCCTTACGTGGAATAAAGAAAGAGATCCCTCACTCTGTTTCGGGATGACACAATCGCAAGGAGTTGTCATTCGAGCCAAAAGCGAGAAATCTCAAAAAAACTAAAAAAATAATTATACAAGATATGAAGAAGACATATGTATCTCCTCTGATGACAGAGGTAAATATTGAGGCAGCACAGATGCTTGCAGCTTCATTGAAGATGGATGGAACAAAAACAGTCGATACCTCTAACGGCGAGCAGCTCGGTGGTGGCCGCCGCGGCGAATGGGGTGATTTGTGGCAGTAAAAATTATGGAGAGCAAATTTGCTCTCCATAATTTTTATCTGCTAGATTTCCCCATCGCGAGTTTTGCAGCAATAGGTCGCGCGTAGTGTGGCTTTAGTCACACCGCGCGGGTTGCGACAAGCAAAACGAGTCAATGGGTGCCAATCAATTAAACTCCCTATCGCGAGCCTTTTAGCAATAGGTCGCGCGTAGTGCAGGTGTAACTTGCACCGCGCGGGTTGCGATAAAAAAGGCGAGTCAATGGGGTGACCTCTGGCTGTAATAGTCGCAAGAACCCCCTCCGCAAAGCTCGTCCCCCTAAAACAAGGGGACAATCCAAGGTTGCGGTAAAGCGAAACGAGTCAAATGGGGGGCTTTGGGAATAATAAGAGTAAAAAGCGTTGGCGAGGATATCCTCGCCAACGCTTTTTATTGGGGTAATACCGGATGCAAAAAACTTACATAATGAACTCTTCGATGTTTTTGGGGGTGATTACCTTGAACGTTGCATCCGGGTAGGCTCTGTTGAAACTTTCAGGACATTTCACGTTGGCCTTACGTTCGTTCCATTTGAACTCAAGCGAACATAAATGCCCATTTTCTTCTTCAATGTAGTCTATCTCGTGTTGTTGACGTGTTCTCCAAAAATATGATTGTGCAAAGTTCCTGGAGTATGCATTTTTCTTTAAACGCTCGGCAATTACAAAGTTTTCCCAAAGTTCGCCGACATCGGTGCGGTTCTCGACTTGTGATAAGTTGCCGATAACGGCATTTCTAATGCCTAAATCCCAGAAATAGATCTTTTTGCTCGATTTTAGTTCGTTTCTTAGGTTGCGTGAATAACTGCCAAGTCGGAATATTATAAATGATTTCTCCAAGATGTCAATATATTTTTCAACTGTTTTAGAATCAAGCCCAATGAGGTTGCCTACCTCGTTGTATGATACTTGGCTTCCAATCTGCAGTGCCAGGGCTTTTATCAAGCGTGTCAGTTTGTCGGGTTTTTTTATGCTTTCAAGGTTTAGTATGTCCTTGTAAAGATAGCTGTCCGTCAATTCCTTTAATGTTTCGCGTTCATCGCCCGGGTTTGTCACAACTTCGGGATAGTATCCATAAACCATCCGGTGTGGTATCATACGTGACTCATCCAAAAATGTGGTGTGTGCAACCATTTCCCCAAATGATAATGGGTACATTTGGAACTCTCGTTTGCGTCCTGTTAGAGATTCATTGACCTTGTTTGCTAATTCGAATGAACTGCTGCCTGTGGCAATGACTTGAACACCCGGCACCTGGTCTGTGATTAGTTTAAGTCTTAGCCCGATATCCGGAATTCGTTGAGCTTCATCCACGACCAATAATTTATTGCTGCCTATGATGGCTTTGATTCTGGTTGATGTCATATCTTTGAATAGATTCTGGATGTCCGGTTCGTCACCATTCATCCATAGCACATCCTGTCTATTCCCTAACATCTGTTTCAGTAATGTGGATTTGCCAACTTGGCGTGCACCCATAATTATTATGGCTTTATTACCTCCTAATAATGACTGGATGTTGTTTTCTATCTGCCGGATAATCATATAACACTATTTTTTTGCTGATGCAAATATACGAAGAAACGAGCGAGAAGCATCAAGCTTGCTTGAATGTTTTTCACAGCGAGTGCAGAAAATATTCGAGTTTTTCTCAAATATACAAAAAACACCTAAATCCAAAAAAGTTATGATTTTTTCGGAATTAAATCCAAAAATATTATGACTTTTTCGGAATTGGTGCGCTTGTTGTGCCGGCTGCTTCCCTGTATCCCTCAGTCACTACGTGTCAGCCAACTCCTCCTCTTTACGAACTCCCTCCCGGCTTCGCCGTACTCCAACTCCTCCTCTTTACGAACTCCCTCCCGACTTTGCCGTACTCCAACTCCTCCTCTGTTTATAGAGGAGGGGGACCGCTTGCGGTGGAGAAATTTTCAAAAGAGGGAGAGTCCGTGGAACCGCGCGGGTTGCGATAAAAAAGGCGAGTCAATGGGGTGACCTGTGGCAGTAAACTGTCCCAAGGCTTGAACCGCGTGGCTTTGGGGTAAAGACAAAAGAACAGAAGAACATAAGCCCCTTGCGGTTATGAGCATAGGCACATGGAACAGGATTTCCATGTAGATAAAAAATTAAGGCTATGGCAATTGAAAATGTATTTTCAAAGCCGTAGCCTTAATTTTTATGTACTTATGTCTAAAATATATATTCAAGGACGGGCAGACCCCGCCCCTACGGAACCACTCCCGTAGAGAGGGAATCAAAATATGTGGAAGAGATCCCTCGGCGCGGCGCTTTGTCGGGATGACAATGCGCTACCACAGGGCGGGCTGACCCCGCCCCTACAACCCGATGTTGTAAACAACATTACACGTTACACGCTACACATTGACAGCACTTGCTGACTGCGACCCACGCGGCACAACCCAAGCTGCGCCCCCGCCTGAGGGGAGGAATTTATTGCAGCAGAGAGCCAATGAGTTGTTTGAGCGTTGTAAAAGATTAGCAAAGGTAATCCGTCGCTGAAAGCGAAACGGCACCGTTGAATTCCACAGCTTGAACCTGCTTGTTTTTTGGAAATAGTGCGAGGCCTGTTTGACTGCTAGTTAGACGCTCGCTGTGGCGAGTGGCTAACTGAAGGAGTCCCGCAGCACCCAAAAAACAAGCAGGTAGTTCAAGAGGCAAGACCTCTTTGACTGAAAGATGTCGCTAGCGACTCTTGAACAAAAAAGAGGTTGACTGGAATTTCCGTGTGCCGGGCGTTTTGGTACTTTTGC
>SUXT01000088.1 GCA_015060835.1 Bacteroidales bacterium
TCAAGAGGAGGAATGTAAATTTCTGAATATTAAGAATGTATGATATTCTCCCTCTTGAAGAGGGAGTGCCCGCAGGGCGAGGGAGTTCCAATCATTGACTTAACTTTGTCTTAATGAAGAATGGGGGCTTGTAGCTACTTAAATATTAAATTTTAAACGACTTAAATACGTTTACCGGACACTAATATTTGTTTATATCTTTGAGGGTAAACCTCGAAGATATACTGCACTCGCTGTAAAAAACATTGAAGTAAACTTCATTTTTTTGCTCGTTTAGTGCTATCTTTGTCATTTGCAGCGAAAAATCTTCGCGCTAATATAATCCGTAAAATGACAATAAATTATCAAGAAGAACTTAATCCCTCGCAGTTTGCTGCTGTCGAGTATTGCGACGGCCCGTCGCTGGTGATTGCCGGCGCCGGTTCGGGAAAGACGAGGGTGCTTACATATAAGATTGCCTATCTGCTTGAACAGGGTTATGAGCCGTGGTCTATAATGGCGCTTACGTTTACCAACAAGGCTGCCAAAGAGATGCGCGAGCGTATAGCTGCCCGCGTGGGCGAGGAGAGGGCGCGTATGCTGTGGATGAATACTTTTCACAGTGTGTTTGCCAAAATTCTGCGCCGCGAGGCTCTCTATCTGGGCTATGAACCCAATTTCACCATCTACGACCAGTCCGACTCGAAAAGCCTTGTGCGCTCGATAATAAAGGAGATGCAGTTGGACGAAAAACTGTATAAGCCTTCGACGGTTGCCGAGAGGATTTCCTCGGCCAAGAGCAATATGATATATCCCGAGGATTATGCCCGTGATGGCGAGCGCATGAACAGCGACCAGCGTTCGCGCATCCCCTCGGTCTATAAAATCTACACCCGTTACTGCGAGCGTTGCCGTCAGGCGAATGCAATGGACTTTGACGACCTCTTGATAAATACCTATCGTCTCTTCGATGAACACCCCGAGGTGCTTGAACGCTACAGCGAGAGGTTCAAGTATGTGCTTGTGGATGAGTTTCAGGATACGAACTATGTGCAGGGTTGCATAGTATGGCAGTTGACTAAGAGCCGTCGCAAGGTGTGTGTCGTTGGTGACGATGCGCAGAGTATATATTCGTTCCGTGGTGCGAACATTGATAATATATTGGGCTTCACCAAACGATATACGGAGGCTAAGATTTTCAAACTCGAACAAAATTACCGTTCTACGCAGAATATCGTAAACGCAGCCAACAGTCTGATTGCAAAGAATAGCGAACAGATAAGGAAAAATGTCTTCTCCGAACTTAGCGTGGGCGAACCTTTGATGTTGAAGCAGGCATATTCAGAAATTCGCGAAAGTGAAATAGTGGTAAATGATATTGTTCGTATGCATCGCAATGGGTCGTTGCGGTATGGTGATTTTGCTGTGCTTTATCGTACTAATGCTCAGTCGCGTGTTTTTGAGGAGACGCTCCGTAAGTACTCAATCCCCTATCGCATATATGGAGGGTTGTCGTTTTATCAGCGTAAAGAGATAAAGGATGTAATAGCGTATTTTCGTGTAATATGTAATCCGCATGATGAGGAGGCTCTTAAACGTATAATCAATTATCCGGCGCGAGGTATAGGTGAAACGACAGTGAGAAAATTGTGTGATACAGCTCATTCTGTAGGTGTTAGCATATGGACGGTTTTGGAAGCACCTGATAAATATGGATTGAATTTAAACAAGGGTGGGATTCTAAAATTGGCTACATTTACAGGTATGATGAAAGAGCTTATAAATGTAGCACAGTGTAAAGATGCTTATGAAACAGCCGATATGGTCGTGAGGCGTTCTGGTATATATTCGGAGTTGGAGAATGATCATACAGTTGAGGCGTTAAGTCAAAAGGAAAATATAAATGAATTGTGTAGTGCTATAGATGCATTTGTTAAGCGCCGCGATGAAGAAAGTAATAGTGAAAGGAAATTGTCGGATTTTTTAGCCGAGGTGTCTTTGGTTTCAAATGTGGAGGATGAGGAAGAGCAGGGTCCTGAAAAAGTATCGCTTATGACCATTCATTCAGCCAAAGGCCTTGAGTTTAAGGTGGTTTTTGTTGTAGGCGCTGAGGATGGGCTTTTACCAAAGTGTTCATTCTTTTCTGGGGGGCGTGAACTAGAGGAAGAACGGCGGCTTTTTTATGTGGCTATTACTCGTGCGATGGAATATTGTATAATTACATATTCTACAGAAAGGCGAGTGTATACTAGTTCTGGCCCAGAACAAATGAAACGGAAGATTAGTCCTTTCGTTGGGGATATAGATCGCGCCTATATACGTATGGCAGGCGGTTCGGTAGGCCTCGGCACACAAACCTCTTCGGGGGCTCCCACTTTTGCGCTTACCAACAGAGCAAGGATAGTACCTACTGCCCCGACGGAACAACGTCGTATAGTCCCACCGCAGCGTTTGCAGCGCATTGCACCGTCTGCTCCTGCGTCTCCGGCGTCGTCGGCAGGCAATCCCTTACGCGTGGGCGTACTTATAGAACATGATCGCTTCGGAGTAGGCGAGGTTGTGAATGTCGAGGGTAGCGGCGATAATGCCAAAGCTACGATAAAGTTCCGCAATGTCGGTACCAAGCAGCTGCTGTTGAAATTTGCGCGATATAAAATAATAGGATGATATATTGCGGCTTTAAGCGTAAATCTCCTCGGCGGAAATAGTCATTCGAATATTGCACTTTTGCATATAGATGGCAAGCTACGGATTTTTGTGGATTTTAGCGGTGAATTTGCTTTTGGTGAAATGCACTGAAAAACAATGAGTTCTGATTTTTGCCGTGTGATGTGCGAAAAAAAGTTTAATAAAAATCGAAAAAAGTCGTTCTAAAATTTGGTGGATTGAAATAAACAGCGTACCTTTGCATCGCATTTGAGAACAACGCGGAAGTAGCTCAGTTGGTAGAGCATAACCTTGCCAAGGTTAGGGTCGCGGGTCCGAGTCCCGTCTTCCGCTCAAAGTTACCAAATACGATAGTTGCATGAGTCGGTGTGATCTGACAAGAAGCCCAGGTGGCGGAATGGTAGACGCGCTAGTTTCAGGTACTAGTGTTAGCAATAACGTGCAGGTTCGAGTCCTGTTCTGGGCACCGGCACTGCGCTAAATATAAAAAGACTTAATGGAGGAGTGGCGGAATTGGTAGACGCGCTACTTTGAGGGGGTAGTGACAATTATGTCGTGTGAGTTCGAGTCTCATCTCCTTCACTAAGTAAAAATAATAGATGTTGCGGAAGTAGCTCAGTTGGTAGAGCATAACCTTGCCAAGGTTAGGGTCGCGGGTCCGAGTCCCGTCTTCCGCTCAAAATTTAAGAGGTTTGAGAAGTCAAATCTCTTTTTTGTGTTTGACGGGTATGTCGTATATCTGCGACGACGGGTTCTCTGAGGAGGCGAAGCATGCATGGCGCGATGCCCATTGGGAGGAGGATTTGCAAATGGCGTACGATGCCGGTCGCCGGATGGCGGAGAGCTGATGTAGGTGATAGAAGTTGTTTGGCAAAGATTGTCAGGGTCGCAATCTTTAATCTACCCGAAAACACTAAAACCGAGAAATAGATGATAGAACACATTTTATATCCATTGGTTGGCGAGCGTTTCAAAACTGATGCGCGCTATCGTGAGGGGCATTTGCGGGTGGTGAATGCACTGCCCGAAAGACGTGTATTGGGGCTCCATTCGCCCGAAATCAAGCAGGTAGCAAAGCTGCTTTTTTCTGAAGGTGGCGAGGTTTTTATGTCAGATGGAGTACATCGGCAATGTGTTAATGGTGCGGAGGTGATTCGTGCTTTTGAGTCGACGCCGGGCGGGATGTTGTGTTACGAGGAGACTGTCGTTTGGGGTTATCTCATCAATCTCGAAAAATGTCCGCTCGATGAGCGGCTGGCGATGCTCGCCCGTTATGTGCCGGTGATGGACAATTGGGCAGTGTGCGACTCTTACTGCGCTCATGCTAAATGGATGGCGCGTGCCGACAAGGGGCTTTTGTGGAAGTTTCTTGAGCGTTGGTTCGATTCGGAGCACGAATTTGAGGTGCGTTTTGCTGTGGTTGTAGCTATGTGCTATTTTCTTGATGAGGAGTGGCTCGATGTGGTTTTTCGGCGTGTCGATAATGTTGATTTCAGCCGCATAAAATCAAAGTATAAGACGGTCAAAGGAAAACCGAAAATGGCGCAGCAGGGTGCTGTTCAGGGTGCTGAACCATACTATGTGCGAATGGGTGTCGCGTGGCTGCTGGCGACGGCTTTGGCTAAATTTCCTGATGAAACAAGGGTTTTTGTACGCTCCTCAAATTTGCCCGATGATGTTGTGAAACTCTATATCCGTAAGGCTCGCGAATCGTTCCGCACGCGTATGGTCGCGGCTGTGTGATGCTTAGTCTTTGGTCTTATTTCAGTCGGGCTCGGCGGGTGCTTTGTGGAGATGGGGGTTGCTTGGGTTGGTCTGTAGATGTAATCCCGCTGTATTTCTAAATATCAATAAAATAGCTTACTAAAAAAGTTCCTGCCCTTAAAGGGGAGGTGGATTCAAAAATGATAGTTTTTGAAGACGGAGGGGTTTTTCTCGCGTAGTACGGTTTATTGCAATGCGTTAGGTTAAGAACTTGTCGAGGCTGACCCAAAAGTCGAAAATTTACAAAATTGAGGTTGATTTATTCGGATACCTATCGGAGATAGTTTTCAAATATTCAATTCTCGCAAAGTAAAAAATACTTTTGGGTCAGCCTCTTATGAGTATAAGCATTTAAAATGCGCTTAAATTTGGAATTTCTATTGAACTATAAGCAAAGGAAAAGCTGGAAAAACTCAGATTTAATTCATGATAGGTTTTATTTTTAGTGCATCGCAGATGCTTATACTCAATCCTTCGCGTTGCAAACGCGAAGGGGCAGAGCATTCAAAGATTTGCATATGTTTTTTTAAAAGTATCGAAACAAACGATACACCCTCATTATTATATTATATATAAGGTATCAATTTTTCTTAGCCCAAGTGTTTGCCAGGATAATGGTAACAAATGCAGCAACAAGCGTCACAGGCAATGTAATAAGAAAAACTCCATTTCCGGTTGCACCAACAATAAGCGGCAACCAAAAAGCAAGCACAACAACAAGCAAAAGAGCCGCAACAAGCCCCCTTAAGCGTTTCATATTGTAACTCGCACGTTCCTCTGCACTTGCCGTATTATATCCGGCAATAAGAGCATCACCTTTTCCTACAACAATCAAAAGGAGCATGGGCAACAAAATAATCGTCGTAATTATAGCAGAAACCATCATAACAAATAATTTTAACTTCACAAAGTTAAAAAAAGGAATAAATAAACAAACAAGAGTAGAAAAATAATCACCCCTAACCGAAAAAAATAATTGCTAACAATATTAGACTATGAACCCTTCGGCACTTTCTAGAATTCCATATAGTTATATGGAGATAAAAAAAGAAATCGGAGAAAGTTTTTCAACTTTCTCCGACTCAGTACCCAGACCCGGGATCGAACCGGGATGGGTTGCCCCACTGGTGTTTGAGACCAGCGCGTCTACCGATTCCGCCATCTGGGCATTTGTTTTCTCAAATGCGATGCAAAGGTATAGCTTTTTTTTGTAACCGCAAAATATTTCGAGCTTTTTTTGAAAAAAGTTTTTAAACTCTTGCCTATGTCGTTGAAAAGAAGTACTTTTGCAGGCCGATTATTATCGACCTGATAAAAATTCGGGTCAAAATTAACACTTCAGGTCTCCGAGTGGTTATCTCATGCGACTTAGCCAATCGCTTGAAAATCACGCGAGGAGGGTTCCCGGAACGTTCAATTTCCGTTACGAATATTTCGGGGGAGAGTTAACTTAAAGATAGAATATTAACTAAATAAAAACATTTTTAAAGTGGATACTTTAAGCTACAAAACTGTTTCTGCAAACAAAGCAACCGTAAAAAAAGAGTGGGTTGTTGTTGATGCTACAGACCAGGTAATTGGTCGTCTTGGCGCAAAAGTTGCCAAAATTTTGAGAGGTAAGTACAAACCCAATTTCACACCCAATGTAGATTGCGGCGATAACGTTATTATCATCAACGCTGACAAGGCAATCCTTACAGGTAAGAAATGGGCTGACCGTGAGTATCTTTCATTCTCAGGTTATCCCGGTGGTCAGAAATCTTTCACACCCGGTGATGTTGTAAAAGGTTACAAAGGTTACGAGCGTCTTTTCAAGCACGTAGTAAAGGGTATGCTTCCCAAGTCTCGTCTTGGTGTACACATCCTCAACAACCTTTATGTATACGAAGGCCCTGAGCACAAACACGAGGCACAGCAGCCCAAAACAATTGATATTAATTCTTATAAATAATTAGCAGATGGAAATGGTAAACGCATTAGGCAGACGCAAGAGCGCAGTTGCCCGTATTTTCGTTAAAGAGGGTACAGGTAAAATTACTATTAACAAAAAGGATCTGCAGGTATATTTCCCTTCAAGCATTCTTCAGTTCATCGTTAAACAGCCTTTGGCTAAGGTGGACGCTGTAGAGAAGTATGACATCAAAGTAAATTTGGACGGTGGTGGTTTTACCGGTCAGTCTCAGGCTTTGCGTCTTGCAATTGCCCGTGCATTGGTTAAGATCAACCCCGAGGACAAAAAGGCTTTGCGTTCAGAGGGATTCCTTACCCGTGACGCTCGTGAGGTTGAGCGTAAGAAGCCCGGACGTCCCAAGGCACGTCGCAGATTCCAGTTCAGTAAACGTTAATATTCGGCCCGAAGATATACGTTTAGTATCTAAACCACTTGGGACTCTCTTATCTTATATAATGGGACTACCCAAGAGGTTGATTAAATTTAATTAAAAAGAAAGTAAACGATTAAAAATTAAACAAAATGTCAAGAGTATCTTTTGAATCACTTTTGGAGGCCGGCGCACATTTCGGTCACTTGAAACGTAAATGGAATCCCGCTATGGCTCCCTACATCTTCATGGAGCGTAACGGTATCCACATCATAGACCTTCACAAGACAGCAGCTATGGTTGACACAGCTGCTGAGGCTTTGAAGCAGATGGCAAAGAGCGGAAAGAAAATCCTGTTCGTTGCTACAAAGAAACAGCTTAAGGACATTGTTGCTGCAAAGGCACAGTCAGTAGGTATGCCCTACGTAATTGAGCGTTGGCCCGGCGGTATGCTCACAAACTTCCCCACAATCCGTAAGGCTGTGAAGAAGATGGCTACAATCGACAGACTTATCGCTGATGGTACATACTCAAACCTTTCTAAGAGAGAGGTACTTCAGATTACACGTCAGCGTGCTAAGTTGGACAAGAACCTCGGTTCTATCGCTGACTTGACACGTCTTCCCGCTGCAATCTTCGTAATCGACGTATTGAAAGAGAATATCGCCGTACACGAGGCTAACCGTCTCGGTATCCCCGTATTCGGTATCGTTGATACAAACTCTAACCCCAACGACATCGACTTCGTAATCCCCGCAAACGACGATGCAACAAAGTCAGTAGATTTGATTCTCGACGCTTGCTGCGCAGCTATCGCTGAGGGTCTCGAAGAGCGTAAGGTTGAGAAGGTTGACACAGAGGCTGCTGAGGCTCAGGGTGATGAGGAGGCAAGAAAGGTTTCACGTCGTCGCTCAAGAGCACGTATCAACAAGGGTGATGCTCCCAAAGCTGAGGAGGCTGCTGAGGCTTCAGGCGAGGAATAATTATTAACTATTAAAAAACAGAAACACAATGGCTGTTACAATGAATGATATTGCCAAGCTCCGCAAGTTGACAGGAGCTGGTATGATGGATTGCAAGAAGGCGTTGGCTGAGGCTGATGGCGACTTCGACAAGGCAATGGAGATTATCCGCAAGAAGGGTCAGTTGGTTGCTGCAAAGCGTAGCGATCGTGAGACTTCAGAGGGATGTGTGCTCGTTAAGGCTGTTGATGGCTTCGGTGCTATCATCGCTTTGAAGTGCGAGACAGACTTCGTTGCTAAGAACGAGGAGTTCGTAAAACTTACAAACGATATTCTTGACGCTGCTATTGCTGCACGTTGCAAGACTATCGAAGAGATACAGGCACTTCCTCTCGGTGACGGTACTGTGCAGGATGCAATCGTTGCACGCATCGGTATCACAGGTGAGAAGATGGAGCTCGATGGTTACAAGACTTTGGAGGGTGAGAACATCTACGTTTACAACCACCAGAAGAAGAGCCAGCTCTGTACAATGGTAGCTCTCAGCAAGGCTAACGAGGAGGCAGGTCACGAGATGGCAATGCAGATTGCTGCTTCTGCACCTCTTGCACTCTCAAGCGAGGATCTCGATCCCGCTGTTGTAGATAAGGAGCGTGCTGTTGCTGAGGACAAGGCTCGCGAGGAGGGTAAACCCGAAAATATGATCGCCCGCATCGCTGACGGTCGTATCCAGAAGTTCTACAAGGAGGTTTGCTTGCTTCAGCAGGGTTACATCCAGAATGAGAAGATTTCTGTTACCGATTACTTGAAAGGTTTCGACAAGGAACTTACAGCAACCGGTTTCCAGCGCTTCACATTGCGTGCTGAGTAATTCACACAAATATATTTTGAATAATGGCTGTGTTTCAACGATGCAGCCATTATTTGTTTTTAATGTAGTCCGTTATAAGTGAAATTATTAGTGTCCGGTAAAATTTTATTTTGCTTATGTTTTGGACTTCTCCGTCTTCAAAAACAAGGTAAACAACTCTCCCTCTTGGATAAGAGGGAGTACCCAAAGGGGGAGGGAGTTTGAATAAAAACACAAGCAAAAGTTTCAAACTCCTTCTGTCACTTCGCATTTGTAACGCGAAGGATTGAGTATAAGCATCTGCGATGCGCTCAAAATAGAACTTATTATGAATTGAATATGAGTTTTTTTTCAGCTTTTTCCTTTGCTTATGCAAGTTCAATAGAAATTCTAAATTTAAGCGCATTTTAAATGCTAATACTCATAACATCCGCATTACAAATGCGGATGGACAAGCGTTATGGCTCAGTTCAAAATGCAGAAATTCACCTTTTTTGCTTCTGTCCCTTCGCGTTTGTAACGCGAAGGATTGAGTATAAGCATCTTCGATGCGCTCAAAATAACACTTATTATGAATTGAATATGAGTTTTTTCCAGCTTTTTCCTTTGCTTATGCAAGTTCAATAGAAATTCTAAATTTAAGCGCATTTTAAATGCTAATACTCATAACATCCGCATTACAAATGCGGATGGACAAGGCACTTCTTTAGCTTTTATATCTTTCGCTAATCTCTTTAAAATAAGAAACATAAAAACACTGTCCCTCTTGAAGAGGGATGAGAACTTTTTTTCGGAAAAAAGTGCAGAATTTGCAATTATCTTAGAATTAAACGGTTATTCGGGTTGCATGGAAATTGGGTAACGAGATGGCAACCGTTCTTATTTCAGAGTTCTTTATTGTTTTGCACCAATGAGATAACTCCTGATACACAAAGGTACAACTTTTTTATGAACGAGCAAAAGGACGGTGCATTTTTCATCATTGCAGGGTAATATTTGAATTTGGTCTATCATCAATCTGCGATATTATGAGTTTCCCGATTCCGTCATTCGCTCCTCTCCTTTGCTCGTCTGCGAAGGTAGTACATCAGCCCTTGAAAGTTGAAAGGTCAGGCGGCAAGCCGTTTCGGACTGAATCTTCCTCCTACGGAGAGTATTCAGCCCGAAAACCTTTCTCCTTTCGATGTCTGTACTCAGAAATGCAGACGGCAACGGAAATAAGCGACTGACGAAAATGTAGAAGATAAACACAGACAGCATACAAACGGGTTCTTACATTGATAACCCTTTTGTATGCTGTTCTCGTTTCTATCCATAGGGGCACTATTATTTTGCACAGATGAATATAGGGCAAGCGGTAAATTTCACTCCCTCCAAAAATATAGCGAGGTTTATCCGCTGCTACTCATCAGGTGCTTGCCGTTATACTCTCGTTTTAATGCGTGCTCAATCTCACTTCGCTTGTACAGAACTTTGCCACCGAGGACATAGTAAGGCAATGTGCCATTGCTTCGGTATTCGCTCAATGTCCTTCGGCTGACTTTAAGCATATAAGCCACCTCTTTGTCGCATAGATACTCATCATCGTTTTGTAAGGCTGTCCCATCTTTGGGCATACTATCAATAATCTCCGATAGCTGGTCGATACTCTCGTGAATGGACTGCATCCACGCATCATCTTTGGTTCTCATCTCTTGATACATAGTTCAAATGGTTTTATTGTTATACATTGATTAGATTTCTCTACCTC
>SUXT01000089.1 GCA_015060835.1 Bacteroidales bacterium
TAAAAAAGCGCCCATGCGCAGAGCTCTTTGGTTCTTTGGATAAAGCACTCACGCTCGGCAATTAGCAAGCAAGCTTGCATTGCGCTCACTTAATCGTGCTTTTCTGTCGGCACAGAAAGAACGGAATGTTTTCGTAAATCCAAATATAAAGAACTGCCTATAAATGTCAGAAATTAACCGGACACCAATAAAAAAAAGTTGCATTAAAACATATCCGTTTTAATGCAACTTTTTTTACAGGTCTCTGTTTTTTATTATATGGTTAGGATTCAAAAGTTTCCCCGGCTTCGTGTATCCTTTTCCTGCATCATCTATCACTAACACCCAGTCGAGTGCTTCGCCTGCGGCGGCCCCGGCGACATTGAGGGTACACAGCAGAGCGGCATTGCCTTCGACCTGAAGATTGCCAGCCTCTCGCGCGACGAACAGCTGTTGCAGTATGTGCGCGACATTGCCCGCGCCATTGTCGACGACGACCCCGACTGCAACAAAGAGCACAATCGTGTGCTGTGGCGCCCCTTGCCGAAATCAAAAAGCGCAACAATCGTCACTGGGGAGCTATTTCGTAAATAATCACAAAATGTTTTAAAATATTGTGGCATTGTTTAAAAAACGAAAAACAACAGCAGAAAAAAGTACGAAAATAGCTATCTTCGCACCTTAAAACTACACGAAAAATACAAAATGCAATACCTGTTCATAGCATTGTTGGCATTCCTTGTTCCCGACGAAAATATATACAACGACAGCATCACCCTGCAAAGCATAGACATAGTATCGTCGCTCAAGGAAAGCACAGCCGACAAAGAAAAGCCATACTCATCGACCATCATAAGCCGAAAGCAGATAGAGGAACGGCACATAACCTCGCTGAAAGAGCTCTCCTCCATCGCCCCAAACTTCTATCAGCCCGACTACGGTTCGCGCATGACCTCGTCAATCTACGTGAGAGGATTCGGTTCGCGCATCGACAATCCGGTCATTGGCATGAACATAGACGAGGCACCGGTGATGAATAAGAACAACTACGACTTTGAACTCTTCGACATTTCCGACATAGAGATAATACGCGGAGCGCAAAGTACCCTCTATGGCCGCAATACCGCCGCCGGCACCATAAACATAAGAACCCTCTCACCCCTCAATTTTCAGGGAAAAAGATTCACACTCGAATATGGCACCGCAAACACCATAAGAGTAAAAGCGTCGCACTATGCAGCCCCCACCGACAAGTTCGGCTGGTCGGCAAGCATACACTACAACCACTCGGACGGATTCTTCACCAATAGCTACAACGGCCGCAAATGCGATGGCGGCGACAACTTCGCCACACGCCTGCGCACACAGCATCTGTGGGGCGACAATTGGAGCATGGACAACAGTTTCAGTATAGGATACACCGACGAAGGAGGATACGCCTACCGCTTCTATGACAAGGCGACCGGACGGCTGATGCCCGTCAACTATAACGACGATTGCAGCTACCGCCGTCTCGGCATCAGCGACGGATTTACCATAAAATACAGCCTCCCCCGCCTGACACTCTCGTCCACCACCGGATACAGCTATACGGACGACCGTATGCGCATCGACAATGATTTTCTGCCACAATCCTACTTCACGCTCGGACAATATCAGCGCGAGCACTCACTGACACAGGAATTTATGGCAAAATCGAAGAACAGCGGCAAGATAAACTGGCTCGCAGGTCTCTTTGCATTCTACAAGCACCAGAATCTCAGCGCCCCTGTACTCTTCAAGGAAGAGGGAATAAAGAGCCTGATACTCGACAATGCCAACAAAGGGTTACAAACAGCCTTTCCCGGTAACGAACTGCAATTTGACAGCGACCGATTCCTTATCAACGACAAATTCAAGACACCCACATACGGAGCATCACTCTACGGGCAGGCAAGCTACGACTCAGACCATTGGAACGTAACCGCCGGAGTAAGAATAGACCACGAAAAGTCGACGATGGATTACAACAGCTATTCGCTGATAAACTTCAGAATCCACCCGATGATGGAGGGTTATCTGCCACTGAACACTGTATTCAAAGGCGAAAATTCGATAGATGCAACCGAAATAATGCCTAAGGTATCACTTACTTACAAACACAGCAAAGGCAGCATATACACATCAGTAGCCAAAGGCTACAAGGCGGGAGGCTTCAACACCCAGCTATTTTCTGATATATTGCAAAGCCGCATGAGAAGCGACCTTATGGGCAAATTCGGCGTACACCTCGACGATGCACCTGTCTACGACGATGCCACGGCAACCACCTATCGCCCCGAGGAGAGCTGGAACTACGAAGCGGGCACACATCTCAGCCCCCTGAACGATGGTTCGCTGAATATATCGGCAACACTTTTCCTTATCGACTGCAAGAACCAGCAACTGACCGTCTTCCCCGAAGGTATGACCACAGGGCGCATGATGTCCAATGCCGGAGAATCGCGCAGCTATGGTGCAGAAATAAGCATGGACTACACTTACGGACGCTTGCGCATCGACGGCAGTTACGGATACACCCACGCCGAATTCCGCACCTACCGCAGTGGTCTCAACGACTATTCGGGGAAATATCTCCCCCTTGCACCACGCGAAACAGCATCGGCAAACATCAGTTACCGCATCCCCACCAACGAACAGTTTGCCAAGCACCTTTTGCTCAATATAGGCTGGAGCGGCACCGGACGCATCTATTGGGACGAGGGGAACACTCTCTCGCAACCCTTCTACAGTCTGCTATCCGCATCAATAAGTTGGGAAAAGGGGCACTGCGGCGCATCGCTGTGGGGAAAGAATATACTCGACGAGGAATATAAAGCATTCTACTTCGTATCAATGCAACATCCTTTCTTTTCTCTTGGAAAATCAAGACAAATAGGTATATCTTTGCACTACAATCTATAATAAAACAATAAAAATCACACACAATGAAAAAACTTCTATTTTTACCCCTTTTCGCCCTTATGGCGTTAATCCTCCCCTCATGCTCGGACGACGACAACAACCCCGGCGGTGGCGGCGAAACAATTGAAACAACCACCACATACAATGGCAAGCTTATCGTAAACGGCTCATATGCTAAAGATAGCGTAGATTGCAAAGTGGAGTTTGCCGAGGACAAACAATCCTTCACACTCGATATATACAAAGTGAAATTTGCAGAGGCTATGCCTGTCAGCATAGATATTGCAATTCCCGGAATCCCCGCAACTGCAAATGGCAACGATGTTACATTTTCGGGCGACACAATCGTTCCTCTTGTAGGCGTAGTACCCTCGCCTGCATTCACATTCTACAACATCGACGGAGAAATCAAAGACGGCGAACTGAAATTCTCGGCTGTATGCACAAGAGGCCTCTTTACATTCAGTGGAAAAGAGGTTATTGAATAGCATTATAAGAAGCTGTTTAAATTTTATTAGAAAATATTTCTATATTAGCGCGTCTCTTTCGGTTTCTTTAACGGAGTTTATCTCCTTCGCACCTCGGCTATTTTCAAGCGAGCTTGAATAGCGCTCGGTTTGTCGTCGATTGAGTCTGTTTTTGGCATCTTTTCTTTGTTGTCTTTTGGAAATAGCCCGCTATTCCCTGCAAAACAACAAAGAAAATCTACTCAAAAACAGTTCTCAAATAATTCCGAAATAAAATCTAAGCAGCTTCTAAGAGAGATATAAAATCCGCTCGGCAGGAACAAAAAGCGATAAATGCTTTGTTCGTCCGAGCGGATTTTATATCTTTGCTCTTTTAGAAATCATACTCACAACCATACTTAGAAATCATACTTACAGATGATACTCACTATTTTGCTTTTCGTTGCCGGGCTGGCCGTTATACTCTATGGCGCCAACCTGCTCACCGACGGAGCCTCGGCGCTCGCACGCCGCTTCAATATAAGCGAACTTGTCATAGGACTGACAATAGTTGCACTCGGAACATCGCTTCCCGAACTTGTCATAAGTCTCGGTGCAGCGCTTCAAGGAAGCCCCGGAATCTCACTCGGCAATGTCATAGGAAGCAATCTTTTCAACGGGATGCTCATTCTTGGAGTAACAGCTCTTATTTTCCCCGTAACATTCAACAACAAGATGCTTACCCGCGAAATACCTTTCAATCTTTTGGCTGCGATAGTGCTCACACTGCTTGCCGGCAGCATGATATACGCAGGCAGTGGCGAAGGAGAATATATCACCCGCAACGGCGGCATGATACTGCTCTGCTTCCTCGCCATATTCATACGCTACACATTCTCCATAGCCAAAGACGACAGCACCGACGAAGAGGATGGGCCACAAATGAGCACAACAAGAATAGCACTAAGCATAATAGGAGGACTCGCAGGACTGATCCTCGGCGGAAAACTCTTTGTAAACTGCGCCACAGAGATTGCAACAGCCGCAGGCCTCTCCGAAGCAATCATTGGCATCACCATAGTATCGGCGGGAAGTTCGCTGCCCGAACTTGCGGTGTCGGTGAGCGCCGCACGCAAGAAGAATGTAGGCATTGCGCTCGGCAATGTGCTGGGCAGCAACATACTGAACATATTCCTCATCCTCGGATGCACAGCCACAATATGCCCGATAGAGCTGTCGCAGTTCAACTTTGTGGACTTCTACACCCTTATAGGCTCGGCGATACTAATATACATAGTAGGCAAATTCGGCGGCAAAGCCACCATCACACGTGCCGAGGGCGTACTGCTTGTATGCTGCTACATTGCATACACCGTCTACCTGATAATGAACCAATAATCCAACACCGACAATGGCAATAACCATCGTTCCCGTAACCACACGCAAACAGTTGAAGAGCTTCATACGCTTCAACTACGAACTATACAAAGGCAACCCCTACTCCGTACCCGACCTCTACGAAGATATGCTCGGCACACTCGACAAGGAGCGTAATGCGGCATTCGACTTCTGTGAGGCTGAGTATTTTCTCGCCATGCGCAACGGGGAGATTGTCGGTCGCGTGGCGGCCATCATCAACAGACGCGCCAACGAAAAGTGGGACATAAAGGCAGTACGCTTCGGATGGATAGACTTCGTAGACGATGCAGAAGTATCTAAGGCGCTGCTCGAAACTGTGGAGCAGTGGGGACGCGAAAGAGGGATGACAGAGATACAAGGCCCGTTGGGATTCACCGACCTCGATGCCGAGGGAATGTTGATAGATGGTTTCGACCGTCTGAGTACCATGGCGACAATATACAACTACCCCTATTATCCCCGTCACATGGAACAGTTGGGCTACACAAAAGACACCGACTGGATAGAATTGCTGATAAAGGTGCCCGAAAAGACACCCGAAAAGATAGAGCGCATCGCCACGATGGTTGCCAAGAGATTCGAACTCAAACATATGAGATTCAAGTCGAACCGCGAGCTTGAGCGTCGCTACGGCAGAGAGATATTTGACCTTATAAACCGCAGCTACGCGCCTCTTTACGGATTTTCGGCATTGAGCGACCGCCAGATAGAGCAATACATAAAAATGTATCTGCCGCTTGTGGACAGACGCATGATAACCCTCATAACCAACAAGGAAGACAAACTTGTAGGAGTGGGAATAACAATAACATCACTCGCCGAAGCGCTGCAAAAAGCAAAAGGCAAACTGTTCCCCTTCGGTTGGTTCCACATACTTAAGGCTCTCTTCATCAAACGCCCCACACGCCTCGACTTTCTTATCGTAGCAATAGACCCCGAGTATCAAGGCAAAGGCATCAATGCCATGATAATAAGCGATATTTTGCCCAACTATGTAAAGATGGGCTTCAAGGATGTAGAGACCAATCCCGAACTCGAAAGCAACAACAAAGTGCAATCGCAGTGGGAACTGTTCGACAAGGAGCAGCACAAACGCCGTCGCGCATATAAAAAAGAATTATAGAAACATCATACAACCTACCTCATGGACGAAAATATCTTTCTCGACACCCCGCAACAAGAGCCGGTAGAGTACAACGAAGACAACATACGCCACCTTAGCGACATGGAGCATATACGCACCCGACCGGGTATGTATATAGGCAAGTTGGGCGACGGTTCGCAGAGCGAAGACGGTATCTACGTGCTGCTCAAGGAGGTACTCGACAACAGTATCGACGAATTCAAGATGAATGCCGGCAAGCGCATAGAGATAGACATTGTCGACAACAAAAGTGTAACCGTGCGCGACTACGGCCGCGGTATCCCGCAGGGCAAGCTCATCGAAGCAGTGAGCATGCTCAACACCGGAGGAAAGTACGACAGCAAGGCATTCAAGAAGTCGGTAGGCTTGAACGGTGTCGGCCTTAAAGCCGTAAACGCTACCAGCAGCAGGTTCGAAGCACGCAGTTATCGCGAAGGTACAGTGCGTATAGCAACATTCGAGAAGGGTATCCTTGTCGACGACCGCACAGAAAAGACAAACGACGAGAATGGAACCTACATCTCCTTCACCCCCGACGAAGCACTCTTCTCGGGCTACGAATTCCGCGATGCCATCATAGAGACGATGCTCCGCAACTACACCTACCTGAACACAGGTCTCACAATACTGCACAACGGCAAACGCATCCTCTCGCGCAACGGTCTTGCCGACCTTCTTACCGACAACATGACCAGCGACGGGCTCTACCCCATCATCCACCTGAAAGGAGAGGATATTGAGATTGCAATCACACACGCCGAGCAGTATGGCGAAGAGTACTACTCGTTCGTCAACGGACAGCACACCACACAGGGCGGTACCCACCAGAGTGCCTTCAAGGAGCTTGTAGCATCCACCATCCACGACTTCTTCACAGCCAAGAACTTCGAATACAGCGATATACGCAACGGAATGGTAGCAGCCATCGCCGTCAACGTGGAAGAGCCCATGTTCGAGAGCCAGACAAAAATCAAGCTCGGTTCGCTATATATGTCTCCCGGAGGTGTCAGCGTAAAGAAGTTCATAGGCGACTTTATAAAAGTGGAACTCGACAACTTCCTGCATAGGAACCCCGACATCAGCGAAGAGATGCTGCGCAAGATAACAGCATCTGAAAAAGAGCGCAAAGAGCTGTCGGGACTCGCAAAGCAGGCCAAGCAGAAGGCCAAGAAGGTAAATCTGCACAACCGCAAACTGCGCGACTGCCGCATACACCTCAACGACCCCAAAGGCGACCGTCAGGAGGAGAGTTGTATCTTCATCACCGAGGGTGACTCGGCAAGCGGATCAATCACCAAAAGCCGCGACACAAACACACAGGCTGTCTTCAGTCTGCGCGGAAAGCCGCTCAACACCTACGGTAAGAGCCGTGCCGTCGTCTACCAGAATGAAGAGTTCAACCTGTTGCAGGCAGCCCTCAACATAGAGGAGGGACTCGAAGGCTTGCGCTACAACAAGGTAATCGTAGCAACCGATGCCGATGTCGACGGAATGCACATACGCCTGCTGCTGATAACCTTCTTCCTGCAATTCTTCCCGGAGCTTATAAAGAAAGGGCATGTCTACATATTGCAGACTCCCCTCTTCCGCGTAAGGAACAAGCGCAAGGCACAACGCGGCAAGAAGAGCGAAGGTGGAGAAAAGCAGAAAGGCGAATTCGAGACCATATACTGCTACAGCGAGGAGGAACGCATAAAAGCCATCGAAAAACTCTCTCCCAACCCCGAAATTACGCGATTCAAAGGTCTCGGAGAAATCTCGCCCGATGAATTCCGCCGTTTCATAGGTCCCGAAATACGCCTTGAACAGGTAACAATGCACAAGGATGACAAAGTAGACGAACTTCTCCGCTACTACATGGACAAGAACACCATAGAGCGACAGAACTTCATCATCGACAATCTTGTTGTCGAAGAAGACACGGCAAACGAAGAGTAACCCGAAAATCAGTAAAAGAATGGAAAAGATTACACTTTTCGCCGGCACATTCGACCCATACACACTCGGCCATCACTCGATAACCGAGCGTGCCCTCAAACTGTTCGACAAGGTGATAATAGCCATCGGGCGCAACTCCGGCAAGCAGACAATGTCCACAGTCGAAGAGCGCATGGCAACAATCAGAGAACTCTATCGCGATGAACCGCGCATAGAGGTAACCGCCTACGAAGGACTCACCGTCGACCACGCAAAGGCCTGCGGTGCACAGAGTCTGTTGCGCGGCATACGCAGCGTAAAGGACTTTGAATATGAGCGCGATCTTGCCGACCTCAACCGCGAAATAAGCGGCTTAGAAACAGTCCTGCTCATAAGCGAACCGCAATATTCGGCCATAAGTAGCAGCGCAGTGCGCGAACTTATCGGCTACGGAAAAGATGTAAGCAAATTTTTACCAAAAAACAAACTATGAAAAAGACGATATTCGCAATCCTCATGATACTTGCACCGTTCATACTCACGGCGCAAGAGAGCAAGAAACGCAGTTCGCTGCTCCCCGAACAACTCAACAAACTGCTGCTCACCGAAAGTATGATAACCCGCTTCTATGTAGACAGCGTCAACGAAGTGAAGATGGTGGAAGAGGGCATAAAAGCCATGCTCAAACAGCTCGACCCCCACTCAACCTACTCCGAACCTAAAGAGGTAAAAAGTCTCATGGAGTCCATGCGCGGCAACTTCGACGGAATAGGCGTGCAGTTCAATATGGTAGAGGACACGCTTGTAGTGATACAGCCCACCACCAACGGCCCCTCGGAAAAGGCAGGCATACTCGCCGGCGACCGCATCATCACAGTCAACGACACAACCATAGCCGGAGTGAAGATGGATCGCTACAACATCATGCGCCGTCTGCGTGGCAAGAAAGGCACAAAGGTACACCTCGAAATTATGCGACGCGGCATCAACAGGCTCATCCCATTCGACATTGTGCGCGACAAAATATCCACAACCACGATAGATGCTGCATACATGCTCGACAAGAAGACCGGCTACATACGCATATCCAGCTTCGGGCAGAAGACACACGAAGAGTTCCTCGCAAAACTCGACTCACTGCAAAAGCTGGGTATGAAAGATATGGTGCTCGACCTGCAGAGCAACGGCGGAGGATTGTTGCAAGCCTCGGTGGACATAGCCAACGAATTCCTCAATCAGAGTGAACTTATTGTCTACACACAGGGCCGTGTATTCCCCCGTTACGACTACCTTGCAAAAGGTGGCGGCCGCTTCAACAAAGGCCGCGTGGCTGTGCTCATCGACCAGAATACAGCATCGGCAGCAGAGATTCTCTCAGGCGCCATACAGGATTGGGACAGAGGAGTCATCGTAGGCCGCCGCAGCTTCGGAAAAGGCCTTGTGCAACGCCCCATCGACTTGCCCGACGGCTCAATGATAAGACTCACAGTGGCACGTTACTACACTCCGTCCGGCCGCAACATACAGAAGCCCTACGGCGACTCGATACGATACAGGGACGACATTATGCAACGATACAACCGCGGAGAACTTACAAGTGCCGACAGCACACACTTCCCCGACTCGCTCAAGGTGTTCACCAAACGTCTCAACCGTCCCGTCTACGGCGGCGGAGGTATAATGCCCGACTACTTCGTTTCGCTCGACACAACAAAATTTACAAAATATCATCGCGACCTTGTGCGTAAGGGCACCATCATACAGACGACCCTGCGTTACCTTGACGACAAGCGCGAAGAGATGAAAAAGAAGTACCCCACATTCGAGGAGTACAACAAGAAGTTCAAGGTCGACGACGAACTGCTTGCACGTTTGCACCAATATGCCGAGCGCGACAGTGTAAAGCCCAAAGACAAGGAGGAGTTTGAAAAATCACTCCCGCAGATAAGCCTGCAAATGAAGGCACTGCTCGCACGCGACCTATGGGATATGAACGAGTATTTCCAGATAATCAACCAGGATGACGATATTGTAAAGAAGGCGATGGAACTGCTGAAAGAGCGCAACATCGATGCCCTGCTGACAAAGAAGAGATAAAACAGCGTAAAGGCTGTGCCCGCGGGCACAGCCTTTACGCACCCAAAAAAGAAAAGAGAAAAATGATTATCAAATATATTACCTAAAATGCAACGTTGCATTGCAATGTCGGTGGAAATAAGTAACTTGAAAAGTTGTCCCACTTTAAGCTAATCTTTGGACACATCTTTCAGTTTTTATATTT
>SUXT01000090.1 GCA_015060835.1 Bacteroidales bacterium
AAGGTATTCGGCTGTATCACTAAATGCAGTGAAGATAATCACCTTCTTGTTGCCTTCATTGATAGGATTGGCAAATTTATGGCGAAGGTCGGCTACAAGCTGTTGCAACTTGCTATCGTGTTCGGGAGTAATATCCGCCAACATCAGCAAAAGTAAATTGAGATTCTCAATATCCTCTTCCAAGTACTTACGCCAAGCGATATGGTCAAGGTCTTGCAGGGCAATTCTTGTCTTCTTGCCTCCGATGAACATATCTGCTTCACGATCGTCGTAGTCAAGATTTTGCGATATGTCTTCTAACTCCAATTCAAAGTTTTCGCCCTTCTCAATGGTCGCTAGCTTATCAATGGTAGATGATATGAGATTCTTGATGCGTTCAAGGGTCAAGCGGAAAGAGTTTACTGAACTCTCCAGACGCTTCAGTAGGTTAATACTCATCAATCGGCGAATACCTTTTTCACGTCCTGCCATACCACGACCGGCAAAGTAGCCACTATCAGTATCAATATATTTCTCTGCTCGGCTTGCCAAGATGAAGTCCGAGGGTGTATAAATAGCCAAATTCAATCGGCTGACAATCTCATAAATCTCGTTATAATTGATAGCCGAATCAAGGTCAGTCAAGTCCGGACGGCGAGGAATAGGCGTTAGTCGTGTAGGGAACTTGCCTATGTCGGCTGTGTCGTAATATTGCTCGATATGCTTACGGCTTCGGGCAATGGTTACGCTATCCAATACCTCAAAGAAATCGAAACTAAGACGGTTTAACAGTTCTTTGGTGGTGCGTTTCTCTGCCGGAAGTTTAGCCCAGATGTTATACTCTTTCTGTGCCTGACGGAAAATGTCGTCAATGCTTGATGAGGTATTGAGTAGTTCATATATCTTTTCACTCTCTCCCTCGTATGCAAGTTGGATTTGATTCTTCAGGTCATTGAAGCGGTTATTGACGGGAGTTGCTGAAAGCATCAACACTTTGGTCTTTACTCCCGAACGGATAACACGATTCATCAATTGCAGATAACGGTTCTCACGTGGATTATCATCGTTTTCATCCGTTGTTACCTTACCGCCATTACGAAAGTTGTGGCTCTCATCAATAACTACAAGATCGTAGTTGCCCCAATTTATGTATGATAGGTCTTGCCCGTTTGTCTTACCTCCTTTGCGAGAGAGGTCGCTATGGAAGAATACATCGTATCGTAAGCGGTCTTTGGCAATTGGGTTATTCAGGTAGTTGCTTTTGTAGGTAATCCAGTTGTCATTGAGCTTCTTGGGACAAAGTACCAACACAGACTTATTGCGGTTCTCGTAATACTTGATAACCGAAAGGGCTGTAAATGTCTTACCCAAACCTACGCTATCTGCAAGAATACAACCGTTGTATTTTTCCAACTTATTGATGATGGCAAGGCAAGCATCCTTTTGGAAGTTATAGAGTTTGTTCCATATCTGGCTCTCCTTGAAGCCAGTTGCCTCATTGGGCAGATCATCTTCGGAGAGGTCATCCAAGAACTCACGGAGGATATTGTATAATGTTACAAAATAGAGAAAATCGGGAGCGTTCTCCTTATAGGCATTTGTAATGTTATCTAGCACCTTGTCCGTAACCACTTGCATCTTGGCATTATCATTCCAAACTTGGTCGAATAGCGATAGATACTGTTGAGAGAACGGAGCCGAGAACTTATTTATCATCGTATAGGCATTGTCGCCACGTTCACAACCCAACTCTACGGTTGTAAACCCTGTAATGGGCATATATGCTTTGTCGTCAATGGTAGCAAAGCCCATCATATTCTCACCTGTGCGATTACTTTTGAAGCACGCCTTTTGACGTATCCACTCAGCACACTCTTTGGCGATAGCCTTTTGTGATAGCTCATTGCGGAGCTTGATTTCAAACTCGGAGCCATACAAATTGCGTTCACGATTCAGACGAGGTATATAGAACTCTCGCTTTTGCTTGTTGGCTTTTTCGGTAACGAATGTGGGAGATGTGAAAATGAAACGCAGCTCATCAATATCCTTGAGTTGTGCTTTCAGCTCTTCAAAAGCGTAAATTGAAAAGCACGAAGCCGCAATAGCCACTTTACTGCCACTGCGTAACTCCGTAACGAAATCACCTTTTAAGGTCTTGTTAATATTATCTATCAGCTCCATACCGTTCCCACATTAAGTAGGTTGGATATCGGGCTTCTGATAACCATAATGTTATTGTATATTTTTTTCAAGACATAAAAAAAGCGTGAAGCCCTGCACTGTCGCTCGCTTCACGATTAGAGGCTCCTGAGAATTGCCCATCCTGTCGAAACGAGCAACGCTGAAGCCCCACGCCGATATGTATAACAAACCTCTATACCAATAGTTGCCAATGATGTATGGATACACCAATGGCTATACAAGTATTTGAGGTATGTATATAACACACCTACGGGGCATCTACGTTGCTTTGTTTTTGACAGGACTTTTGAAATTTTCTCAGGATTTCTAATCGTCAAAACCAAAGCGTAGTAAACGCCTTTTCATATGTCTTGTCCCACCCTCCCGTTCTTCTCCATTAGAGAGAACTATCGGCGCAGGACTTTGCGATAATTCAGTTCATACGCAATGAGTGTAGTCAATTATCGCAAACTTGTTTGCAAATATAGTGAAAGGCGAGTGAAAAACAAAACCAAGTTTACTTGATTTTTTTCTTCCGAGTCGCATCCTATATTCATCATTTATGATAAAGTAAGCAAAATATTCTCTTCTTAGAAGTTGTTTGAATTTTATTTCGGAATTATTTTTCAAGAAAATTCAAACAGCTTCTGAATATTATTCCGAGGCGCCGCCTATCTTGTTAAAATAAAATTCAAACCGCTTCTAATACTTCCATATCGTTCGTAATTGATAACGCTTGTAAAGATGGTGATTTTATCGATTATAAACGATAAAATACGATAAATAATTGTATTTGTCTTTTGTAATTGAAGTTTTTTCTCCTCCTTTTCAATTTTTTGTCCATCAAGATTGTTTGTGTTATGCGAACCTAAACAGTTTCTTAATCGCTTGGAAACTACTGCAACTTCAGCTCCTTTGGCAGATTCTTCATGTTCTTCAGAATATCACTCTTTCGCTTCAGTACATATTTCGACGGCTTAGCCGAGTTGAAGCGCAGTGGGTTGGGGAGTGTGGCAGCTATCAGTGCACATTGGTCGGCTGTTAGTTTGTCGGGGGTGGTGCCGAAGTGCTTTTCCGCCACAGCAGCTGCACCGTATATGCCTTTGCCCATTTCTATGCAGTTGAGGTAGGCTTCCATTATGCGTTCCTTGTCCCAGAATAGTTCTATAAGTACGGTGAAGTATGCTTCGAGCCCTTTGCGTAACCATGTGCGGTCGGGCCATAGGAAGAGGTTCTTGGCTGTCTGTTGGCTTATGGTGCTTGCGCCGCGGAAACGCGTGCCTGCTTTTGCCTCCTCACGTGCTTTCTTTATCTCTTTGAGGTCGAAGCCGTTGTGCTGCATGAAGCGGTTGTCTTCGGAGGCTATCACAGCAAGCGACAGATTGGGATTGATTTTTTCTATCGGTTGCCATTGGTAGTTTATGGGTGTCCCGCTTTCTATCTTGCGTATAAGCATCAGCGGGGTTACCGGGACGGGAATGAATCGGTAGAGTATTACCGTGCCTATGCTCAGGATGAAGAAAAGGCTGATAGCAATGAGTATGATGCGCTTCACTTTTTTCATATCTCTTGTATTGTAGTAACAGATGTGATGGCAGGTATGGTAGCAGATGATGGCTGCCTCTGTTGGTAGCGGCAGCCATCATTTGTGTAGTGTATATATTATCTTTTCTTTGCTGTGTGTGAGAGATAGCGGCTTATGTCGAAATACATTGTGCGTGAGTTGAACTTGGCGCTTGGTGTTACACCGATGATGTTGCACAGTATCTTTGTGTCGAGGTTGCGCGATACTACATTCTCTATGTCCAGCATTCCGTACATTACGTGGTCCTGATCATCGGGTACTATTACACGGAAGGGGGTGTTACTGCTTTTGCCGTCGCCCATTGTGGTTATCATTTCGAGTATCCTCAGGTATTTCTTCACATAGGAGCCGGTCTCTTCGGCGGGCTTGGCGAGACTTTGCGAAGATAGCCATGCGTAAAAGAGGGCATTGAGACTTACGGGGTTGTAGGCGAGTATCTTCTTTGCTGTCTCGTACATCTTTGCCTGATTGCCGGTGGCTACAAAGGATTTTAGGGCCTTCTCGTTTGCATCGTTGCCGCCTGTGTATGTGGGCAGGTAGGACTGGCCGTAGTATATGAGTGCTACGTCATCGGTGCGCAACAGAGGGTCGTCGGCAAGGTAGAGCTTGAGGATGTCGTTGTAGTATGTACGCTCATTGTCGATTATATCCTTCACAAGTTTGTAGTCGAACTGTTCCTGTGCTTGGGGGGCGATGAATGCCACACAGAGAAGCAGCGCTGTCATTATTGCTTTTTTCATGATAATTTGAGTTTTAATATTACTCCGCCGAGGGCGGGGATGGTTACAGGAATTGTGGCATCGGGGTGCAGTTTGCATTTGATGCTTTTGCCGCTGAGCAGTTCTGTTGCTTTTATGCTCTTTTCCTGTGGCTCTATGTTGTGGTATGTAAATGCCTCGGAGGGGATTCTTATCTCCTGTATGCGTGTCTCTTTGCTGAAGTTTACGGCAATGAGCAGAAGTTCCTTTTCGGTTGCGCGTATGTATGAATATACATTGAAGGCGTCGTAGTGTGCCGAATTGGGGTTGGCGTATTGCAGGTCGTAGAATGTGCCGTCGCTCAGTGCCTCTTCGCTGTTGCAGAGGTTGAGTATCTGTGAGTATATCTTTTGCAGTCTCTTCTCGTCTGCTGTCAGGCGGGCATCATTGTATTTGCCTCCGTTGCTCCAGCGACGCAGGGTGTCAACGCTCCAATAGTCGAAAATGGTGGTTCGGCCGTCTGTTCCGCTGAAGCCTTCGGCATCCATGCCTTTTTCGCCAAGTTCCTGACCCGCGTAGAACATGAAGGGTTGCACACCTACTGTTGCCGATACTATGAGGGCGGGTACGGCATTGAAACCGTCTCCTGCGAAGAAGTCCGATGCTATGCGCTGTTCGTCGTGGTTTTCGAGGAAGGTGAGCATGTGCTTGCTGATGTCGGCTGTCTGTTGCAGGGTTGAGGTGATGCCGTATACGTTGCCTCTGTTCTCGCATATTGCACGCAGGGTGTCGTAGAGTCCCACTTTGTCGTAGAGGTAGTCGAAGTGTCCCTGATATATGTAGCTGCGGTAGAGGTGTGGCTGGTAGACTTCACCTATGAAGATGATGTCGGGGTATTGCTCCTTTACTTGGGGGACTGCCCATTGCCAGAAGGCTACGGGAGTGAGTTCCACCATGTCGCAACGGAATCCGTCGATGCCCTGACCTGCCCAGTAGAGCAGTATCTTTACCATTTTTACCCATGTGTCGGGTATGGGTGTGAATTGTTGCTGTCCGGTGCTGTAGTCGACGCCGTAGTTGAGCTTTACTGTTTCGTACCAGTCGTTGCGGTGGGGAATGCCGAAGCAGTCGTTGCCGGTGGCACGCATGGGGATTTCGCTGTAGGCCTCTTCGCAGCCGCATTTTGTGTCAATATCTTCGCCGAAGGGCTGATTGCCCAAATAGTAGAAGTTGTTGTGTCCTTTGAAGAAGCAATCCTTCTCATCGTGTGCGCCGAAGTCGTATGTGCCTTTGGGACGGTTGTCGCTCTCGTAGTGGCGGGCTACATGGTTGGGGATGAAGTCCATTATCACCTTCATGCCTGCATCGTGTGTGCGATTTACAAGGGCGCGGAATTCCTCGCGGCGGGCGGGGATGTTCTCTGCAAGGTCAGGGTCGGCATCGTAATAGTCTTTAATGGCATAAGGTGAGCCTGCCTTTCCTTTTACTACTGCGGGGTGGTCGGGTGCGATGCCATATGCACTGTAGTCGGTGCAGGTTGCATGCTCTATGATGCCGGTGTACCATACGTGGGTTACTCCGAGCTTCTTTATCTCACCGAGTGCCTTTGTTGTTATTTTGTTGAATTTGCCGCATCCGTTTGTGGTGATGTCTCCTGCGGGGATGCAGTTCTCTGTGTAGTTGCCGAAAAGTCGGGGCAACAGTTGATATATTATTACTTTTGACATTATCGGTTGATTCCTGTTTAAGTTTATGCTTTTATCTTTTTGATTAGTCCTTGCAGTACGTTGCCGGGACCGCATTCTGTAAATTCGCTTACTCCGTCGGCGAGCATATTCTGCACGCTTGCTGTCCAGAGTACGGGAGAGGTGAGCTGTGCTATCAGGTTGCTCTTTATCTCTTCGGGGTCGGTGTGGGGCTTGGCATCCACATTCTGGTATACAGGACAGCGGGGAGTGCTGAATGTTGTTGCAAGTATTGCCGCTTCAAGTTCCTCCTTTGCAGGTTGCATGAGGGGAGAGTGGAATGCGCCGCCTACGCTCAAGGGTAGGGCGCGTTTGGCTCCGGCAGCCTTCAGTGCTTCGCAGGCGAGGCTTACTCCTTCGTTTGTACCAGAGATTACTATCTGGCCGGGGCAGTTGTAGTTGGCTGCAACGACAAGGTTGCCGCCGGCTGTTATTTCGGCGCAGATGCTCTCAACTTTTTCGTCGGGCAGTGCTATAATGGCTGCCATTGTAGAGGGGGCTGCTTCGCACGCCTTCTGCATGGCGAATGCTCTTGCCGATACCAATCTGAGGCCGTCTTCGAATGTGAGTGCTCCGGCAGCGGTAAGTGCCGACAGTTCACCAAGTGAATGTCCGGCTACAACATCGGGGGTAAATTCCTCGCCCAATGCTATTGCCGAAATTACCGAGTGGAGAAATACGGCGGGTTGTGTAACTTTTGTCTCTTTGAGTTCCTCGGCTGTGCCGTTGAACATTATTTCTGTTATGTTGAATCCTAATATTTCGTTTGCTTTGTCGAAAAGCTCTTTTGCTGTCTCATTATTGTCGTACAGGTCTTTTCCCATACCTGTGAATTGTGCTCCCTGACCGGGAAAAACAAATGCTTTCATACCTTATATATAATAATTATAATGTTTTTACGTTATTCTTATTGGATTGAGTGGTGTAAAAAAACCCAAAGTACATTTCGTTGCAAATATACTAACAAACGAGCGAGATAAACAAAGTTTACTTTGTTATTTCGCAGCGAGTGCAGTGTATATTCGGGGTTTTCCACAAATATACTAACAAACGAGCCAAAAAAATGAAGTTTACTTCGATGTTTTTCGCGGCGAGTGCAGTGTATATTCGAAGTTTACTTCAAAGATAGCGAAAAAATGTCATATTTGTTCAATTTTACTATTTTATGTACAGTTTTTAGGAAAAATAGCACTATCTTTACAGTTATTTATAAATCGAGTATTATTTAACAAAATAGTTTTATGCATAAATTAAACTTATTTTTGATATTGTTGTTTGTTGCACAACTTGCCTTTGCGCAAAACAGCGGCTATACAAGCAGGCGAACAAATAACAAACAGGAGATGCGAAATGATTATAAGGCAGCGACAGAGGGTGATAGAAAGTCGACCTTATCTTCAATGACAGATGAAGAGATTCTGCAATTCATAAAGGAAGAGCAGAGTAAAGGTACGGATAATAAATCCATTGTGATGCAGCTGCTTAAAAAAGGTGTAAGCAAGGATCAGCTGAACAGAATCAGACAAGAGTACATCACTCGCGACAAGAGTAAGAAAAAAGTTGCAAAGAACGATAATAACGAATTGGTGAGAGTGCGCGGAGAGCAGACTCTGACCGAAGAGATGGGATATTTCAAAGATTCACTCGATGTGCTTATCCCCGACTCAATGGACTTGATAAGAATGGAAGAGGAGATAAACAAGAAAATAAAAATCTTCGGCCATAATATATTCAAGGACAAACAGTTGAACTTCGAACCTAATCTGAATATTTCTACTCCGGCAAATTACAAACTCGGCCCCGGCGATGAGGTGATAGTGGATATATGGGGTGCAGCGCAATCTTCGGCGAGCGATGTTATCTCCCCCGATGGATATATCAATGTGGAAAATCTGGGCCTTGTCTATCTCAATGGATTGACAGTCAAAGAGGCTGATGCCTATCTCAAGGAACAGTTCGGACAGATATACGCGGGAATTACAGCAGAGACTCCCAATGCAAACATAAAACTTACTCTTGGTGCAATCCGCACAATACAGGTAAGAGTGATGGGTGAGGTTGAAAATCCCGGTACATATTCGCTGTCGGCTTTCGCCTCGGTCTTCCATGCTCTCTATCAGGCCGGTGGTGTCAACGATATTGGTACGCTGCGTGCCATAAAGGTCTCACGCGGAAACAAGGAGGTCGTATCCCTTGATGTTTACGACTATCTGCTCAACGGCAAGACGGGCGACGATGTCCGTCTTGAGGATGGTGATGTCATAACAGTAGGCACATACGACTGTCTTATAAATGTAGAGGGTAAGGTGAAGCGTCCTATGTACTACGAAATGAAGCCTTCGGAAACTGTAGCCGACCTTTTGCGCTATTCGGGAGGATTCACTCGCGACGCATACAGAGGCGATGTCCGCTTGGAGCGCATGGGTGAGCGTGAGCGTCAGATTTTCACTCTCAATGCAGCCGAGCAGAAGAACTTCGCACTGCGCGATGGTGATATTATGACAGTAGACTCAATAAGCGAAACATTCGAAAATCTTGTAGAGGTCAAAGGTGCGCTTTTCCGTCCCGGAAAATTCCAGTGTGGCGGAGGTATCAATACAGTCAAGCAACTGGTGGAAAAGGCCGGAGGCCTGCGTCCCGATGCTTTTGTGAACCGTGCACTTCTGAACCGCCGTCTGCCTGACATGACAATGGAGAATCTCTCGGTAGATATCAAAGGTATAATGGCAGGAACTGCAACAGACATACAGTTGCGCCCCAACGATGTGCTTTATGTTCCAAGTATAAATGAAGTAGAGGAGCCTAAGGTGCTTATGATATACGGTGAGGTTGCATTCCCCGGAAAATATCGTTTCGCGGAAAATACTTCAATCGAAGATCTTATACTTCAGGCAGGCGGTCTCAAGGACAAGGCCTCTACAGTGAAGGTGGATGTTGCCCGTCGTAAGCGCGACTCTGAGGCTACTGTGTCGGGTGATACAATAGCAGAGATATTCACATTCTCAATCAATAAAGGACTTGTCGTATCGGGTACACCCGGGTTCACACTCCAACCCTACGATGCTGTATATGTACGTCGTTCACCGATGTACTATGAGCAACAGAACGTAGAGGTGTCGGGTGAGGTATCATTTGCCGGAACATATGTACTCGACCGCAAAGGATTGCGCCTGAGCGACATCATAAAGAACGCAGGCGGAATAACAGATAAGGCATATACAAAGGGTGCCCGATTGGAAAGAAAGATGACAGCCGAACAGCGTACACGAATGCTTGAGGCTCTGAAGACCGTACAGAAGCAGATGGATTCACTGGATCTCAGTGCAATAGACATCAAGCCTGTGATGCAGGTAGGTATAGAACTTGACAAGGCTTTAAAGAATCCCGGAAGTGATGCTGATATAGTTCTTGAGGATGGCGACCGACTTATCATTCCGCAGATAACAAATACCGTAAAGGTTGACGGAAATGTTATGTTCCCTAATGCAGTTGCATACAAGGACGGTGCCAAACTCAAACACTATATAGAGCAGGCCGGAGGATACGGAATGAATGCCAAGAAGTCTAAAGCCATCGTGGTGTATATGAACGGAACCGTAGCAAAGGCAAGCAAGAACAGCAAGGATCTCATACAGCCGGGTTGTCAGATAATTGTCCCCAGCAAGATTGCGCGTAAGGGCATGAGCACAACAGAGATACTCAGCCTCTCGTCAACATCGGCATCATTGGCAACCGTGGTACTTGCACTTATAAATCTTCTTTAGGGATGTTCTATAAATTAGGTCGCGATGATTTTGGATAATTCCAAAAGCGGCCGAAACCGAACCCACCCTATTAAGAATATTAAATTATACGAATCAGTAGTTGGCAACTGATTCAAAATTTTATAAATTTGCAAATGAAAGTAGAGCA
>SUXT01000091.1 GCA_015060835.1 Bacteroidales bacterium
AGAAAATAATTCTATATTTGCGCTGTTTATTTCGGCTTATTTGAGTCTATTTTGGCATCTTTTCTTTCTTATTTTTTGGAAATAGCCCGCTATTCCCTGCAAAATGCGAAAGAAAATCTACTCAAAAGTTGCGGTTAAACGAGCGCAATGTGAACTTGTTCACATATTGTACAGCGAGTGATAGCAACTTCAACGAAGTTAAATACCTCTCAAATAATTCCGAAAGATAGTGCAAGCCGAGAGAAGAATATCAAGTTTACTTGAATATTATTCCGAGGCGCCGCCTATCTTATGAAAATAAAATTCAAACAGCTTCTTAAAAAACAGATACCTTTTATATGTCAGTATCTTTAAATTGAGTTAAAACAAACTATTTTTTGTGTAAATTTATGTTGCAATTGCATAATAAGAGGTAACTTCGCAAAAATATGACAAGACGACCGGCAAAAAGCATGAACAGCATAAAGAATATACTACTACTGTTACTATTGCTGACATTCACAGCAATAACCACTGCGTCTGCGCAAGCAGGCAGGCGCCCCTTTACGGTTGTGATAGATGCCGGACATGGAGGCAAAGATCCCGGAGCACTATCCTCGAACAGAAAATTGAAGGAGAAAAACATAAATCTTGATGTTGCTTTGTCGTTGGGTAAAATGATAACCGGCACCTATCCCGAAATAAAAATCGTGTACACCCGCAAAACCGACAAGTTCGTAACATTGGGCGACCGCGCACAGATAGCCAACAAGGCAAAAGCCGACCTCTTCATCTCCATCCACACAAATGCAGCAAAATCCACACGACTCAATGGTTGCGAGACGTTTACTTTGGGCTCCGGCAGCAGTGCGGAGGCTAAAAAGGCTGCGCAATACGAAAATAAGGTAATGGAACTTGAAGAGAATTATCACGAGACATACAAAAAGTTCAATTCGCTTTCCACTGAGGACTACATAGTGCTTGAAATGTTGCGCACACACGACATAGAAAAGAGTATCTTTTGCGCCGATGCCATACAGAAGAACATGATAAGGCGCAGCAAACGCAACAACCTCGGAGTGAAGAACGCCGGATTCTATGTGCTGCACCAGACAAATATGCCCAGCATCCTCATAGAATTGGGATTCATCAGCAACCCCGGAGATATGAAATATCTTAGCTCCGACGCAGGAAAGCAGGCGCTCACAAAAGGTATTTTCGATGGCTTTTCGGCATACTACAAACAGTATGGCCGCTCCAAAAATACAGCAAGGCAGGATGCTCCTCCCCCTGCAGTTACGGAGACAGAAACCGCCGACACTGAGGTCGCAACCTCTTCGGCAGCTCCGGTGTTCAAAATACAGATACTCACCTCGGACAAGGTGCTTAAGGCTAAGGATCGCAGGCTCAAAGGCTTGAAGACCTCCTACTACAAGGAGAATGGTATGTATAAATACACCTACGGCTCCACCACCGACTACAACGAAATACTGAAACTGCACAAAAGCATAAAAAGCAAGTTCAAGGAATCGTTCATAGTGGCATTCCGAGGCGATAAAAAGATAAGCACACGCACAGCAATAGACGAATACAAATCAAACAGAAAATAGGATATGAAAAAAATATTCTCACGCGAAGCAATCATAGGCACAACAGGCATATTGGCCATACTCATCATATACCTGTTGATAAACTTCTTCAAAGGTATCAATCTCTTCAAAGCCGACAACCACTACTATGTGAAATTCACAGATGTGTGTCAGCTTGTAAACTCCAGTCCTATATTTATAAACGGCTATAGTGTAGGCAATGTGCGCGACATCAACTACGACTATAACAATCCGGGCAATATTATTGTAACAATAGAGATTGACGAGCGTATGAAAGTGCCCGCAGGCAGCTACGCCACCATAACCACTCACATGCTTGGTGGCACAGATATGAGCCTTGTACTTGCAAACAGCAACAGAATACTTGCTCCGGGCGATACTATTGCCGGTTACCCGAATAAAGACATAGCTTCCGTAGCAAGCGAAAAGATACTCCCTGCATTCGACCGCCTGATGCCCAAACTCGATTCCATTCTTGGCAGTCTGAACACTATGCTTGCCAATCCCGCTCTTGACACAACCATCAACAATGCCGCCATACTGAGCGAGGAACTCAAAAAGACAACAGCAAGCATAAATACTCTTCTCGGTAAGGATGTTCCTGCAATAACCGACCGCATGGTACGCCTTGAGGATGACCTTCTTGCAGTGAGTGGCGAACTTAAAAACATAAACTACGCAGCCATAAGCAAGGAACTTGAGAAGACATTGCTTAATGTGCAGCAACTGACAACCGCTCTTGCATCGGATAAAGGCACGATAGGTCTGCTGCTCAACGATACAACTCTTTATCGTAATCTCTGTACCACATGCGAGCAGGCCGAGTCGCTGCTTGTGAACCTGCGCGAGGAGCCTAAGCGTTATGTGCACTTCTCCATTTTCGGCAGAAAGGATAAGAAATAAATACTACTCTTTATATAACTAAAATCGCACTCTACGGGTGCGATTTTAGTTATATAGTATTGTATGGTGCAGATAAAATCACAAAAATAGTTATTTCTGCATATTGTTATAATAACGAACTTTGCAACCGGAAAAATAGAAAACAGACGACAATGAAAAAAATGATTATCGCACTGCTGTTTGCTACATTATGCACACACACTATTCAGGCAAACAGCCCCAACGATGTAATTGCTGCAACATCAAGCCCTGCACCCGAAATTAAAAAAGGATGCTACATTTCGGGCCATGTAATTGAAAAGAAGAGCGAGGAGAATATCCCCTTTGCCAACATCTACATACAAGAGACCAAGCAGGGAACCATAAGTAATGAGGCGGGACATTTCGAATTCAAGAATATGGCGCCCGGAAAATACACCATCCGAGTATCGGCAATGGGTTACCGCACAGAGACAAAGACTGTTACTGTCAGCAAGGAGTATGCCACAGTTGTGCACTTCGAAATGACTGACGAATCACTGAAAATAGAAGAACTTGTAGTCTCTGCTAACCGCAACGAGGTTAGCCGCCGCGAAGCACCTGTGGTGGTGAATATCGCCGGTCCCAAACTGATAGAGACTGTAAACTCGACCGACCTTGCAAAAACCCTCAACTATCTGCCCGGACTGCGCGTTGAGAACAACTGCCAGAATTGCGGATTCCCCCAAGTGAGAATAAACGGCCTCGAAGGCCCTTATTCGCAGATACTCATCAACAGCCGCCCAGTGGTGAGCGCCCTCAGCGGTGTTTACGGACTCGAACAGATACCTGTGAGTATGATTGAGCGTGTAGAGGTGGTGCGCGGTGGCGGCTCAGCACTTTTCGGCGCTAACGCAGTGGGCGGCACCATCAACATCATCACAAAAGACCCTGTAAACAACTCTTTTCAGGTATCATCGAACTTCTCCAATATCAACGGCGGTGCATGGGAACAATATATGGGTGCAAACGCATCGTTAGTTTCAAAGGACAATTCCTACGGTATCGCCCTTTACGAGAGCTACCGCAACCGCAACGACTATGACCACGACGGCGACGGCTTCTCTGAACTTGGCCAATTGAATATGAACACCTTTGGTCTGCGCACCTACTACCGTCCCACACACACCAGTCGCATAAGCCTCGAATACCACACTACTAACGAGACTCGTCGCGGCGGAAATAAATTCGATCTCCAGCCCCACGAAGCTGACATCACCGAGCAGACAAAGCATATAATAAACAGCGGAGGTCTCTCGTACGACAAATTCTGGGACGACTATAAGCACAAACTCTCAATCTACACCTCGTTGCAGCATATCGACCGCGACAGCTACTACGGTGCGCAGCGCGACCCCAATGCATACGGAAAGACAGATGACCTTACATGGGTAACCGGTGCCACATATACGGCAGGAATAGACAAATTCATTTTCTCTCCCGCAACATTCACCGGCGGACTCGAATATCAAGAGAACAGCCTGCACGACATAATGACCGGCTACAACCGCGATATGAAACAGAATGTACGCATCGCAAGCCTCTTCTTGCAAAACGAGTGGGATATGAAGATATTCTCGTTGCTCATCGGCGCACGCCTCGATAAGCATAACCTTATAGAAAATCCCATAATAAGTCCCCGCGTCAACCTGCTTTTCAAACCCGAAGATAATTTTCAGGCACGCCTCACCTATTCGACAGGCTTCCGCGCACCGCAGGCCTATGATGAGGACTTGCACGTAACGGCTGTCGGAGGCGAAGGAGTGCAGATAACCCTTGCCGACGGGCTCCGCGAAGAGCGTTCAAACAGCTTCAGCGGCTCAATCGACTGGACTAAACAGTTGGGACATTGGCAGTCGAACATACTGCTCGAAGGATTCTACACAGGGCTCAACGATGTGTTTGTACTTGAGGATATTGGCGAAAATGCCGAGGGCTTTATGCTGAAAGAGCGTCGTAACGGTAGCGGAGCAAAAGTCTACGGTGCAAACATCGAAGCAAAAATGGCGCACGGCAAGGATGTTTCAGTGCAGATGGGTGCCACTATACAGCGCAGCCGATACAACAGCGCTGAGGTGTGGAGCGAAGCTGACGGCGCACCGCTTACTACAAAGCGCATGCCCCGAACCCCCGATTTTTACGGCTATCTGACACTGACAGCCTCTCCGCTGAAGAATTTCGAAGCCTCACTCTCCGGTACATACACAGGAGAAATGCTCGTTCCCCACTACGCAGGCTACATTGCACAGGATCGCATGGAGGAGACACCCGACTTCTTCGATGTTAACCTTAAACTGGGTTACACATTTGTGATGCGCGACCATATAAAATTCCAGCTCAACACCGGTGTGCAGAATATACTGAACAGCTTCCAGGAGGATCTTGACAAAGGTGAATTCCGTGATTCAGGATATTTCTACGGCCCCACATCGCCCCGAACAATATTTGTCGGTTTGAAGATTATGAATTGATAAGGAATAGTCATATATAAAAGATGTGCACATACGCAACAGAAACGTATGTGCACATCTTTTATTATTAGTGCCCGGTAAACGTATTTAAGTCGTTTAAAATTCAATATTTAAGTAACTACAAACCCCAATTTTTTATTAAGACAAATTTAAGTCAACGATTGGAATTCCCTCGCCCTTTGGGCACTCCCCTTTTGAAGAGCTAATCTTTGGAGATGTCTTTATCTTTTATATCTTTTGCTAATCTCTTTAAAATAAGAAACTTAAATAGCTGTCCCTCTTTAAGGGGGACGAGAACTTTTTTCTAAAAAAGTTCGGAGGGGGTTCTTAACCTATCGTACTACAATAAACCCTTCTACGCGAGGAAAACCCCTCAGTCTTCAAAAAACTTTGTTTTTTGAATCCACCTCCCCTTTAAGGGCAGGAACTTTTTCAATAAGCTATTTTGCTGATATTTAAAAGTATAGTATATATTGATTTAAAATAAATGTATGCAAATATTAGCTTATCCAAGAGGGAGAGTCGTTCCCTTGTTTTTGAAGACGGAGGAGTTCCAAAACATAAGCAGAATAAAAATATACCGGACGCCAATAATAAGGAATAGTCATATATAAAAGATGTGCACATACGCAACAGAAACGTATGTGCACATCTTTTATATATAATTTTGTCTACTTCTTCTTTAGCTCAATCTTGTCGATGTCGGGAGCCCATGCATAGTCGCATCCCACAGATACAACATTGTATCCGGGCTTGAGGGTAACATCAACAGTTGCAACAGCAGGTTTGTTGTAATCGCCCGAAGTGAGATTGTCGAGAACATACTCCTTGTCGTTCACAGCTATCTGCAATTTCTGCTTTTTGCTTGTGCAGTAGCTTATGCCAAGTTCGTAGTTGCCGCCCTTTTCGCTGTAAACCTCTTTCCATACAACGCGGTTCTCAGGCTTTGCGCCAACGTAACCAACTCTCACACCACCCGAACAGTTGGGCGACTGCACACAACGTATGATGCGGGGATTGTGTCCGAGGTCATCGTATAGAGGAAGGAATGCCCATTCAGCTTCATAAACCTCAGGTTCGAGACGTTCTTCGGCTTCCATGCGGCAGATAAGAACACTGCGTCCCTGAAGAGAACAACTCATCTGCTGCTCGAATGTGCCCATATCCTCGTGCTTCACAAGGTCGCGTACCTTTACCTTACCACCAAGTTCCAGTGTCTTGAAGGGTACTGTGATGTCGCAGGCGCTGTCCGACGAATTGTAGAATGCAACCGCACGAACTTTGCCACGCTTGGTCTCAATATCCTTTACAAGAACGTAAGCATCGCCATTGCGTTGTGCAACGTATGCCTGCAATCCGAGAGGGTCCTGATTAAGCGCGATAAGTTCCTTGTTTTTCAGCAGTTCGAGTGAACTTTCTGGGATAGAGGTCATGTCGCATCCGATGAGTAGAGGAGAACTCATGATACACCAGATTCCGAAGTGCACCTCCTCCTCGTTGCGGGGCATTCCGCGACCTATTTCCAGCATATCCATGTCGTTGTATCCGCCGTTGCCTGCGAATGCAGAAAGGTACATGTTCTTTCCGATGATATATTTTATAGAGCTCCAGCGAGGTTGTATGTCCCAGCTTATACGCCACGAACGGGCAATGTTTGCAGCCCATGCGCCGGGGTAAGCCCAACGGCAGATGTTGATAGATGCATCTGTGCGGCCTGTGTTTCTGATAGCCTTTACGATAGATTCGTAACGGTCGCGCTCGCTGAGTCCAAGCTCTTTGCCGCCGCAATAGTCAATCTTTATGAAGTCGAAATTCCACTCTTTGAAGTAGACATCGGCATCCTGTTGGTCGTGTCCGTAGAAACCGGCGCCGATACCGGTCTTCTCTGCATTGTACATCGACCCGCAAGTGTTGTCGCCGCCTTCGGAGTAGATACCGGCTTTAAGTCCCAATGAGTGAACGTAGTCCGAAACTACACGCATACCGTTGGGGAAACGCTCGGCGTTGTATGTCATTTTGCCGACAGAGTCGCGGTAACCGAAGAAACCGTCGTCAATGTTTATATACTTGTATCCGGCATCTTTAAGCCCGGTACTGACCATAGCATCAGCCTGTTTCTTGATAAGATCTTCGCTTATGTCTACAAAGTAGGTGTTCCAGGAACTCCAGCCCATGAGAGGGGGCAGAAATGCTTTCTCTTTTGTCTCCTGTGTGCCTGAGCATGATGCAAGAAGCGCGCCGCAAAGGGCAAAAGCATACAAAAATCCTTTTTTCATAAATAAGTTAGATTTTATAGTAACATTTCGACCTATTGGAGCGTACACTCCAATAGGTCGAAATATAATGGTTGGTATTATTAAAGGATAGAATAAAGCACATACACCCAGTGTGCTACGATAGCAGCAAAGAGTCCGCCGAATGTGTGCGAAATGATAGCTTTGGATGTCAACTGACGATAGCCGAGCGAGTCGAGCATGGCAGTGTGTGTACTCAAGTAACCGCTCCAGCACATACCGATGGCGGTGAATACAGCGATAGCATTTCCGTCAGCCCAACCCTGAGCAACGAAATTGGGCACAAGACCGAGAGCCGCACCTACAGCACCGAGTGCTGTGATGGGGAATGCAACCAAGTGGGGGTCTGTGAAACCGAACAGGAACTCGAATATGAAGTCAATCTTTGCAGCCAACCACGGGAGTAGCGCAACACCTTCGTATGCAGCGCCTGTGTAACCTTCGGGAGCCGAGGGGTTGGTGAGAATCATCACCAAAGTAGAGATGATGAGCACACCGGGGATAATTGCGAGACCTACATCAACACCGGTTTTTCCACCGTCGAGCAATGAGTTAAGAATACGCAGGAACATATTGGGCTCAATGTGCTCCTCTGCCTTGAATTCGTTGAACATCTCCTCTGCAGCATTCTCGCTTGCATACTGAGGGTAGTTCTTGATGGTGAAATACTGCATCAGTCGTGTAGAGAGTATACAACCGCAGAATGCACCGAAAAGTCCGATCAGAGGCTCAACCATAAAGCCCTGTCCCATCATGAAGACAATAACCACAAGACCCATTCCGAATGCTGTACCGAAGTTGGTGAGCGAAATGTACTGGAATTTCTTGAAGTAGCTGCTGAATCGCTTGTCCGAAGCAAGTGAGATGATGGCGGGGTTGTCCGAAAGGAATGTCATCACGGCACCCAGCGATGCAACGCCGGGAAGATTGAATAGGGGCTTCATGAGCGGACGGAGGATGCGCTCAAGCAGGCGTACAACACCAAATTCGGTGAACAACTTGCCGATGGCACCTGTAACAACGCATACTCCCATGAGGAAGAGAACTGTGTCAATCAACAACTTGTGTGCAGTGTTCATTATGGTGTTGAGCATATTGTCTACACCCATCACTGAACCGATGTAACCGAAGAGGGCTACGAAAATCAATAAACAGGGGATGCCTGTGGGAATGTAACTCCAAAAAGAACGTTTCATGTTATGTTGTTTTTATTATTTTTTGAATGACAAAAGGTTCATCTTCCATTTGAGACCTAAGGTTACATACGACTGCTCGTCGAGCAATGCGCCGGCGGGGTTGCCGTTCTTGCCGAATGAATGGCTGAAAGCAGCGTGAAGACGTACATTCTTGTTACCGCCGTCCAGAGGGTAGTACTCTACACCTGCACCCACGCGGGTAACCTCTGTGCCCGACATTACGCAGTAGTCGCCTGCTTTGTCGGTGTTGCTTACGTCGTATGTTGCTTTAGCGAAGATGTTCCACTTCTGTGAGGGTGAGTATGAAAGTTCGCCCATGAGAGAAATGTCCTTCATCAGGAATGTCTGGTTGCGTACCGCACGGTTCATTACGTCAAATTCCAAAGAGAAGTCGCCTACGTTGAACTTGTTTCCGAGTGTAATGTAGTTGATGAATTCACCGGGCATGCACTCAATCATGTTTACTGAGTAGATGGTGTTGAACCAGCCATGTGAGCCGTACCACAAGAGGTTGTATGCATACATATCCTTGCCGGGGAGACGGAAGGGGCTTTCGCATACCTGTGCCAGCAACTGGTCTTTGCCCTCGTTGAAAGTATATGTAAGGTTCACACCAAACTGATAGCAGGCAATCTGGTTCCAGTATTCCGAGCAGAAGTAGAGGTCGATGGGGGCGCGGTCGTACTCGTATCCGCCGATTGCAACCACCTGCTTACCTGCCGACACAGCCCAATTCTCGTTCATCTGATATTTAAGATAGAGCCAGTCGGTGGCATCGAAGAAACTTGCATCCTTGTGTGCCTTGTTCAAACGCTGACGATAGGAGTAGGTCAGTTTGTCGCTGATGCGGCCATCTGCGCGGATGTTCAAGTATTTGCCCTTGAATCCACAATTGTCTTTAATGGCATCGCCATCGATGTACTCACGTTGATAGTCTGCACGTGTCTCCAATCCGAGGTTAAGAAGACTTTCCTGCTGTGCGAAAGCAAATTGACAGCATAGAACTGCCAGCAAGGCGCAAAGTGTGTTTTTCATAAAGTTTATAGTAAATATTGTAAATATTTAAAAATATCTGCAAACTTACACAAAAATCCGATTCGGTAGGCTATGTATGCCGATAAAACTTTCATTCAATCGCGAAAAAGTTTTCAGACTGCATGCATATAGTGTGAAATTAACTGTTGTTAACTGTGTCGGTCTTGTGTATTCTCTCTTTTTGGCCTACATTCGCAAAATAAGAAGCTGTTTGAATTTTCTTGAAAAATAATTCTATATTTGCGATGAATATTTCGGGTTATTTGAGTCTATTTCGGCATCTTTTCTTTCTTATTTTTTGGAAATAGCCCGCTATTCCCTGCAAAATGCGAAAGAAAATCTACTCAAAAGTTGCGGTTAAACGAGCGCAATGTGAACTTGTTCACATATTGTACAGCGAGTGATAGCAACTTCAACGAAGTTAAATACCTCTCAAATAATTCCGAAAGATAGTGCAAGCCGAGAGAAGAATATCAAGTTTACTTGAATATTATTCCGAGGCGCCGCCTATCTTA
>SUXT01000006.1 GCA_015060835.1 Bacteroidales bacterium
CCTTTAAGGGCAGGAGCTTTTTTAATAAGCTTTTTTGCTGATATTTAAAAGCATAGCATATATTGATTTAAAATAAATGTGTCCAAAGATTAGCTTAAAGGGCAGGAACTTTTTAGAATAGTTTTTTATCTATTGAAGGATGGGGGTGTACTTTTTAGGTATAATATCGCATAATCATTTAATATAAAAAGAGTCCCGACAATGCGATGTCGGGACTCTTTTGTGTTTGTAGTTAAAAGAATTACTTCTTCAAGTTCTTTCCGTAACGGCTCATGAACTTGTCTACGCGACCTGCTGTGTCAACGAGCTTAGCCTTACCTGTGTAGAAGGGGTGAGATGTGTTAGAAATCTCAAGCTTGATGAGGGGGTAAGTCTGACCTTCGAACTCGATTGTGTCCTTTGTGTTGCATGTAGACTGTGAAAGGAAGCAGTCGCCGTTTGACATATCCTTGAATACTACGGGACGGTAACCTGCGGGATGAATCTCTTTTTTCATGGTGTTATATTATTTTTTTATTTTTCTTTATATGAGTTTGGTAACTTATAAAAGTGTGTAATGGCTTAACAGTTTGCAAAGATAGACATTATCTGTGATTTGGCAAAACTTTTTTGTGAGATTTTTCCGCTTTGAGACAATTTCGCATCCTGGTTCCGTCTATTAGTCAAGTTCTTGGTCGGCTTCGTAGCCTGCCATCACTCTTATTGCATTCTTCAGCATGGCAAACTGTTTGAACAGGTCGTGTACGGGGGTGTCGCCCTCCTTGTGTATGGGTGCCTTGCTGTAGAATGAGAGGAATTTTTGTATTCCGCTGTATCCGGCACGCTGTGCGAGGTCGCTGAAGAGGACAAGGTCGAGTGCCAGCGGTGCTGCGAGTATAGAGTCGCGGCAGAGGAAGTTTACCTTTATTGTCATGGGGTAGCCCATCCAACCGAATATGTCGATGTTGTCCCAACTCTCCTTTTCGTCGCCGCGGGGAGGGTAGTAGTTGATTCTTACCTTGTGGTATATGTCTGAGTAGAGGTCGGGGTATATCTTGCTGTCGAGTATGTTTTCTACTGCCGACATTTTGCTACGGCGCTTGGTTTCGAAGTTTTCGGGGTTGTCGAGCACTATACCATCGCGGTTGCCGAGTATGTTTGTCGAGAACCAGCCTGTTACTCCCAACTGTCTGGTGAAGAATGCAGGGGCAAGTACTGTCTTCATCATAGTCTGTCCGCTCTTGAAGTCCTTGCCGGCTATGGGCACCTGCATCTCTTCGGCAAGCTGCCACAGGGCGGGAATCTCTATACAGAGGTTGGGGGCGCCCATTATGAAGGGACAGCTTTCGCGTATCGCAGCGTATGCGTAGCACATGCAGGGGGCGATGCGTTCTGTGTCGTTGGCCTTCATGGCAGCCTCGAATGCAGCTATCGAACCGTGTACCTCTTTGTCAAGGGGGATGTATTTTTCGGTACTTGCTATCCATATTACCACCACGCGGTCGCACCCGTTTTCTGCTTTGAAACGGCGAATGTCCTCGCGTACCTGATTGGTGAGATCCCATCTGCTTTCGCCGCTCTTTACGTTGGGGCCGTCGATGTTGGAAGCGTAGCTCTTGTCGAAGAGGGCGGGGATGGGGCGTATTGCCTCAAGCTCCTCGCGTACCGGCTCAATATCGGCGGGTTTCAGCACAGCGGCCTTTACAGCTGCCTCGTAGGCGTTGTCGGGGAAGAGGTCCCATGCACCGAACACTATGTCGTCGAGCTCTGCTATAGGGACAATGTCCTTCACCTCCTTGTATATTTTGTCTTTTCCTTTGCCCAGGCGCATCATACCTTTGCAGGCGAATGAGCCTATAGGTTGCGAAAGGCCTTTGCGCGACATGAGCGCTCCTATTATTGTGGTAGTTGTTACTGCTCCGAGTCCGATGCACATTACACCCAACTTGCCGGTAGCAGGTTTTACATTGATCTGTTCCATATTTTTGTTCTATATTTCAAAAAGTCCTTCTTTGAGTATTTCGCTTACTGTGGGGTGGGGGAACACCGTGCGGCGCAGGTCTGTTACGGTCAATCCGTTTGTGATTGCCATGCAGGCTGCACAGATGAATTCGCTTGACGGGTTGCCGAGCATATGCACACCGAGTACTTTGCCTTCGGGGGTTGCAAGTATCTTGCATAGTCCTGTCTGGCCCTCGTTTTCTGCTACGAAGCGGCCTGCGTATGTCATGGGCAGTTTGCTCAGTCTGTATTCTATGCCTTGCGACTGTGCCTGTTCCTCGGTGAGTCCCACACCGCTTACTTCGGGGTTGGTGTAGACAATGCCGGGGATTGCGTTATATTCCATCTTGTCCTCGATGCCGAGCATGTGGTTGACGGCTACTTCTGCTTCGCGGCTTGCAGTGTGTGCGAGCAGCGAGAAGCCTGTAACATCACCCGCTGCGTAGACATTGGGCATGGTCGTCTGCATATATCCGTTTACCTTTATTCCGCGTTCAGCCTCTACAGGTATATTTTCGAGTCCGAAACCTGCGAGTGTGGCGCGGCGTCCTACGCTCATAAGTATCTTGTCGCCTTCGATGCTCTGCTCGTTGCCTTCGGCATCTGTGAAGTGCACTGTGTTGCCCTCTATGGCTGTAACTTTGCATTGCAGATTGAATTTTACGCCACGTTTTGCATATATGCCGCGCAGCGCTGTGCTTATTTCACTGTCAAGTCCTCCGAGTATTTCGGGTAGCATCTCTATTACCGTTACAGGTATTCCCAAACTGTTGTATAGGCTTGCAAATTCCATGCCTATCACACCGCCTCCTATTACCACAAGGCTTTGGGGTGCTTCTGTCAAGGCCAAAATCTCGCGGTTGGTGAGCACTGCTTCGTTGCCTTGTGTGCCGGGGATTGGGGGTACGAATGCCTCGCTACCGGTGCAGATGAGCAGGCGTGCGGCTGTGTAGGTCGTTTCGCCACAAGCGATGGTGATGCTGCCGGTGTCTCCTCCGGTGATTGTTGCCTCGCCTTTTATCACCTCTACATTGTTATGCTCCATCTTCATTTTTATACCTGCCACAAGTTTGCGCACGACTTTTGTCTTGCGGTCAACCATTTTTTTGTATTCGAAGGCTACGTTTTCGGCTGTTACGCCATATTTCTTGCCTCCTGTGGCATGGTCGTACATCTTTGCGCTGTAAAGCAGTGTCTTTGTAGGGATGCAGCCTTCGTTAAGGCACACTCCGCCAAGTTCTCTTTTTTCGAAAAGGATTGTCTTTAGTCCTCTTGCTCCTGCATTTTCGGCAGCCACGTATCCTGCGGGGCCTCCTCCAAGTATGGCTAAGTCGTACATGATGATGTTTTTTTTAGAATTGGTGAGGAAATAATTATCTTCTTGCAAACTTACATAAAAAAAAGAATTTTTACGATTGTTTGGTGAAGAAAGTATCTCTTTGCGAAAGAAAAAAGTCTCTTTTACGAATTTTCTATAATTTCGGGCAAATGTGCGATGTCGCTTATAATGGCAGTGGGTTCTGCGCCGGGGATTACGGGCTCCTCTTCCCAGCAGAGCTTTTTCAGCCACACAGCCTTGCAACCGAGCGATAGGGCGGGGAAAATATCCTTGCGGTAAGAGTCGCCGACTACAATAACCTCTTCCGGGGCAAGCGAAAGTGCCTCTACTCCGAGGGCGAATAGCCGGGCATCGGGCTTGCGTATGCCCACTACTGCCGATTCCACTATGGTACGGAAATATTTGTCGAGTGAAAATTCCTTAAGCACAACGGGCATATTGCCGTAGAAATTGGTTACAAGCACTGCCGGGTATCTGTCTGATAGTTCCCTTACTATTTTGCAGCTTTGCTCTATGGTTTCTTTTACCTGTGCGTAGCAGCCTTCGACTATTGTCTGTCTTGTACTTTCGTCAATTTCAATGCCCATGGTGGCAATGTGGTCGGCCTGTATCGCTATTTTCAGTTCCAGCAAGCGGTGAAAGGTGTGCTCAGGTTCTATTATGCGGTTCTTGCCCAATGTGCGCTCGGCATGCACATATGCTTCGCGGAACTCTTCTTTGTTTATCTGTACATTGGCTGCGAGATACTGCTGCCAAATTACTTCGCTCCAATGTATGCCGTTGGTGTCGATGGTACCGCCGTAGTCGAAAATTATACCTTTAATCATATATGCCCTCCTCGATCTCTTTTGTCAGTCTTTTGCAGAGCGCTTCGTGGCGGTGGCGCATATATATGAAAAGTGCCCCTAAGATGAAAATCTCAAAGAACAGATAGAGCCACAGATGCCCTATGAGCATTGTGAACCACAGGAAGAGTGCGCGGCTGTTGAATGTGAGTATGTTGGTGTACTTCATCAGTGGCAGACTGCATCGGCGGAACTCCTCACGCAGTTTTGCGGGGATTGCGCTGTGGTATCTTTCGTTCACTCTCTTTATGAATATTTGGAATGCGGGCGACATACGCTCCTGATTGGCTGTGTAGCCTATGTAGGCGTTTAGGAATATCTTCCAGAAGAAATTGCCCTTCCACGGAGTCTCCTTGTATCTTATGCGCTGCGCGTCGGAATTGTCAAATTCGTTGCCGTTCTCCTCTTTTATGAAGTAAAGGTGTATGTTGCGGTAGTAGTCGGCAAGCTGGCACTGCGAACCGTGTATCCAGAAACCTGAAAATGAGCATAGTATCCATATTATCACTCCCCATTGGTATTCGGGGGCGAAGGGGATGGGTGTAAAGGTCTCTCTGACGGCTATAGCAAAGTATATCATGAAGAACCATACATCGCCGGCAAAGCCGTCGAGTATGCGTCCCCAGCGTGTCTTCTGCCCGGTTAGGCGTGCCAACTGTCCGTCGGTGCTATCGTATAAATTAGCCCATAGCAGGAAGAATATGCCGAGAATGTTCCATCTCAGCTCCGTAGAGAGGAAGCATATTCCTGCTGCTATTCCCAGGAATATCGATATTATGGTTATTGCATTGGGGTGTATGCCGCGGTTGCGGAAGAACAGGGCGCAACGGTATCCGTAGGGGCGGTATATCCAAAGGTCGATGAATTCCTCGGTATCGTATGATTTTATGGTAGATTTGTATGCCTTAAGCTCTTCTTGATTCATTTTTTGCTTGTTATTAGCCGTACAATCTCTTCGGCGGCCTCTTCTCTGTATGCCGAAAAACTTGGACAGTCGTTAATGTCTATTATGTATATTCTTCCGTCGGGGCTTATGATGCAGTCGCCGCCAAATATTTCTACACCTATGGCAGCTGCAGCCTTGAAGGCTGTTGTCCGCAACTTCTCTTCGTCAAACGGGTATTTGTGTGGTACACCGTTTATCTTTTCGTGTCCGAATTTCCCATCTGTAGGGTAGTGCAGGCGGAAGAATTTATCTCTGTTATCATTGCGGCCGATGCCGTAGAATTTTACAATGTCGCCCTCAATGTGTTCACTATATATTGCTTTGTCTATGCCCCGTGTGCGGAGATTCCCGATGGCATTTATCAGTGCTTCCTTTGTGGCAATGTACTGCACATCGTCGGGGTGGGACGACCATCCGTCGCTCTTTTTGAGCCATCCGGGAAAACGCAATGCGGGAGTGGTGCTCATGCTTGTGTCGAGCAGTGTGTAATGCGGTTGTTCTATCCCTTCGCGTGTGAGTATTTCTGTGAAGGTGATGCGCGAGCAGTTGCGTGTGGCGGCTGCGCTGTTTATGGCGGCTGCACCCTCCTTTTCGCGTGCGGCTATCCGGTCGAGCATCTGCGCTGTGCGCGTCATGTGGAAGATTGCATCGCATCCCGCGGGAATCTCATCGCCATCTTCGATTACAACCGTGCAATGTCCCTCCTCTGACAACTTTTCTACGGTCAGACGGAACAGTGCCATGTCTTTTTCTGACATGTTTGGCGAATCAGCCAATGCTCTCGGAATTGCAGCTATCTTCATCTTATGTCTAAGAATTCTTCTGCCTTTGCAATGTCGCTTGCGTGATCGATATCTATAATCTTCGCCATCGGATAGGCTTTTAATTTAAGCCCATCGGCTATGAGGGCACGCTGGAAACTGCGCATTCTGGTCTTTCCCTCCTTCATGCAATGTTCGAGTGTGTCGAGTGCCTTTTCGTTGAGCCCGTATATGCCGCCTGAGATGTATCGGCTGTCGGCTTGCGGGGTGTCGTGGAAGCCTGTTATGTCCAATGCTTCGTTAGTGCTCACATATAGTGGCTTTTCATCGTCGATGTATGGGGTTACTGCCATCGTGCCGTCGCCGCCGTCGTTTGTGAAAGCTGCAATGTATTCCTCAAAATCCTCTTCTCTGAAGATTGTGTCGACGGTGGTGAGGCAGAATTTTCCACCACGTAGCAGAGGACTCAGTTCGTAAAGGCTGTGCATGGAGCCGGGAGTGTCCTTCACGACAATATCGATGGGGTACTCCTTGCGCAGCTCTTCCAGCAGTTTGAGTGTTTCGGGCTGTCGGCTGTTTATTATTATGCTTATCGACTCGGCATTGTGGCTACTGAATATTTTTATAAGGCGCTCTATAATGGGTGTACCATTAAGCGGCACAAGAGGCTTGGGGTATGATACTCCTTCTTGTGCCAGCCGTGAGCCTTCGCCTGCCGAAATTATTGCAAATTTCATTCGTCGTCGTTTTGTTGCAGATTCAGACGGTTGCTGTCGTCGCGCTTTTCGAAATATTGCTTGCGCAGGGGATTGCGGTGGGCGTATGCGTCGTTGCGGCGATTGCGGAAAATATCTATTGCTGCATATATCGCCTGACGGAACGAATTTTCATCGGCGCATCCCTTACCTGCAATGTCGTATGCCACTCCGTGGGCAGGTGATGTGCGCACGATGGATAGTCCGGCGGTGAAGTTCACTCCGTCGTCCATTCCTAAGGCTTTCATGGGGGCGAGGCCCTGGTCGTGGTACATTGCAAGTATGCCGTCGAAGCGGGCGTAGTTGCCGCTGCCCATGAATCCGTCTGCGGGGAAGGGGCCGTAGCAGAGTATGCCCTCTTCGCTCATCTTCTTGATGACGGGTTTTATAATCTCCTCCTCCTCAGTGCCTATAAGTCCGTTGTCGCCTGCGTGGGGGTTAAGGGCAAGCACTGCAATCTTGGGTGCATTGATGTTGAAGTCAACCTTAAGGCTTTCGTTGAAAAGAGTGATCTTCTCTTCGAGCAGTTCGGGGGTAATTGCCGCCGGTACTTCGCGCAGTGGCAGATGCGATGTTGCGAGTGCAAAGCGCAGGTCGCCGCTGCACAGTATCATCAGTGCCTTCTCCTCTTCATCCATGCGCTCCTGTAAATATTCGGTGTGTCCGGGGAAGTGGAACTCCTCGCTATGTATAGCCTCTTTGTTTATCGGGGCAGTAACAAGCACATCCACCTCGCCATTCTTGCAGGCGGTGATAGCCTTTTCGAGTGCTTCGAATGCAGCCTTGCCGCTCTCCTTGGTTACCGAACCGAGTTCTATGTGTACTTCATCGTCGTTGCAGTTGATGATGTTGAGACGGTCGCCGAGGGCTTCGGAGATATTTTCGATAGCGTTGTATTGTGTCTGTAATTCAAGTGCTTTTCTATGATAAGCAGCCAATTTGGGCGAACCGTAGACGATGGGGGTGCAGAGTTCGAATATTTCAGGGTCTGCGAAGGTCTTGAGGATTACCTCGTAGCCTATTCCGTTGATGTCGCCTTGTGTGATGCCTATGCGTATTTTGCGTTCTTCGCTCATGGTTGTTATTCTTTTATGTCGTTTTTAACAGTGTCTTCTATTATTATAAGAGGTATTTGCAGGCTGTTCTCAATCTGTCTGTCTGCCGGTAGTTTCAGTGAGAAAAGTGCTGCTTCCAGCTGGCGCATCATTTCGCGCTTCTTGGTGCTGGGAGCATATACAAATGCTTCCGCAACGATTACTCTGCCGTTTACTTTGTCAACGAAGGAGTGTGATACGAATGGGCCGCCCATCATGTCATTCTCCATTGACCAAAGGCCGCGTGCCTCCTGCATATAGTTGTCGCGGAAGGATTTGTCCTTAACTGTTACCAACATCGAGTCGGTGGTCATGTATCTGTCCGCTTTTCCGCGTATGTGCTTCTTGAGTATCTCGTTGCGCTTCTTTACAAAATATTCGTGTGTGAATGTGTTTGTGTCGGTGTAAGGGAAACTGTAGACAACAATATTCATTATTGTCTCCTTGCTGGCATTGTTCATGTCCGATGCCCACAGAAAGTTGTCGCGGCTTTTTATTGCTGTCAGCGATGCAGGTATGTGCATGTCGCAGTCGAACTTCTTCTGTATTGAATCGAGGAACGGGCGATTGTATGTCTTTTTCAGTTCGTCAAGTTCGCGGTTCATCTCAGCCGAGGTGAAAAAGTCGATGATGACCTGTCCCTGTTCCTCTACGAATGACTGAAAATCGGTGGCATTGGGGCTCTGTATGGTCAGCACCATCTGCGGCGATGCGTATTTGTCGCGTGTGTACTTGAACTTCGATTGTGTGTAGCGTGTGGGATCTATTTGCACATCTATTATATTGCGATAGGGCTTGAACAGGTGCGAGAATGCCGAAGGACTTGTCTGCGACACACGGAATGATGCTTCGGGCTGCGGCAGTCCGGGGACATCATCGGTGAGCACTGCGTTGAGGGCACGTCCGGCAGGGGCTTCCCACAAGTCGTGGTTGCAAACTACAAGAAGTTCGTAGGGCATTCCTACAGAGGTCTGTGTGAATAGTCCTGCACCGGCTCCGGAACCGCCGTTGCATCCTGTCAGTATTATTGCTGCAAACAGTGAAAATATAATTTTCTTCATGATTCGTATTTTTTATCTCTTTTCGTTATTCTGTTTCAGTGTGGAGAGCATTCCGCAGGCTGCGAAAATATCCTCGCCGCGTGATGCTCTTATTGTAGTAAAAATTCCGTTCTTTGTCAAATAATCGCGCAAGCGCACCATTGTCTCCTCGGGCACACCTTCCAACGGCACCGAAGGGATTGCATGGTAGCGTATCAGATTTACACGGCAATCGAGGCCTTCGAGCAGTTTAAGCAGTTCGCGTCCATGATAAAGCGTCTCGTTAACCCCTTTGAATACGATATATTCAAATGTGAGCCTTCTCTGATGGCTGAAGTCGTAGCCGCGCAACAATTCTATTACCTCTTTGATAGAATAACCCCTCTCAGCAGGCATTAGTTCGCCACGTTTTTCGGGGATAGGGTGGTGCAGACTAACTGCAATATGGTAGTCACCGGCATCAAGCAGAGGCTTTAATCCCTTGCGTATTCCCACAGTGGAGACGGTTATGCGGTGTGGACTCATTGCCGTACCATAGTCTGATGTGAGAATCTTTATAGCCTGTAACAGATTGGACAGATTGTCGCATGGTTCGCCCATACCCATGAATACAAGGTTTGTGAGCTTGTCAAATTCCGGCAGGGCATAAATCTGGTTGAGAATCTCATTGGCGGTGAGGTTGGCAGTGTAGCTCTGCTTACCGGTCATGCAGAAGAGACAGTTCATCTTGCAGCCCACCTGCGACGATACGCAGAGGGTAGCCCTATCGCCGTCGGGGATATAAACAGCCTCGACGTATCGGTTGTCGCTTGTCGCGTACAAATATTTCACAGTACCGTCCACAGAGCGCGCAGCCTCTACAGGAGGCTTGATTCCGACCTCGTACGACGCAGCAAGCTTTTCGCGGTTCTTGGCCGACAGATTCGACATCTTGTCAATTGAATCCACCCGTTTCTTGTATATCCAATCAGCAATCTGCTTGGCAGTAAAACGCGGCATACCCTCTTCGGCAACTACATCTTGCAGTTGCTCAATGGTCATTCCCAATAGATATTTTTTTTCTTCGCTCATCTAAAATCAAGTAATAATAACAGAAGTCAACGAACTTCGCTTGCAAATATACTAACAAACGAGCGAGATAAACAAAGTTTACTTTGTTATTTTGCAGCGAGTGCAGTGTATATTCGAGATTTTCTCAAATATACAAACAAACGAGCGAAAGTTTGTATACGCTTCTGAATAAAAGTTTGCTTTTATTTCAAACAACGCAAAGAACTGCGGAGAAAAAGTTTACTTCGATGTTTCTCTATCAATGCATGGAGTGTTTTTTGTAAAAATTAGTTCTCTAAAAAATGTTAACTACAACAATAGCTTGATAAAATTATATTTAATATGAAAAAAAAAACCTACCTTTGCAAGTCTAAATTTGTTGTGTATAATCGAAACAGATATATAAATAGGAAATTTTTTAACTAAAAGTTTAATTTATGAGAAAACTAATTGTGAACGTGCTTACTGTAGCAATGCTTGCGCTTACAGTGGGAACAATCTTCTCTTCTTGTAAGGACTACGATGATGAGATGTATGCAGACTTGAATGGTCAGATTGTTGACGTTAATTCAAATCTGAGCACCCTTATCAATGCGCAGGCTAAGGAATTAGAGAGTTTGAAAGTAGCATTGGAGGCCGCAAAGACCGATTGTGAAGCAAAATATAGCGCTACACAGGCATCTTTGAAAAACAAGCAGGACTCTATCAATGCACTTCAGAGTGATGTAGATGTACTCCAGCAGAGTGTTAATGATCACGAGGCTCGTATCAAGGCCTTGGAAGAAGAAGTTAAGGCAAATAGCGCCAATCATGCAACAAAAGCAGAACTCGAAGCTGCAAAGGAAGAATTGCAGAAACAGATAGATGCACTTGAGATTGCAAAAGCCGAACAACAACTTAAGATTGAAGCCATCGAAAAAGATATCAAAGACCTCCAGAGCCAGATGGCAACAAAGAAGCAGTTGGATGACGCAATCGCAGCAGTTAATCAGTCTATCGCCGAGACAAATGCAAAATTTGACGGTGAGATTCTCAAGGCTAACGAAAGAATCGATAGCGTAATTGCAAATATGCAGGCGAATGTTGTTAACGTAACATCGGCTCTCACAACATTGCAGACTGCTACTCAGAACCTTGCACAGGCTGATGAAGAGATAAAGGACAGCATAGCAAGCATTCAGCAGCAGATGGAAACTGCACAGGCATACTTTACAAGCGAAGTTTCAAAGGTGGCAACTGCTGCCGCACAGGCTGCAACTCAGGCTGCGGCAAACAAGGCTGAGATTGATGCACTCAAAGAGATTGTTAACAATATCAAGCAGTGCACCGACTGCGATGCATTGAAAGAGCGTTGCACAGTGCTCGAGACAAAGGTTGCTGCAATCGAGAACGAGATAACAGCCATCAAGGAGCAGGCTGAGGCTAATCTTGCAGCGGCAAAGAAGTATACAGATGATGCAGTGAAGACAGTAGCAGACGAACTTGCAACATTGAAGAGCCAGTTCGAAGCAACTGTAACAGCCTTCAATACAAAAATTGCAGAAATGGAAACTGCATACAAGGCTGCCGATGCAGAACTTCAGAACCAGATTAACGAACTTAAGACTAAGGACGCAGAACTCGAAGCTAAAATCGAGGAGAATGCCAAAGCTATCGAAGAGCTTACAGACGAGATGGACGATGTTAAGGATGCCCTTAACAAGCGTATCTCAAGCGTAGTTCTCCAGGGTGCATACAGCCCCGTTGTAGGTTACTTCGCTATGCCTACAGGTATGAAATCAAACATCCTCGCAACATACTATGGTATGCCCATGTACGATGTAAACTTCCCCACTGCATCTACAATCCGTTATGTTGACGGTATCGTTGCATTCGATGAGAGAGTAATGGAACTTCTCGGTTTCGACGACAATGACGGTAGCTTCCCCGCAGGTGTTTCTTATCCCGCTAACCAGCCTCTTGTAGCTGATACTGCAAATGCCGGTAAACTCTACATGACAATCAACCCCAACGATGTTGATCTCAGCGAGACTGCATTCAAGTTGGTGAACAGTCTTGGCGAGGAGTCTCCCGCAATTTTGGGCGAGGTCAAGAAGTCTTCAGAGAAACTTTCATTCGGTTACACACGTGCCGGTGCAAACAATGGTTTCTATGAGGTAACTGCTAACATCGCTCCCGCAGATGTTGAGAATGCAACCATAAGAATCAACAAGAGCGACATCAAGGATATTGTAAGCGAGTTCAAGAACTTCTCTGATGGTATCAATGTCAACGAAGTTGCTACAAAATTCTACTCTATTATAAACGATATTGCCGATGCTAACGCAATCGAGGCAACATGGACCGACTCACTTGGCGAACACAGTGTTTACTCAGATTATGGCATTGCGGCTGTAGCAGTAGAGCCCCTCTCATACAACTTTATGGCAGATGTCAACATGACTTCATTCCCCGGTCTCAACAGAGTAAGCAATCTTGTCAATAATATTATTGATAAGGTAAACATCTCAATTCCTGACTTCGGAATCGGTTCAATCAAAGTACCCGAGATTACAAAAATCGAGATAAAGGATCTTACACCTGAATTGTTGGCTAAGTTTAATGTAACAATCAAGGATACAGTGACATACGAACTCGATCTCAATTTGGATGTTCCTGTTGACGATGTAGTAATCGATGGTGACAGCGTTGCTGTTCCCGGAACAGAAGTTACTGTTCCCGCACAGACAGTAACAGTACCCTCTAAGAAGGTAGATGTGTATTTCGAAGATACAGATACATGGGGTACAACAACAATCCCTGCACAGACAGTTGATATTCCTGAACAGAAGGTAACTGTCGGTGGTCAGAAAGTTTGGATCGAAGGCCAGACAGTTAAAATCCCCAACGTAAAGGTAACATATCATGATGTTCTTGAAATCCCCATCGAAGTATCTTACGATATGCGCGGTGCAGTAGAGGATCTCTACGGTGAAATGACAGGCTCAATCAAGGATGTAAACAAGATGCTCGGCGAACTTGAGGACTTTATGGACGACATTAACGACATCTTGAGTGACCTTAAGAAGATCGAGGATATTGAGACATCTATTGTTGATGCAAAAGATAAGATCAAGAGCGAACTCAACAAGTATATCGACAAGCTCAACAACAAACTTTGTGGTCTTGTAAATTCTATCAATGGTAAGATGCAGCCCACAATGCTTGTGAAGACAACTGACGGATTCAGCATGTTGAGCACAATCAAGGGCAAGCCCTCTGTATTCAACAGCGCAAGCGCAGTTCTCGTTCCCACAAGCTTCAATGCCGAGATTCTCGCACCCGCATTCAAGAAGTATGTTGCAGTAAGCAATGTTATCGACGCTGCTACAGGCAAAAATGCATACGATGGCGACGCAACTTGTGTAAACGTCCTTAAAGCAGCCAACAGCGGTGATTTGAACAAGGTACTTGAGGGTTCTACAAGAGAGGTTGCATTCAACGGTCAGGCAGGATACATCTACGAGATAACATACTCGGCAGTTGACTACGACGGCTTTATCTCTAACTCTAAGTATTATATTACTATCAAGTAATCAGGAGTATACGAAAGTCTATTTCATTGAAAAGGTGAAATTGCAAGGTTTCACCTTTTCATAAAATCAATAAAAACAAAAATTTATGAGACTGAAGAATTTTATATTGTCTTGCCTTGCTGTGGTTGCCGCTTTTTCGGTAAATGCGCAGGAGGTAGAAAAGACTGAAAACATTTTTAAACCTCATTGGTATCTTCAGGGACAGATTGGTGCTCAGTATACACTCGGCGAAATTTCTTTCGGTGACTTGATTTCTCCCAATGCTCAGATAGGTGTAGGTTACAATTTCAATAAGGTCCTCGGTGCCCGCTTCAGCGTAAATGCTTGGCAGAGCAAGGCCGGATGGGATACAGAAGGCAACAACTATGAGTGGAAGTGGAAATATGTAGCTCCTGCATTGGATGTTACAGCCAATCTCTCTAATCTTATCTGTGGATACAATCCCAACCGCATCCTTAATATCGGTGTTTTTGCCGGCATCGGTGCAAATATAGCATTTGACAACGGTGAGGCAGGCGATGTTAACGGTGAACTCAAATCGTTGCACCAGTACAGCGACGATTTCCAGCCCCTCTCATATCTTTGGGACGGAACAAAGACTCGTGTAATGGGTCGTGCCGGAATCACAGCCGACTGCCGCATCAACGATGTAATCAGCGTAGGACTTGAGCTTCAGGCAACAACCCTTAACGACCACTACAACTCCAAACGTGCAAAGAATGCCGATTGGTATTTCAACGCACTTCTCGGTGTAAAGATTAACCTTGGCAAGACACATACAACACGTGTAGTACCCGCTGTTGTTCCCGTGAAGGAGGTTGAGCGCGTAGTAGAGAAGGTTGTTTACAAGGAGTGCACACCCGACACTGTTTATGTAGTGGAGCCTTTGCGTCGTGACATATTCTTTACAATCAGATGCACAAAGATTGTTCCCGACGAAATGAAAAAGGTAAAGGATATTGCCGACTACCTCAACAAATATCCTAAGGCTACTGTGAAAATCACAGGTTATGCCGACAAGGGTACAGGTAATGCCAAAATAAACGCATCTCTCGGTGAGAGACGTGCTCAGGCCGTAGTTGATGCTTTGGTGAATGATTTCGGTATTTCCGCTTCACGCATCAAGGCGGATAGCAAGGGTGATACAGAGCAGCCTTTCAAAGAGAATATTCTCAACCGTGTAAGTATCTGTATCGCTGAATAATCAGTGAATATTAACAACTAATCCAATAAAGACTCCATGAACCGCTTTTATGGGCGGTTCATGGTCTTGTTTTTTCGATTATGAAGAATATTTTTTCGCTTCTATTTGCAATATTGTTTTCCTGCACAGTGATGGCGCAGATGCCTGCCGATGGATATTACAGAATACGTAACATCGGTTCTACAAGATACCTGACAGTCAAGGACAATAAGGGTAGCATAGATGTAAGTTCCACATCAGCCGATCTTGGCGCCGTGGAACTGTACAAAAAATTCACAAGTGTCGTTTCCGATCCGGGTTCGGTACTGTATATCGACAATGTAAACTCTGTGAATTACAAATTCATAGCCCAGGGAACAGACACATACAAGATTATAGGCTATTATCTTAAACTGAAGAGAAACAGCGACGGCTCATACAAGGCTTATCAGGAGAAATCGATGATGGTTATGTATCTGTGCGATGCAGAAAAGGGTACATTCAACAAAGGTGCTCTTGGAACAAATGACAAAGGCACAAACTACCGCGACTGGAATTTCTTGCCGATGGATGTTAACGGCGAAAACTATTTCGGCCTTACCCCCGAGGTGACTTCGGGCAGCGATTATTATGCTTCGTTCTACGCATCGTTCCCCTTTACAACCGTCTCAGCGGGAATGAAGGTGTATTATATATGCAAAGTCGATGGCGACAAGGCAGTGTACAAAGAGGTTGAAGGTAACGCAGTGCCCGGAGGAATGCCTATTTTTGTAAAGTGCTCATCAGCCGATGCTACCGACAACAGGGTGGATATTGCCGCGAACAGCGCAAAACTGCCCACTGACAACCAGCTTGGCGGAGTATACTTTTGCAACACCACCACTGCCCACAAGAATGTAACTCCTTACAATGCACAGACAATGCGTGTATTGGGCATAACATCAACAGGTGAACTTGGTTATGTGAAGGCCAATATTACCAACCTTCCTGCAAACAAGTCGTATTTGAAGGTACCCGCAGGTGCTCCCGACGAACTTACCCTAATCTCATACGACGATTATATCACAGCGATAGATGATGTTGAGAGCGACGAAGTTGACTATTCGGCTGTTTACAATCTGAGAGGAATAAAGGTTGCAAGCTCCGAAGATGAGTATAACGCCCTTCCCTCAGGCATATACATTATAAACGGTGTCAAGGTTCGCAAATAACATTATATACCAATAAAAAAAGAAGCCCTCGGGCTTCTTTTTTTATTGATGAACAATCGGTTATGCAACCATCCGTGCCACCCATATCCAGAACGGAGCGGCTACGACGAATGCGAAGATGCTGAATGCCAGCGATGATGTTCCGGTGCGCACATAAAGTTGGTAGCGGCTGCCGATAATGATTCCCGAAAAGGCCGGAGGTAATGCACCGGCAAGAACCATCATTTGCAGATTTGCAGCATTCATCTTGAATATAAGTCCTACCACAAGCAGTATTGCCGGCATAATAAGCAACTTTACCACAGCGTTATATGCCACCTCCTTGTCCATCTGGAATTTCATACCCGACAGAGTAAGTCCTGCCGCAAACACCGCAACACCTGAGTTGGCTTTGGCGATAAGTTCGAAGTTGGGGTCGAGTACAGCCGGGAACTTGATGCCAAGAAGCACAAGTATCACAGCGAGAATCGGCGCCCAGCATACAGGTTGTGCAAGCGCACTAAGCACAGGGTTGCTCTTCTTGCCATCTTTCTGCTCACTACTGTTGCCACCCGCATTCATCAGCGCCATGCCAATGGGGATGTTGATGGCATTTACTACAATAGAGATAATCGCAACCACAAGTCCTGTACTTGCCGTAGCACCATAGATGGGCTCCAACACTGCGAATCCCAAAAAACCGATTGTTGGCGAACCTGAAATAAGGGCACATACAGCCGCTTCACTCTTCGTGTGCTTGAAGAACTTGTAGCACGAAAAATAGGACCATAGAAACACTCCGGTGATAATAACAAAACTTATGATTGTCAGTTTGATGTCACCGAAAAGCATTGTGCGGTCGGCCTTCACTATTGATACGAAAAGTGCCGCGGGAAGCGCATAATTAAGCACCAATTTGTTCAGAATCTGCGCATCCTCGTATTTGAATGCCTTGCTCTTGCCCGAAGCGAATCCCAAGAACATTATTACGAATATCGGCAGAATATCTTTAATAAGAATGTCAAGCATGGTTGTTGTTTATTGTAGATTTTGGATTAAGATTGCCTATATGTCCGCTCTCGGCACCAACAGCGGGGTCAATCACACAGTTCACAAGAGTAGGCTTGCCCGATAAGATACCTTTGTTTACAGCCTCACGTAGCTCATCGGGGGTGGTAGCATTGAATGCCGTTCCGCCGAAAGCCTCTATCATCTTGTCGTATCGGGCACCGATGGTCAGAGTAGTGGGCGAGGGGTCGCTGCCACCGCTGAGATTCTTGTCAGTGCCACGGTAGATGCCATTGTTGTTGAACACCACTATTGTTACGGGTAACTTGTAGCGGCAGATAGTCTCAATCTCCATGCCGCTGAAGCCGAAAGCGCTGTCTCCCTCTATGGCAACCACAGGGCGTTTGCCGCTGACGGCAGCAGCAATGCTGTATCCCATACCTATGCCCATCACACCCCATGTGCCACAGTCGAGGCGACGACGCGGATAGTACATGTTTATCACATTGCGTGCATCATCGAGAGTATTTGCACCCTCGTTGACAACATAAATGTCCTTGTGGTTCTCAAGCACATCGCTGATAGCCTTCAGAGCATTAAAGTAGTTCATCGGCGAGCTTGTACTGTTGAGTTTGGCAGCCATCTTTGCACTGTTTCCCGCCTTAATCTTGTCTATGCTCTCTAACCACTCCTTGCATGGCTGCAAGGGCGCACTTTTCAACTTTTCGAGCATAAGTCCGAGCGACGAACCAATATCACCCACCACAGGCGCAGCAATCGGACGGTTACTGTCAATCTCCACAGCGTCAATGTCAAGCTGTATGAACCGTGCATCGGGGTTCCACTTTTTGCCCTTGCCGTGGGTGAGTAGCCAGTTGAGGCGAGCGCCGATGAGCATGACAGTGTCGGCGCCCCCAAGTACAAAGCCGCGTGCCGAGGCTGCACACAATTTGTGGTCGTCGGGCAGCAATCCTTTTGCCATAGACATTGGCAGGTATGGGATACCGCTCTTCTCCACAAACTCCTTTACAAGTTCATCCGCTTGTGAATATGCAGCCCCTTTTCCTATGATTATCAACGGCTTTTTTGCATCAGCCAGTATGCGCATGGCGCGCTCAACGGAAGTTGCCGATGGTATCTGTGCAGGTGCAGGTTCTACAGGTGTAAAAAGAGACTTCTGTGCAGCATCGGCATCCATTGTCGTCGACAGCATTGCTGTGGTAATGTCAAGATAGACACCGCCGGGACGCCCCGATAATGCAGTACGTATGGCACGTGCAACGCCCACAGCAATATCTTCCGGGCGATTGATACGGTAAGCAGCCTTAGCAAAAGGCTTTGCGATGTTCATTTGGTCGAGTCCCTCATAGTCGCCTTGAGCAAGGTCGATTATGTTGCGGTCGCTCGACCCGCTGATCTGTATCATCGGAAAACCATTTATGGTAGCGCAAGCGAGGGCTGTCAATCCATTCAGAAATCCCGGAGCGGAGACCGTGAGGCAGATGCCCGGCTTTTTGGTAATATATCCGCTTATGGCAGCAGCATTGCCTGCCGACTGTTCGTGACGGAACCCGATGTAGCGTATCCCCGACTCTTGCGCATGTCGCGCAAGGTCGGTTACAGGGATACCTACAACTCCGAATATTGTCTCTACTCCATTTTTTTTCAGAGCATCGACCATCAGATGCATACCATCTGTAAGTTTAATGTCTTCGGTAGCCATAGTGTGGTATTTTATTTACAAACAACATGTTTCTTTCTCAGAGCGGCAATTTCGTCGGCAGTGTAGCCAACCTCTTTCAACACCTCGTCAGTATGCTCGCCGAGCATAGGAGCAGCCTTCACCTCGGGTTTGTAGTTCGAGAATTTGGGAGGACAGCCTATGGTGATGAACTTTCCGCGTTTAGGTTGGTCGACCTCAACTATTGTGCCGCATTTGCGCAACGACTGGTCATTCTCAATTTCGAGCATGCTGAGTACCGGGCCACAGGGCACGCCTGCCTTTCCAAGCTCTTCGACCACCTGAAGTTTATCTTTTGTCATAGTGAACTTCTCTATGGCTGCATAAATCTCCTCCTTGACCTCTTGGCGTGCCGCCGGAGTGTTGAATTTCGGGTCGGTTATCCACTCAGGCTTTCCTATGGCATTGCAGGCTGCGGCAAAGGGCTTCTCCTCGTTTTGCAACACAATGTAAACGAATGCATTGGGGTCGTTCTCCCAGCCTTTGCAGCGGTAGCACCATCCGAGTACCTGACCACCCTCCACGTTTCCGCCGCGGGGAACAGTATTACCGAATTTCTCTTTGGGGTATTGAGGCAGATGCTTCAGTACACCTGTATGTTCGAGAATTTGCTGGTCGCGCAGTTTGATTCGACAGAGGTTGAGTACAGCATCCTGCATCGACTGCTCCACGAAGCAGCCCTCGCCGCTCTTTTCGCGTCCCATGAGCGCTGCGAGAATACCGATGAGCAGGTGCATGCCTGTGTTGCTGTCGCCAAGCGCTGCTCCCGACTGTGTGGGTATGTTGTAGTCGCCTTTCCACCATCCGGTAGTGGCAGCTGCGCCTCCGGCACATTGTGCCACAGGTTCGAATGCTTTGACGCTTGCGAAGGGCGAATCGTCGTTGAATCCCTTGATTGTACCATAGATTATACGGGGATTGATTTTGTGTACCTCCTCCCACGAAAATCCCAATTTGGCAACAGCGCCGGGGTGAAGATTTTCAACGAAAACATCGGCGCTTTTCAGCAGGCGGGTGAGAATCTCTTTTCCTTCGGGCGTCTTCATGTCCAGTTCAATGGAACGCTTGTTGCAGTTCAGTTGCAAGTAGTAGATGCCGTCGAGTCCGGGCTTGTCGAGAAGTTCGGTGCGCGTGGGGTCTCCCAATCCTACACGTTCGATTTTAACAACATCTGCGCCCAACCATGCGAGCATCTGAGTACATGAGGGGCCCGACTGCACTTGTGTCCAGTCAATCACTTTGATTCCTTTTAATGGAGCTGTCATAATTCGTTTGTTTTTTAGTTAATGAATATTTCTGCGCATTGCGCTTTGGAAATATTCAACGGCAATTAGCAGGTTATTGTTTGTGAGCTTCTGAGTGGAAGTCTATGAAAATTCTTGAAAATTGTACTGATTTTATAATTTCTTCCCTTTTTTTTATAGTTGACAGCCAAATGTTCTGCAATAGTTCTTAGAAGCTGTTTAAATTTTATTTCGGAATTATTTGAGAGCTATTTTAGAGTAGATTTTCTTTGTTATCTTGCAGGGAATAGCGGGCTATTTCCAAAAGATAAGAAAGGAAAGATGCCTAAAATAGACTCAAAGAAACCGAAACCAACTTAGCAATTATAAAATATTTTTTCAATAAAATTCAAACAGCTTCTTAAAATAGATTGTTTTTTTGTAATTTTGCAAGGTTTTTTGTAGTCGTAAACAACGCATTTTATTTGTAAAGGAGATACCTCTGAAATGGATGATAATCTGAAATATTACCTTGATGAAAAAGTGCTGCGCTATAACCGTAAGGAGTTTATTGCAGATGACCCGGTGCAGTTTCCGCATGCCTTTTCCGAAAAACGCGATGTGGAGATTGCTGCACTTTTTGCCTCGGTGATAGCGTGGGGTAACCGTCGCATGATTATCAATTCAGGCAACAGGATTTTCCGCGACATAATGCAGGGCGAACCTTACAAATATGTGATGTGTGGCAAATGGGAGAATGCCGACGGTGCGACAAATATTCACCGCACATTCTTCATGCGCGACTTTCAGTACATTTGTCGCGGATTGCGCAGCATATATTCGGCTTACGACACTATGGAGCGCATTTTCGATGCGGATGATATGTGGAACGGGATAGCTGCTTTCCGCGCTGCACTTGCCGATGCAAACAGTCTGGAAACTACACGCCATATTTCCGACCCGATAGGTGGCAAAGGCCGTCCGGCATCAGCATGCAAGCGTCTGCACATGATGTTGCGTTGGCTGGTGAGGCGCGACGGAATTGTCGACTTGGGAATATGGCAGAATATCTCCCCGGCGAAACTGATGATACCTCTGGATGTCCATGTGGCACGCATCAGCCGAGGGCTCGGACTGCTGCAACGCAAGCAGAACGACCGTCGCAGCGTCGAGGAACTTACTGCGGCATTACGCACCTTCTCGCCCGATGATCCTGTAAAATACGATTTTGCACTCTTCGGCGCAGGAGTGGATGAAAAGAATACAAACAACTATATTTGATGAAAAAGATTGTATTATCATTGATGTTTGCACTCTGTGCAACAATCCTTTCGGCAGACGAAGCACGTCTGTTGCGTTTCCCCGCAGTAGGCGGCGAAACAATAGTCTTCAGCTACGCAGGCGACCTCTACTCGGTTCCCGTGGCAGGTGGTGAGGCAAAAAAACTCACATACGGTGACAGTTACGACATGTTTGCACGCGTGTCGCCCGACGGCAAGACCATCGCCTTCACAGGACAGTACGATGGCAATACCGAAGTCTACACAATGCCCATTCAAGGTGGCGAACCCAAGCGCGTAACATACACAGCAAAAGTGGAACGCGATAATGTGGGCGACCGCATGGGCCCCAACAATATAGTTATGGGCTGGACACCCGACGGTAAAGAGATAATCTTCCGCAGCAAATGGTACGCTTTCTGTGGCACACGTGGATTGGTCTTCAAGGTAAATGCCGATGGCGGCCACCCCACACAGATACCCATGACAGAGTGCTCATGGTGCTCATACTCCCCCGACGGCAAGCAGTTTGCCTTCAACAGAATGTTCCGCGAATTCCGCACATGGAAACACTATGCAGGCGGACAGGCCGATGAAATATGGCTCAACAAGACAGGCACCACAGAGATGAAGAAACTGACAGACAACAGCAATCAGGATCTCTTCCCCATGTGGGTAGGCAGCGACATCTACTTCATCAGCGACCGCGACTACACAATGAACCTCTTCAAGTACGACACAAAGAGCGGAGCAACAGCCAAACTTACCGACTTTAAGGAATACGACATTAAATTCCCCTCATTCTCGGATAAATACATAGTGTTTGAGAATGGCGGCTATATATACAAATATACCCTCGCCACAGGAAAGTGTGACAAGGTGAATGTATCATTCAGCGACATAAACCTCGCCGGCCGTTCCGAATTCCGCACCGTAAGCGGTTCAGCATCAGCTATCTCTCCCGACGGCGAGAGGGTACTTGTGCAGGCACGCGGCGAAATTTTCTCAGTGCCCGCAAAGAACGGTGCAATCTATAACCTCACAAATACACCCGGTGCCCACGACCGCGACGCATCATGGTCGCCCGACGGCCGTTGGATAACATACTTCTCTGACAAGAACGGTGAGTATCAGCTCTATCTGCTCCCCACCGAAAAGCTTGCAACCCTGCCCGAAGCAAAGGCTGTAACAACCTTCAAGGAGGGATACCCCACAACCCCCGTATGGAGCAGCGACAGCCGCTTCCTCCTCTTCAAGACCGACAAACGCGAGGTTTATCGCTACGATGTATCTTCAAAGTCGCTCAAACGCATCCTTGCAAGCAACGACGGAAACATCTACGATATAAAACTCTCGCCCGACAACAACTGGCTGGCTTACACCATGCCCGGCGAAAATGACATGACACGCATATACATCCTCAATCTCTCGACAGGAAAGAGCCTGCCCGTAACCGTGAAATGGTTCGATGCCGGTTCGCCCCGCTGGTCCGAGGATGGAAAATACCTCTTCTTCCTCTCCGACCGCACATACAACATCAACTACTCGTCGGTGGAGTGGAACACCAGCTTCAGCAAGAGCAACCACCTCTTCGTGCTTCCTTTGCAGAAGGATACACCCATGCCCAACCAGCTTAAGGCCAATGAATTTGTGCTTGCCGATAATGAGAAGAAAACAGAAAGCAAACCCTCAAAGAAAGACGACAAACAAAAAGCAGAAACCGGCATCTCGATAGACTTCGACGGAATAGAAGAGCGCGCATCAGTACTCTTCGACGAAGCAGGCGGATATTCGCTCAACGGAATGTACAACGGCAAGCTCTACTATTCGCATGGCGGCAAGCGCAAGAGCCTCGACCTCAGCACAATGGAAAGCAAAAATGCCGAACTTGGCAGTGTGATATGCTATTATCCCTCAACCAAGAAAGCGCTCACATACGGTGCAAAAATTGCCGACCTCAACAACCTTTCGGCTACAATAACAGTAAAGACAGACAATCTGCCCATGACCATTGACCACCGCGCAGAGTGGAACCAGCTGTTCAACGAATCGTGGAGAGTGTTCCGCGACGGATTCTATGTCAAGAATATGCACGGTGCCGACTGGAAGGTAATGCACGACCGCTATGCTGTGATGTTGCCTTACGTTAACCACCGCCACGACCTCACATACCTCATCAGTGAAATGATAGGTGAAGCAGGCGTAGGACACGCTTATATAACCTCCGGCGAAACCCCCGCTCCCAAAGGAGTGTCGGTCGGTCTTCTTGGTGCAAAGTTCAGCAAGGACGGCAACGGCAACTACCGCATTGAACATATATTCGAGGGCGAGGATTGGAACAATGGCACAAAATCGCCTCTGCGTGCTCCCGGAGTGAACGTGAAATGCGGAGACTACATTGTAGCAGTAGACGGAGTGCCCCTAAACAAATACAGCGACATCTACGAAGCACTTGTAGGAAAGACAGATATGACAGTAGCCCTCGATGTAAACACAAAATCCTCGACCGACGGTGCCCGCCGCGTTTATGTGAAGCCGATAGCTTCGGAGCAAGGACTCGCTTATCACGACTGGGTAATGCGCAACATTGCAATCGTGGATTCACTCTCAGGCGGCAAGGTAGGCTATATCCACATCCCCGATATGGGAGCAAACGGCATGACAGCCTTCACAAAATACTACTACCCGCAGCTCGAAAAGAAAGCACTTCTCATTGACGACCGCATGAATGGTGGCGGCAACGTATCCCCCATGATACTTGAGCGCCTGCAACGCGAGGTCTACCGCATAACGATGGGACGCAACCGCAAGGGTGGAGTGGTGCCCGCCGAAGCACACTACGGTCCCAAGCTCTGCCTTATGGACAAATACTCGATGTCCGACGGCGACCAGTTCCCCCACGGCTTCCGCAAATTGGGTATAGGCAAACTGATGGGCTGCCGTACATGGGGAGGTATCGTGGGTATTTCAGGCTCGCGTCCCTACATCGACGGACAGGATATGCGCACTCCCTTCTTCACCTCCTATTCAAAAGAGGGAGAGTGGTTGATAGAGGGTACTGGTGTTTCGCCCGACTTCGAGGTGGACATCAACCCGTTCGAGGATTACAAAGGCAACGACAACCAGATAAACAAGGCAGTGGAGTATTTGTTGAAAGAGATAGAGAAATATCCTGCTCTTCCCGATGTACCCGCCGACCCTGTAAGAGTAAGAAAAAAATAATTTTCCCTATAACATCCCTATAACAACAATAGTAGATAATATATATAAGAAGATGACAAAGATTACAAAAGAAGAGGCACTTAAATATCATGCCGGCAAACGCCCCGGTAAGATAGAGGTTGTGCCCACGAAGCCCTATTTTACACAGATGGACCTGAGCTTGGCCTACTCACCCGGAGTAGCAGAGCCTTGTCTCGAAATTCAGAAAGATCAGGAAAATGCATATAAATATACCGACAAGGGCAACCTTGTGGCGGTAATCTCCAACGGTACGGCAGTGCTCGGTCTTGGAGACATAGGCGCCCTCAGCGGAAAGCCTGTGATGGAAGGTAAGGGACTGCTGTTCAAGATTTACGCAGGTATAGACGTATTCGATATTGAGGTTGACGAGAAGAATCCCGAAAAGTTCATCGAAGCTGTAAAGGCCATCTCCCCCACTTTCGGAGGTATCAACCTTGAGGACATCAAGGCGCCCGAATGTTTCGAAATCGAGCGCCGTCTGAAAGAGGAACTTGATATTCCTGTTATGCACGACGACCAGCATGGTACAGCCATAATCTCGGCCGCAGGTCTTCTTAATGCCCTTGAAGTAAACGGCAAGAACATCGCAGATGTAAAGGTTGTAGTCAACGGAGCCGGTGCTGCAGCAATCTCATGCGCACGTCTCTATGTGGCAGTGGGTGTAAGGAGAGAGAATGTGGTAATGCTCGACAGTCGCGGTGTAATCAGCGTTGACCGTCCTTCGCTCACTCCCGAAAAGCAGGAGTTTGCAACCACCCGCACCGACATCCGCACACTCGAAGAGGCAATGGTGGGTGCAGATGTATTCCTCGGTCTCTCAAAGGGCAACATCCTCTCTCAGGATATGATACGCTCTATGGCGAAAGACCCCATCGTCTTTGCCCTTGCTAACCCTGTACCCGAAATTACATACGAAGAGGCAATGGCGAGCCGCCCCGATGTGCTCATGAGTACAGGACGTTCCGATTATCCCAACCAGATAAACAACGTAATCGGATTCCCCTATATCTTCCGTGGTGCCCTCGACACTGCTGCAAAGGCTATCAACGAGGAGATGAAGATTGCAGCCGTTCATGCAATTGCCAATCTTGCAAAGCAGCCCGTTCCCGAAATTGTGAACAAGGTATACCATGTTAGCAATCTCAGTTTCGGCCGCGACTATTTTATTCCGAAACCCGTAGATCCCCGTCTGCTTACCGAGGTGTCCACAGCCGTAGCAAAGGCTGCCATCGAGAGCGGTGTTGCACGTAAGGTCATCACCGACTGGGATAAGTATAAGGAGGGACTGCTCGAACTTATGGGCCGCGAGTCTAAGCTCACACAGCAGATACACGAAATGGCACGTACCAATCCCCAGCGTGTGGTATTTGCCGAGGGCATGCACCCCACAATGTTGAAGGCAGCCGTAGAGGCTAAGGCTATGGGTATCTGTTACCCTATCCTTCTCGGAAACGAGGAGCGCATAGCGAAACTTGCTGCGGAGCTCGACCTCAATCTCGATGGTATTGAGATTGTAAACCTCAGACACGACCGCGAGGCTCCGCGCCGCGAAAGATACGCAAAAATCTTTACCGAAAAACGCTACCGCGAGGGTTATACCTTCGATGAGGCAAACGACAAGATGTTCGAGCGCAACTACTTCGGAATGATGATGGTGGAGGTAGGCGATGCCGATGCGTTCATCACAGGTGTATATACAAAATACTCTAATACCATCAAGGTTGCACGCGAGGTAATCGGTCTTCAGCCGGGCTTCAACACCTTTGCTACAATGCACATCCTTAACTCTAAGAAGGGTACATACTTTGTAGCGGATACTCTTATCAACCGCCATCCTTCCAAGGAGATTATGAAGGATATTGCCCGCCTGACCGAAAAATCGGTTCGCTTCTTCAACCACACTCCTGTAACAGCGATGGTCTCTTACTCTAACTTCGGAACAGACAAGAATGGAAGTGCCGAGGCTGTGCACCGCGCAATCGAGGAGTTACAGCGTGAGTATCCCGACTGGGCAATCGACGGTGAAATGCAGGTTAACGTGGCTATGGATAAGGAGTTGCGCGATACAAAGTATCCTTTCACCCGCTTGAAGGGCCTCGATGTAAACACCCTTGTATTCCCCAACCTTACATCGGCAAATGCATCGTACAAGTTTGTGCAGGCAATGAGCCCCGATACAGAGGTAATCGGCCCCATCCAGATGGGATTGAACAAGGCCATCCACTTTATCGACTTCGAAAGTTCGGTTCGCGATATTGTCAACGTAACAGCTGTTGCTGTTATCGATGCAATGGTCAATAAGGACAGATAAGTCATAGTACTACATAAATAATGCGAGCTTACTGTCTTGGCAGTAAGCTCGCATTATTTATGTATGTAATCTGTAGTTACTTATTTCTCTTTATTGATAAGCTCGTCCATTCTTATAAGTGTCTGCACAGAGAGCAGTGTGCAGTTAATCCAGTCTGTGCCGACAAGGAAGTTGCGCCAGAATGTTGCGATTTTGCCGGTGTTGGGGTTCTGCATGATTGTCAGCATGTCTATCAGCGCCTTTGCCTTTGTGAATGCAAGCTCATCGCCGGTCTCTTCGTAGAGGCTGAGCCATGCATTTGCCACGTTGCAGGCGCTGTGGTCGATGGGTACCATATATTTGTACTGCTCTGTTACGCAGGGAGTGTGGTTCACCTTTATAATACCATACTTCTTTACAGGTGTGTCCCAGAATACAAACTGGTCTTCGCAGAAGCGTACAAGGTCAATCGCATCCTGCAATTCGCTTTTTGTGGTATTCTCTTTGCCAAGCAGATATGTTGCGTAGGGGGCTGCGGTACAGTTGGTCAGGTTTTCATAGGGCTGAAGGCCAAGCACAGTACCGTCCTCAAACTGTCCTGTCATGTCAAACGACTTCAGCGCTCCCTCCTGCATCCATTTTTCGGAGAGTGCGAACATCTTGTCGTATTTCTTTATGCCATATTGCTGCTGCAGACGTTGCAGATATTCGAGCATTGGGTGGAGCAGGGCGCGTACCTCGTTTACGGGTTCTCCGGTGGCAAAATCCATCTTAATAGGGAATGAACCGTCTTCGGCCTGAATCCGTGCGTATGTGTCTGTGATGTTCATGGCGCGGTCATAGTATTCCTTCTTCCCTGTTGCATCGTATAGGTCGAGGAAGGCATTCGCTGCGCTCAGGGCTTCCATGGCCATTGTCTTGCCTTTGTTGCGCTTTGCTCCCGATGTTACATAGTTGCCATAATAGGTGGGAGGGAAGAATGCGAGCGGGTCGCCTTCGGGACGGCTCTCGTTGATGAGGAACTGTGCCGCATTTTCCGCAATCTTCAGAGCGTCCTCCTTAAGCTCCGGACAGAGACGGGCGAGCATAACCTCAACGCTTATTGTGGCGCCAATTATCTTGCAGGGGTAGGTATTGAGTTCGTAGGACATATCAGGAGTAGGGCCTTTCTTCCAATTCTGTATAGCGGGCATATTGTGTATGTAGAGCAGTGCCAGCAGTGCCGACTCCTTGTATCCGCGAACGGCACCATGATAGGGGCCTGTGAAGGGTGTGTCGCGGTAGAATTTGCGCTCGCCTACAGTGGCGATGCTCTTGCCCGCCTTGTCAAGTGCCTCAATTGTAAGTATCACATTGCCGACCTCAATCTGTTGCCAAATTGGTGCAAGTGAACGGTTGGGGGCCTTTTCGGTGAACGACCATTTTTTTGCATTCTCTTTTACGTTCTGCGTTACTGTGTATCTGTATTTCACAGCACCCTCAACCTCCTTGAAGTCGAATGCAGGGGCATACATGAATTTGTTGGAGAATCTGTTCCAATAGGGGTTTCTGCCTTCGTATCCGGGGCGGATAGGGGTGTTGTACTCGGCTTTTGCCTTTTTGTTGAGTGTGGCGAATTTGTCGGCAGTCCTGCACGATGTTATTGCAAGGAGTGCAACGAGTGTAAGGATAATGTTTTTCATTTGTATTTATTTTGGTGATTCTATTCTTTTTCCATGAGTCGTCCCCACCATTTTGTAGAGCGTATGAACAGCAACCATTGCGAAAGGAAGTATGGTGCAAGTATATAGTAGGTTGCACCGGGAATGTGTTCTACGAACTTGTTCCATGCGAGTATCATGTCCGAGGCAAGGAAAAGTGCTCCGCCGAGGGCAAAGAGTGCGCTTCGCTGTTGCAGTGCGCACCACAGCATGAAGGATATGAGAAGTGAATATATGAGCACTCCATAGCTCATTATGCCATCGGGGACACGCGGGAATATCTTCAACAGAGCGAATGTTATTAGCGGCAACACTATAATTGTTGCGGCTATCTTGTATCTCAGTGAATATCTGCCATATTTGCGTCGTTTCACACCTAATCTGTAGCGCGACAGGAAGTAGAGTATGAGAAATACATGGGCGAGTGCGAAGGCTCCCATCTGTCCCATAAAATTACCGATGGCTCCCATGTAGTCTCCTGCGCAGGAGAAGAACATGGCAAAAGACATTTGCCATGGCAACAGCTTGAACGAGGCAAGAAACAGCAGTGCTACCGGCAGTGCGAGCTTGCATTGCAATGCCAACGGCAGAAAATATATGGCCACTGCTACGAAGTAGAGGATAGATATAGTCATAACCTCCATTTTTGTCCTATAAAAAGTGTTGCTCATATTCTGATGGGTGTATATGTTCTCGCTTTTTTCAAACAGTTTATCTTTGCGGTATACTGCAAAGATATAAACTATTTTCAACAAGATGTTACACTCCAATATTTTTTTTGTATATTTTTTGTAATAAACCAACCGCTCTATTGATTGATGGCTTTCTCTGCAAACTCCCTATACTCTTTTCTGAGCTACTCCATAAGCTCTTTGACAGAGACAATCTTGTCGCATTTCCACGCATTTGCGCCACTGAAGGCATATCCGTGCTCCATGCGCCCTTTGTAGGCGTTGTAGAGGGCGAGCATGATGCAGTAGGGTGTCTTCTCGAAATCGCAGGTTTTTAGACAGTTGAATGCGCATTTCTTCGGACGGCAGAGACCATCAGCCACTTTGTCGAGGAAGCCGTTGCCAATGGCGCGTCCGGGCAGTCCCACGGGGCTCTGTATGATGCGTACGTCTTCTTTACTTGAGTCTATATATGTCTGTTTGAATGTCTCCGATGCGTCGCACTCTTCAGTGGTGACGAATCGTGTTCCCATCTGCACGGCATCTACTCCCAACGACAGGATCCTGTATATGTCTTCACCGCTGTATACACCTCCGCCAGCAATTATAGGGATGGTGCAGTTGTGTTTTTGGGCAAACCTCTTTACCTCTGCCACCACCTGAGGCAGAATAGCTTCGAGTGAGAAGTTTTCGTCCTCCACCTGTTCGCGCTTGAATCCCAAGTGTCCGCCCGCTTTGGGACCTTCAACTACTATGGCATCGGGTATATATCTGTATTCCGAATACCATTTTGTGCAGATGAGTTTCGCGGCACGCGCCGATGACACTATCGGTGCCAGTTTTGTTGTGGCTCCCTCAGTGAGATACGAGGGTAGATTCAACGGCAAGCCTGCGCCTGCAAAAATAATGTCAGCCTTCTCTTCGATGGCTGTTCTTACAAGTTCGGGAAAGTGTGTGAGTGCTACCATTATGTTTACTCCGATGATACCTTTCGAGGCTTCGCGTGCCTTGCGTATCTCCCGGCGCATCCCCCAGATGCCTGCTTCGCTGTAATCGTGCGAGTATTCGTTATATAATATTCCGAGTCCTGCTGCCGAAATTACTCCGATACCCCCTTCGTTGGCAACTGCCGACGCAAGTCCGGATAGTGATATTCCTACTCCCATACCTCTTTGTACAATGGGTGTCGTAGCTGTGAGGTTGCCTACTTTCAGTGCTTTCATATATTGTGTGTTTTTTAATTTGCAGGCAAAAGTATTTTGCCCAAAATTCTTTGCAAAATATATGTGTTCTATGGGCTCGGGAGTGGTAAAATGGGTTATTTAGGGGCGAAAATCCGAAAATAGGAGCAGGGTACGCTTGTGCGTATTGTCGTCGCTGTCCTATAAAATGGGTGAGAAGAGCCTTGCCACCGACTCCTTGAGTCTTTGCGGCAGGCTGCGTTGCTCTTTCAGTTCCTTATATGTCAGTTGACGGCAGTTGCGTATGTCGTCCATGAATATCTCTTTCAGTTGTCGGGCAATATTGCCATCGTAAACAAATGTGTTTATTTCGAAATTACATTCGAAACTTCTGAAGTCTATGTTTGCCGAACCTATCGAGGCAAGCGAGTCGTCGCTCACAAGCATCTTGGAGTGCAGGAATCCCTTTTGGTAAAGATAGACCTTTGCTCCGGCTGACATAACATCGGCAAGGTATGAACGCGATGCCAACTGTGTCATGATGTTGTCGCTCTCTTCGGGTACCATAATCCTTACATCTGCTCCGGCAAGTGCAAGGTTCAGTATGGCTGTGAGCACATAGTCGCTGGGCATGAAGTAGGGCGTCTGTATGTAGAGATAGTCGCGGCTGCATGATATTGCGTATGCCATTCCCTGCAACATTTCGCGCCATACACCAATAGGGTTCGACGACACAGTCTGTGTGAGTATCCTACCCTCAGTCTCTGCTGCTGGATAATAGCGTGAGCCGCTTATCAGCGAGCGGTCGGCAAAGTACCAGTCGACAAGGAAAGAGGTCTGCATACTGTATACTGCTTCGCCGCTTACAAACAGCATTATGTCGCGCCATGCGCCCCATTTTCCGCCGTCTACGTATCTGTCGGCAACGTTCATGCCTCCGATGAATGCCCGCTTTCCATCAATTATCACCAGTTTGCGGTGGTTGCGGTAGTTGACCTTGCCGGGTGAAAATGGGAAACGTACCTTCAGGAATCCTTTTACATACATTCCGGCGCAACGCATCTCTTCGAAAAATTCATCGTCGGTGCTCCAGCAACCTACATCATCGTAAAGCAACCGTACCTCTACACCCTCTTCGGCCTTAGCCATGAGCGCTTCGCGGACTCTACGCCCGGTAGCATCGTCGCGGAAAATGTAGAACTGTATGTGTATATGATCCTTTGCCCGCCCTATTTCGCTTATCAGGCGGTCGAAAAATTCAGTACCGTCTGAGATTATTTCAATATCGCTCTTTTCGGTAGGATAAGCATCGGCAATATTTTCAAAGAACTGTATCAGCCGAGAGTATTTTTCGGGTATATTCAACTTCTGCTCGGAATGGGCACAGATGAGAAGGCTTTTCTTCTGAATCTGTGTGAGGAAGCGGCGGTTAATCAGTCGCCGTCTGCGGTTGTCTCTGCCGAAGATGAAGTATATTATCAGTCCAATGAACGGCAGGGCGAGTATGACCATTACCCATGCTATTGTCTTGATGGGTATCCGATTGTTCAGCACTACGTTCAGCGAAGTGATGATTGCCGCTATCATATATAACCAATAGAGGCAACTGATAATTTCCCGGAAGGTTATTGCGTCGGCCGGCATCTTGTTTTCTGTTTCTATTTGCGAAAGTAACGTTTTTTTTACACTTCTGCAACAAAATAGTTTTGGTGTTTTGTTTTTTTACTAATTTATCTAATCATCTTAAATATATTCTTAAATATATTCTCAATTGATTGATAAAAAACGATAAAATAGTTTTTTTTACCGTTGGATTGAGTTAATTTTGCAGTCGTTTTGCCAAAAATATTTTTATTTGTGCTTTTTTGGCAATAATTTCAAATTATTTGCGTTTTTGAATAAACGGCTTTTGCGTTTTGTGACGCGACAATGATTGAATGTTTTAAAAGATGAAGATATTATTTTTAACAGATAATTTTCCACCCGAAGTAAATGCGCCTGCAACACGCACATTGGAGCATTGTAAAGAGTGGGTAAAGTCGGGACACGAGGTTACGGTTATTACTTGTTTTCCGAATTATCCGACGGGTATAGTATATCCCGGGTACAAAAATTCTCTGTATAAGGTTGAACGGATCGAAGGTATGAAGGTTATCCGCGTGTGGAGCTATATGGCTGCAAACAAAGGATTCATAAAACGTATAGCCGATTTTGTTAGTTTTTCAGTAACCTCGTTTATAGCGGGACTTTTCCAAAAGTGCGACATTATAGTTGCAACCTCTCCACAGTTCTTTACTGCGCTTTCGGGACGTACCCTGCACTTCTTCAAGCGCAAGCCGTGGGTGATGGAGGTGCGCGACCTTTGGCCCGATTCCATCAAGGCGGTGGGAGCTATGAAGGAGAGCCCTGTGCTGAAATATTTCTCTATGGAGGAGAAATGGTGCTACAAGTCAGCCGAAAAAATAGTAGTGGTTACAAACTCTTTTAAACGCGAAATTATAAAGATGGGTATTCCTGCCGAAAAGATTTACGTAGTAAAGAACGGTGCGAATACCGAACTTTTCCGTCCGCAAGCAAAGTGCGAGGAACTGCTCTGTAAATACAAGATGGAGGGCAAACGCGTGCTCGGTTACGTAGGTACGTTGGGTATGGCACACAAGATAGACTTTCTTATTGATTGTGTCAAGGGGCTTGACGATTATGTGCTGATGATTCTTGGCAATGGTGCAGAGCGCGACAATATAAAGGCCAAGATTGAGGAAGAAAATATTAAAAACGTTATTCTTGTAGACACCGTACCCAAAAGCGAGGTTGTGAAATATGTGGCGCTTCAGGATGCTGCATTGGTCAATTTGCGTCGCACCCCGTTGTTTACCACAGTTATACCTTCAAAGATATTTGAGACAGCGTCTATGCGCATTCCCATTCTTTTGGGTGTAGACGGCGAGGCGCGAGCAATGGTTGAGGAATTTGGTGCAGGTCTCTATTACGAACCCGAAAACAAAGAGGATTTTCTTGATAAACTGAATAAGCTCTTTTCGTCGGATGATGTCTATAAAGCATGCTGCGACGGTGGCGCAAAGCTTGCCGAGACTTACGACAGAAAGCGTCTGGCTCAGGAGATGTTGAGTATATTACAGAAATAAAAGGATAGTTGAAATACTTTAAACGGGTCAGGAGCAATGCTTCCGACCCGTTTAAAGTATATGCAAGGAGAATTTTCAAATACAACTCTTCGGTAAACGCATTTAAACTCTTTAATGTGAACTCGATATAAGCCCCCTCTGTCCTTCTGCAATTTATATAAACTCCTCCTCTATTTAAGAGGAGGTGGATTCAAAAACGAGTTTTTGAAGACGGAGGAGTTCTCTTCTCATCGCATGTTTTTTGCTCTACGATAGATTTTAGAACTCCCTCCGAACTTTTTTCTTGAAAAAAGTTCTCGTCCCTCTTCAAGAGGGACAGTGTTTTTAGTATGTTTTTTTAAAGAGATTAGCAAAGGTGTAAAAGCTGAAAGATGTGTCCAAAGATTAGCTTATCCAAAAGGGAGAGTATTATTATTCCTCCTCTTGAAGAGGAGGTGGATTTGAAAAACGAAGTTTTTTGAAGACGGAGGAGTTCTCTTCTCATCGCATGTTTTTTGCACTACGATAGATTTAGAACTCCCTCCGAACTTTTTTCAAGAAAAAAGTTCTCGTCCCTCTTCAAGAGGGACAGTGTTTTTAGTATGTTTTTAAAAGAGATTAGCAAAGGTGTAAAAGCTGAAAGATGTGTACAAAGATTAGCTTATCCAAAAGGGAGAGTCATTTTTGTTATTTTTCAACGGATTCAATAAAGATTGTATAAACTCCTCCTCTTGAAGAGGAGGTGGATTCAAACGCAAAAGCGGTTGAAGACGGAGGAGTTCAAAACATAAGCAGAATAAATATCTACCGGGCACTTGTAAAAGAAATCAGGCTGCGCCTCCATTAAAGGAACGCAGCCTGATTTCTTTATATTGCACGACACTCGGTGCTGTGTCGATGCAAGCAAACTGTTACTTCTTCAGTACCTTCTTGCTTTCTATTCTTCCGCCGGCATATTCGGTAACGACGATGTTGATGCCCTTCTGAGGCTCGTCGAGTTCCGCACCTGCTTCGTTGAAGTAGCGTACGGATACTATCTCCTCTGCTGTGCCGCCGATGCCGGTGGTACCGTTGACATCTGCCGACGTGCCGCCGATTGAGGTCTCAACGCCGTCGGTGGTTGCCACGCTTACGTTGTCGACTGAGATTGTGCCGTTGGCATTTTCCACTTCAAGGGTGAGCAGTGTCTCGCCATCGAAGGTTGCGCTGCTGAGCGAGTAGGCTACTATGCGTACGGTGCCGTTGTCGAGACGGTTCCATGCGATTGTGTGGCTGTCGTCGCCGGATGTTGCAGCTACGAGGGTTGCTCCTTCGGGCAGCTCTACATCCATCTGCATAGCGGTGTATGCTGCGCTGCCGTTGAGGCTCAGAGACATCAGGGTGTTGTCTCCGTCGGTGCTTACTTCGCTGCGGATGCTTTCGCCGTTGGCTGCGGCGCGGATGCGTGCGCGGGTATTGTCGCTAACGGCGGGGGTGGCGATGATGGCATTGACAATGTTGACTACATCTACGATGCTTATCTCGCCGTCGCCGTTCATGTCGGCTGCGTCGAAGCTGAAGGCAGCTTGTGGCTTGCCGAACATCTGGTTGATGGTTGCTACGATGTCGCTTACTGTCACTGTTCCGCTCATGTTGGCGTCACCGGGGATGAATGTAAGGGGACGGATGTTCAGTGTGGCTTCTGCATCGGTAACTTTAATCTCGCGTGCATCGGGTGTTACCACTCTGATGTTGCTGAGAATGATGGTGCCGGACTCGGTGGTTTCATCTGGTAGGACGTGTACCTTTAGGGTTACGATGGTGCCGTTACTGTTCTTCAACGGTGCGTTATCCGATGAGAATACTACAACCTTTACGGTGCCGTCTGCCATCTGTGATGCGGTGATACTGTGGCTGTCGGTTGTGCGGTCGGGGTTGAGTGTGGCAATGATTGTGCCGTCGTCATCTGTTACGGGTGTTATGCCTTCGGGCAGGGTGATGTCCATCTGCATGGCGGTAACATCGTAGGTGTTGGTCATGGCGATGGGCAGGTCAATCATTGCTCCGAATGTGGTTGTTACATCGTCGAGGGTGATTGTGCAGTTGTCTGCTTTTTCGAATTCTACTGCGATTGCTATGTTTTCTTCAACCGGGGCGATGGTGTATGTGCCATCATCTTCGACAAAGGTAGTTACATCTGTGCCGTTGACGATGATTGTCTTCAACTTGTAGTTTTCGGCGGGTGTAATCTGTACTGTTGCCGATGAGCCGTAGTTGACTACGCTGTCGGAGAGTGCCACGCTGCCCATTGCCGCATCGTTGACTGTGGCGGTCAGTGTGCAGGGTGAGATGATGTTGGTGAACATTGTCCAGCCTGCGGCTTTGTATGCCTTGACGGTTCCTGCGGGCAGGTGGAGGGCTGCTGTTGCGGATGTATAGGCAAAAGCGGAGGTTCCGAGCGTGGGGGGTACTTCGGCTCTGAGGGTGATGGTTGCGAGTGAGCGGTTGCCGTTGAAGGCGCTGTTCTTGATAGCCTTAAGACCGCTGCCGAGAGTGACGGTAGCGAGTTTGCCGCAGCCGTCGAAGGTCTTTTCTTCGATGCTTGTTACTGCGTCGGGGATGGTGATGGCTGCGAGTGATGAGCAACCGAAGAAGGCGCGGTGGCCTATCTTTGCTACGCTGGCGGGGATGCTGATGCTTGTGAGCTTGGTGCAACTGTTGAAGGCGCGTACACCGATGCTTGTTACGCCATCTTCTATCACTACGTTGTTGATTTGGGTGTTGTAGCTGTTCCACGGTGTTGCTACGCTACCAAAGTCGGTCATTGCGCCGCTGCCTATGATGGTAAGGGTGCCGTCGCTTGTGAGTCCCCATGCGAGGTTGTCGCCGCAGGTGCCTTCGGCTACTGCTCCATAGAAGGCGGGAACGCTTTTTCCAAAGTATTCTTTCCATGCGCTGTAGTCGCTGCCGTAGGGGTAGCGGAGGGTGGCGGTGGTGGGGATATTTGTAAATGCGTCGCTGCTTTGGAGCGTGGGAGCTGTGATTGCGAGGGAGTTTGTGGTGGCAAGGTTGCTGCAATAGTAGAAGGCTTTTGTGCCGATGGTTGTCAGGCTTGCGGGCAGTGTGAGGCTTGTGAGGGCGCGACAGCCGTAGAAGGCGCTGTTCTTGATGGTCTGCACTCCGCTGCCGAGGTTAACTTCTGCGAGCTTACCGCAGCCGTCGAAGGTCTTTTCTTCAATGCTTGTCACTGCGTCGGGGATGGTGATGGCGGCGAGTGATGAGCAGCCGAAGAAGGCGCGGTGGCCTATCTTTGCTACGCTGGCGGGAATGCTGATGCTTGTGAGCTTGGTGAGGCTGTTGAAGGCGCGTACACCGATGCTTGTTACACCGTCTTCTATTACCACGTTGGTAATTTGGCTGCTATAGCTGCTCCACGGTGTTGCACCGCTGTTATAGTCGGTCATTGCGCCGCTGCCGCTGATGGTGAGGGTGCTGTCTGACATTAGCGTCCATGTGAGGTTGTCGCCGCAGGTGCCTTCGGCTATTGCTTCGTAGATGGGTTCGCTCTTTGCAAAATAAGGCTCCCATGCGCTATAGTCGCAGCCTGCAGGATAGCGAAGAATAGCGGTTTTAGAGATTCCTGTAAACACACTACCATAATTATCACTAAGAAGCGAGGGTGCAGGCTGTACATATGAAGTTACAGTATCAAGTTTACTACAATAAGCAAACGCTCTTGGATATATCTTACTAATATTTCCTGATATAGTAATATTTGTTAGGTTGCTGCAAGATTCGAAGGCATAATCAGCTATAGTTGCACCTTTGATAGTGACGCTTTTGAGACTCGAACAATAATAGAACGCATGACGACCTATATCAAATACGCTTTCGGGGATATTGATATCTGTGAGGCTTCCGCAGCCCTTGAAGGCTTTTTCACATATCATCTTTAAGCCTTTGGGAAGGGTGACGCTTACAACGTTGACATAGTCTTCGAATGCTCTTTCTCTTATTTTTGGAATACCAGATGATATAACTATTTTTTTTGTAGCTGCTGTATATTCGCGCCACGGCTGTGAGTCCATTAGGTATTTTGGATTATATGCAGGAATTTCAGCTGTACCGCTAAAAGTAAGCACACTGTCGCTTGTTAACTTCCACCAGAGATTATTAATATAGCCACTGGCTACGACCGTTATATCGTCCGAAGAAGCTCCGTCTGTTTCTATGCCACGAGCAGAGGCCGACAAACTACACAATAGCACTGCCATTGTTAGCAATAAATTTTTAAAATTTAATTTCATTTCTTTATATTTTTATAGTTAGTATTCTCATGTTATCAATAGAAGACATTTCTAGAAGCAACATACGCACGAGTTTTTATTCATGCCCACACGCGATGAGATAGAAATATGGTTAACACTTGTCAATCAAATGTAGCCATACATTTATATAACTTTTCAAGTTATTTTTTTGCAAAGTAATCACAAATAAACTTATTTTTCTTGGTACATTTTGGTACATTTTTAACACTTAATATGTTTTTCTGCCCTACTTCATAGGAATACAAACAAATGTTGCATACTTTTGCGTAAAGTTTATTAAAGCATAAACAGCAAGCACCAATGGAACAAATAGACGAAATTTACAAGAGATTGCAGACTGCGGTTGAAAAGGCTGTGGGCAGGGAAATGCGTACGCCACGCGACTTTGATTATCTGTCGGCACGCATATATGATGTTATCGGCGAAAATCTAAGTGCCATGACCTTGAAGAGATTCTGGGGCTATCTGGGCGAGAAGAACATGAGGCAGTTGCGTCTAAGTACACTAAACTTGCTGGCACGTATGGCGGGATACACCGACTGGGTAACATACTATAAGGAATCGAGCGCGCAAGGAGACATTGAAAGCGACTTTCTCAGAAACAATTCATTGGTTACAAATTCGTTGCAGAAGGGATGCATGGTGCAACTGATGTGGCACCCCGACCGAGTGGTTACCATCAGACACGATGGTTACGAGGTATTCACCGTGGTAGAATCGGTGAACAGCAAGTTGAGCGTGGGCGACACCTTCCGCTGCGGACTGATAGTGGAGGGCGAGGCGCTGTACCTCTCAGGGCTGATACACGAAGGCAGCGAGCCTATGAGTTATGTGTGCGGCAGAGAGGGTGGAGTGAAATTCAGGGTGTTGTAAGGCTGTTGAAATAGTAGTTATAAGTGTTCGTTCAAAATCCATCCCCAAAAGGGAGAATAATTCATAATCAATAGTTTACAACAATTCATCCTCTTGAGGAGGAGGTGGATTCAAGAGCGAATAGCGATTGAAGACGGAGGAGTTCTGAATGCAACAGCAATGGCAAGCGGAAAGGCGCGGGATTCGAGAACTCCATCCCCTTGCGGGGACTCCCTCTTTAACTTTAGAGTACTACCTTTGTGGAAAAATAAAATTTAAACAGCTTCTAAAATCCAAACTACTTCTTATCTTCTATAATCACAAAGACTTAGTTCGCTATTCAAAAAGTGAGCAAAAGTTTTGGCTATCGGTATAAAAACTATCAGCACCCATTTATACGCTCGTGGGCAAACAAGAAAGAAGCCGCATCTTTGCGGCAAACTTACTCATCAAAGTATTCTCTTACGTAAATTGTGGTTTCTGACGTTCGACTTGAACCACATAATCGGTACACTTTAGTACATTTCCCAACAAACACGAACTTTTCTCCGCTACGAAGATAAAATTCAAAATATGTTACATAACTTTGCAATTCCAGTGTGCAACACACTACATGTACTAGGTTTCTTAAAAAAATGAGCTATATATTTAAAGGAGATGCCAATTCTGTGGCTATCGGCGACAGCAATACCCAGGAGGTGATACCCTTGAACAGAAAGGGTGCTACCTCCAATGTATACATTGTGCGCATTGACGGCAAGGAGTACTTCATGAAACAGTTGCGCCCGGAACTGAAGGATGATTGGCGTTACCGTTCGGCCTACCGCAAGGAGTATGAGGTGGGACACGGCATCGACAGCAAATATATTGTGAAATACGAGGTTATCGGAGAGAACGCCGAGGGCACATACATACTGATGGAGCATGTGAACGGCCTGACGATTGACGAGAAATTGGCCTCGGAACCCGAATACTTTGCCAAGGAAAAGAACTTCGAGAAACTGTTCGTTCAGCTGTTGCACGGTCTGAAAGCGCTGCACGCGGCAAATGTGGCACACCTCGACCTTAAACCCGAAAATGTGATGCTCACCCAGGTGAACAACGATGTGAAGATTATCGACCTGGGATTCTGCTTCGCCGATGCCTACAGCCACACATCAGGCACGAACAAAAGCTTTTCCGCACCCGAACTATGCGATGGCGGCAACAAAGAGGTGGACGCGCGGACGGATATTTACGCGTTGGGACTATTGATGCGACACATAAAGGAGGCGGCATGCGTGAACGTAACGCCTCGCATAGAGCGCATTATAGAGCGATGCACGCAGCCTGCCAAGCAGGACAGATATGCGAATGTCGACGAGGTGCTGAGGGCTATGGTTAAAAAGCGCAAATGGGTGCGTTGGACGCTGATAGCCCTTGTACTTACGCTATTAACGGTAATAGGCACGGAACTATATGAATTTAGTTTGACCGCCGATTATGCCATTCAGAAACAGCGTCTGCAATGGTATCTCACCCCGTTGGAGTACGACTTTGAGCATGAGAATACGCACTACCGCATATTGTCGGAGGATAGTCTCACTTGCATGGCTGTTGGCGGCAAGCGAGTAGATGGCATATACATACACGACAAGGCACCCTACAAGGGTAAGGAGTACACGACGGTGGCCATTGCCGACAGGGCTTTTGCATGGCGTGACGCGGGGTCGGTGTATGTCCCTATGGGGGTGAAGGAGATTGGCAACTATGCGTTCGCACATTGCAAGAGGATACAGTCGATGCATCTCCCTGAGAGTGTGGAGAAGATTGGCGAGCACTGCTGCGAGAGTATGCATACACTGATGAGCCTGCGTCTGTCAAGCAACCTCAAGGAGATTCCCAAGAATGCTTTTGTTGAATGCACATGGCTGAAGAAGGTGCAGATTCCCGAAGGTGTGGAGAGGCTGGGACTGGATGCCTTTGCCCTCTGTACAAGACTGGAGGAGGTTTCATTGCCATCGACCTTGAAGGCGATAGACCGAGGTGTATTCTGGCGATGCAGGAGCCTGAGGTCGTTCACCATCCCTGCTTCGGTGGAGACGATGGGCGAATATATTCTGTTCGAATGTGATAGTCTGAAGGATGTCTATTGTCCTCATGCAGTGCCGATGCAGATTCCGCCTCTGTACTACAATACTAATGCCACACTGCACGTTCCCCGCGGCTCGGAAGAGCTTTACCGCGAGGTGGAATATTGGGCGAAAGCCGCGAAGATTGTAGGGGATATGTAGGAGGTGGATTCAACCGCATCAGCGGTTGAAGACGGAGGAGTTTGAAACATCTGCATGCGTATTCATTCAAACTCCCTCCCCCTTCGGGTACTCCCTCTTATCCAAGAGGGAGAGTATTCATTCTCAACAATTTACACAAGTGTCTGCTATCCAACTGTCCATCCGCATTTGTAATGCGCTTACATTATCTATCCAATTGAACTGATTTAAGCGACGGATTGCATAAGCTATTGTCCCAAAGGCAAATATTTATACCAAAGCTGACAAAGGCTTCATTTTTTTTAAGCGCATCACAGATGCTTATACTCAATTATTGGTGTCCGGTAAACGTGTTTAAGTCGTTTAAAATTCAATATTTAAGTAGCTACAAGCCACATTCTTTATGAAGACAAATTTAAGTCAATGATTGGAACTCCCTCGCCCTTTGGGCACTCCCTCTTGAAGAGGGAGAATGTCGTATATTAGTAATTTTCAATAATTTATATTCCTCCTCTTGAAGAGGAGGTGGATTCAAAAACAGTGTTTTTGAAGACGGAGGAGTTCAAAACACAAGCAGAAGAAATTTTTACCGGACACTAATAATACTCAATCCTTCGCGTTACAAACTGAAGTGCCCCCCAAAAGTTTTGTGTCTAACTTTTGGGGGGCACTTCAATCAAAGTCAATAGGAGCATAACCTTACACCCGCCTATAGTTCCCCTAACGCATCGCGCAGGGCTACAAGTTCTTCCCTGATAGCTCGCAGACGCTCCACAACAGAGGCTGCAACATCGGCTTCCTCCATCTTTTTGTTATCTTTGAGATAGGCTTTTGCGCCGGCAAGCGTCATTCCTTTATCTTTCACAAGATGATAGACGAGCTTAACCATCTTCAGGTCTTTAGGGGTGTATCGGCGCGCGCCGCCGGTGCCTTTGGCAGGGGCTATCTGCTTGAAGACACTCTCCCAATAGCGCAGGGTGCTCTCGGTAACACCGACCTCCTGGGCTACCTCGCTGATGGTGTAGTACAATTTTCTGCTGCTTTCGTCCATCGTACGGATGTTAATCGAATACCTTGCCGTGATTTTCGGCCATACGGAGCAATTCGTCGTAGCCGTCGGCATCAAGATCCATAAAGTAATAGTTGATGGGGTTCACCTTGCGGCCTTTATAAACAACCTCGTAGTGAAGGTGGGGACCGGTGCTCTTGCCCGAGTTTCCGCTGTCGGCAATATGCTCGCCGCGTACCACCTTCTGTCCCACTCTTACCTTTGAACTGTGCAGGTGGGCATAGCGTGTCCTATAACCGTATCCGTGGTCGAGTTCCACTGTGTAGCCGTATCCCGTCTCCCACTTCGAAGAGACAACTACAGCATCACCTGTGGCATAGATAGGTGTGCGCATGTCGCACGAGAAGTCCATTCCCGAGTGGAATTTGGTGGTCTTGTAGACTGGGTCGATGCGATAGCCGTATCCCGATGCTGCCCTTTTGAGGTCTCTGTTGGCAATGGGCTGTATTGCAGGCAGGTGCTTCAGATAGTCCTCCTGCTCCTTGCTCAGCTCTACAATCTCGTCGAACGACTTTATCTGCAGGTAGAGCTGCTTGGCAAGCATATCCACCTTCTGTGTCGTCTCAACGACAAGGGCGGCATTGTCCATGTTCATGAGCTCGTCGTAACGGTTGGTGCCTCCGTAGCCCGATGTACGTGCCGCCTCTGCCACCGGCTCGGTGTTCAAGAGCACACGGTAGAGGTTGTCGTCGCGTTGCTGTATGTTTGCAAGCACCTCCATGGCATCGTCGAGACGGTGCGATAGGATGCGATACTGTGCAAGCAACTTTGAGTTCTCGTCCTGCACCTCCTTGAGAGAGGGAGTCTGAATGCAAAGGTAGAAAACAAGGAACGACACTCCGCCGAATATCAGATAATAGAGTATGCTGCGCAAAAAGGTAAGGAACTTTTGCGCCACATTGGGGTACACTCTGTCGTATGTGCGTGTTTTGGGATTGAATATATAATATACCTTGCGCATTTATGCCTGATAGTATTCCAAAATAGATTTAATGAGTTTCTTAGAAGCTGTTTTTCACTCAAACTTTTGGCAAAAATAATAAAACTGACGTATCTTTGCAAATTATTGCATAATGTTTCAGTTTTCTTCACTTTTGAGAGAGAAGAAGAGTATTGGATTTGAATTTTAAAGAATAAAGAATATGCTTACATCCAAAGAGATAAGAGAATCATTCAAGGAGTTCTTCAAAAGCAAGGAACACCTTATCGTACCTTCGGCACCCATGGTTGTCAAGGACGACCCCACACTTATGTTCACCAACGCAGGCATGAACCAGTTCAAGGATATTATCCTCGGCAACCGTCCGGCAAAGAGCAAACGAGTAGCCGACTCACAGAAGTGTCTGCGCGTGAGCGGAAAGCACAACGACCTTGAGGAGGTGGGACACGACACCTATCACCACACAATGTTCGAGATGCTCGGCAACTGGTCTTTCGGCGACTACTTCAAGAAGGAGGCAATTTCGTGGGCATGGGAATATTTGGTAGATGTACTTAAACTGAATCCCGAAATCCTTTATGCCACCGTATTCGAGGGTAGTGCAGAGGATGGACTGGAGCGCGACAACGAAGCTGCGGGCTATTGGGAGAAATATCTGCCCAAAGACCATATTATCAACGGCAACAAGAAGGACAACTTCTGGGAGATGGGCGACACAGGTCCCTGCGGTCCCTGCTCTGAAATCCACATCGACCTTCGTTCAGCCGAAGAGCGTGCACAGATAAGCGGACGCGACCTTGTGAACCACGACCATCCTCAGGTAATAGAGATATGGAACCTCGTGTTCATGCAGTTCAACCGTAAGGCAGACGGTTCTCTCGAAGGACTCCCTGCAAAGGTTATCGACACAGGTATGGGATTCGAACGTCTCTGCATGGCTTTGCAGGGCAAGCGTTCGAACTACGACACCGACATTTTCCAGCCCGTCATCAAGAAAATCAGCGAACTTTCGGGCAAGAACTATGGCGACGATGCACAGGTGGATGTTGCCATGCGCGTAATTGCCGATCACATACGCACAATATCATTCTCTATCACCGACGGCCAGCTGCCCTCAAACGCAAAAGCAGGCTACGTGATACGTCGCATCCTGCGCCGCGCTGTACGATACGCATACACATTCCTGGGACAGAAGCAGGCATTCATGTATAAGCTCATCCCCACACTCATTGAGAACATGGGCGACGCTTATCCCGAACTTGCACAGCAGCAGGAGCTTGTAACAAAGGTGATGAAAGAGGAGGAGGAGGCATTCCTCCGCACGCTGGAGACCGGTATCCACATGCTCGACAAGATTATTGCCACAGCAAAAGCCGAGGGCAAGGAGGAGATAAGCGGTGTTGAAGCATTTACACTCTACGATACATTCGGTTTCCCCATCGACCTCACACAGCTTATCCTCAGAGAGAACGGGCTCACTGTAAATATGGCGCAGTTCGACGAGGAGATGCTCAAACAGAAGACACGTGCCCGCAACGCTGCTGCAGTAGAGAACAGCGACTGGGTGAACATTGCCGAGGGCGAGAGCAAATTCGTGGGTTATGACTTCACTGAGTGCAACACACAGATTCTGCGCTACCGCCAGACAAAGCAGAAGAACCAGACACTCTATCAGATTGTACTTTCCGAGACACCCTTCTATGCAGAGAGCGGTGGTCAGGTGGGCGACACAGGTCTGCTTGTTTGTGGCGATGAGCGCATTGAGGTCATCGACACCAAGAAGGAGAACAACCTGCCCATACACATTACAAAGAAGCTTCCTTCGAACCCCGAAGCCACATTCAGAGCCGAGGTGAACATTGCCAAGCGCAATGCATGCGCAGCCAACCACTCGTGTACTCACCTTATCGACCAGGCATTGCGCGAGGTGCTCGGCACACACGTAGAGCAGAAAGGTTCACTCGTAACCCCCGAAGGCATCCGTTTCGACTTCTCTCACTTCCAGAAGCTGACAAACGAAGAGATTATAAAGGTTGAAAAGGCTGTAAACGCACGCATACGCGCAAACATCCCCTTGACCGAGTACCGCGAAATTCCCATTGGCGAGGCACGCGAGCTTGGCGCAATAGCCCTCTTCGGCGAGAAGTACGGCGACAAGGTGCGCGTGATAAAATTCGACAACTCTGTTGAATTCTGCGGCGGTACACACGTTGCAGCAACAGGACAGATTGGAATGGTGAAGATTATCTCTGAAAGCTCTGTAGCTGCCGGTGTGCGTCGTATCGAGGCAATCACAGGCGAGGCTCTCGAAGAGAACATCATCAAGATGCAGGATATGATGGCAGAGATAAAGGCGCTCTTCAACAATGTACCCAACCTGAAGGCTACCATCGTCAAAGCAATAGCCGAGAACAACGAACTGAAGAAACAGGTCGAGGAGTATGCACGCGAAAAGGCTGTCAGCACCAAAGAGAAGCTCATGGGCGAGATTAAGGAGCGTAAGGGCATCAGAGTAATCAGCGCCATCCTCCCTTTGCCCGCAGCTACAGTTAAGGATATTGTATTCATGCTCCGCAGCGAAATGCCCGATAACCTCTTCTGTGTAATCGGCAGCGTAAGCAACGACAAGCCCCAACTTACAATCTCGGCAAGCGGCGACCTTGTGGAGGCAGGTATCAATGCCGGCAAACTCGTTGGTCAGGCTGCAAAAGAGATGCAGGGTGGCGGTGGCGGTCAGGCACACTTCGCAACTGCCGGCGGAAAGAATATCGACGGACTGAAGAATGCCATAAGCAAGGTATTTGAACTCGCTGATATTTAATTGGTTGACGGCTATGAACAGCCACAAAGAGAGAATATCAATAAAATTTCATTGGAACGCTACCGTGTGGATTGTAACCGCATTGGTAGCGGTTCCATTTATTGTCCTATGGATTCTTACCGATGCACACCTACCGGGCGATTGGCTGAAGTATCTGCTTGCGGGAATCTTTCTTGTGGTCCTTATCATTGTGGCAGGGCTTATGCCACTCAGTTTAGAGGCAGACAAGGCGGGGGTGAGGTTGCGCAGAGTGTTCGGTTCACTGGTTATTCCTGCAAGCGCCATTGTGGAGTGCAGAAGAATCGACAATTCCTATTTTGAGGGTTCAACAAAGGTATTCAGCATAGGGAAAATAAAGAAAAGCAGCAACGGCAGGTGGTACACCATGTATGCAACAGAATTCAAGAATCTTGTTCTTGTACAGACTGAGAGGATGGATTATATATTCAGCTGCACAAAGCAGGATGAATTTGTGGAGTTTGTCAATGGGCTGAAATAATTTGCGTCATACGCTTAAATATCAGCAAAATAGCGTATCGTTGCAACTCCTGATCTTCAAGGGAGATCTCTTCAAAAACTATTGCTGTCCGGTAAATTCAAAAATATTAGTGTCCGGTTAATTTTTATTCTGCTGATGTTTTGGAACTCCTCCGTCTTCAAAAACAAGTTTTTGAATCCACCTCCTCTTCAAGAGGAGGAATGTAAATCTTTGAAAATTATTAACATACAACATTCTCCCTCTTGAAGAGGGACATTGCGTAATAAGCAATGTTTGCGACGACGAAAGCTTTAGCTTTCCAAAGGAGTGCCGAGCTTGCGAGGTTTAGCAGGGCGAGGGAGTTCCAATCATTGACTTAACTTTGTCTTAATAATGAATTGGGGCTTGTAGCCACTTAAATATTGAATTTTAAACGACTTAAATACGTTTACCGGACACTAATAATAAAATTCAAACAGTTTCTTAGACAAAGTCGAAAATATAAATAAAGAGACTTCATTAAACAACAAAGACGACCGATTCGGTCGTCTTTGTTGTTTAATGAAGCATAGGGCAATCACTTAGCCGTAAGTGGCGCAATTACATTCTTGTAAAGATAGAGGGCGCGATTCTCATTTTTGTCCAAAGAGTATTTGCCGTCGGTTATCTTCTCAATAGTATAGGACTTATAGGCTATCGTGTAACCGCCGCCACTTGTGCCGTATGTATCCTCTTCGTAGATGAATGCCAATGCGCCATCGGCCTGAAGAGTCATTGTTGAATAGGCCGAGCCGGTGATGCTGCTACGGTAACTGCCGTCCCAATCTTTCGCAAAATGCGCAGGGGTAAGGAAGTCGTTGTAATCGTCAAGCTCCTTGTAATATATTCCTACGTTGCTGCGTCCGCTACCGAAAGGCAGTGATTGCAATGCTAAATAGAGCTGTTTACCATCGCTGTTGCGCACTGCGGGGAGTATCATTATCTCGCCATTGCATGAGTTGTTCAGTGCTGTTACGCCGTTGTTCTTTGCGCCGGAGAATGCCATTTCGCCCCAACTGCCTGTTGCAGCCTCTGTATCGTCGAAGCGGAAGATGTTGTAGTAGCGTCCGCCGCCGCAACGCGAACTTATGACGATGCTGCCATCGGGAAGCTCCTCGGTCTTGGGCTCGTCTCCACTATGGGGGATGGCGCCCTTGTCGGTGCTGCCGAGCACTTTCCACTGTCCGCCGAAGTCGTCGGAATAGACTACAAAGTTACAGAACGTGCCATCCTTGTCGCGGGCAAGCATGGCTGCATAGAGACGGTAGTAGTCGCCTACTTTTGTAAGGCGGCTCTGGAATATGCGTCCTGAACCGATGAACATTGAGCGTATGGGACCTACATTGCTGTTGTCGAAGGGGGTGTAGAACTGCTCGGTGATAACTTCGGGCTTGCTCCATGTTACACCGCCGTCCTCGCTGTAGAGACGTGCCACCTGATTGGGAATCTCGCGTGTGGAGTAGAAGAATACCTGATAGCCGCACACGCAGAGCATAAGCACGCGGTTGCTCTCTCTGTCGGCAACAATGGCAGGGTCGCCGTAACCTGCGCTAAGGGAGAGGTTGCGGTTGTTGTCGACGAGTTTACCGTCGCCCTCGATGATGGTAAAGATGTCGCCCCATGTTTTTCCGTTGTCCTTACTGATGCGTCCGTGCAGGTCGATGCGTCCGTTACCTATGTCGTAGCGACAGTGACGGTAGTCAGCTACGGCAAGAAGATCGCCGTTTGCAGTAGTGGTGATTGCGGGAATGCGGTAAGGGATTGCAGCAGAAGTGGGTGTGGGGAAGAGCTCGAAGTGAGGCTCGGGCTTTTCGAAGTAACGAACCACTGTTACAGTCAAGTCTTTCAGGATAATGCCGCTGTTCTTGCTGTCGCTGAGGGTTACAGAGATGCTCTGTTCAGGATTTTCATCTGCTGTGTAGCTGAGAGTATTATCCAGTGGGAGAGTGTTTCCTTTATACTCTATTTTAATGTTGTCGGCTGTTGCATCCTTTATTGCCTTGCCAAGTTTTATTGCCTCGATGCGGTAGCCTTTGGGGGCGCTGATGGTGTATGTGGCGCTATTCGCCGAACCTGTGTAGCAGGCAATGTCGTTGCCGACATTCTTCATGTTATTGGCACTGCTGCTGAGTGTAACAGGTGTCTGTTTGTCGTTGCTCACCCATTTCGAGAACCATGTACCGGCAGCATTACCTGTGGTAAATGTACCGTTGAGAGCATCAATCTTCACTTCGTTGCGGCAGATGGCAATCACAACTGCCGAACCTGTGTCGGCACCGGTTGTCCAGAATGCGAGCTTTCCACTGCGGTTGTTCACAATATTCTTGCTTGCGCCTTTGGGGGCAAGATAGAATGCACTTACATTGGCTCCGAGGTCGTTCGAAGGGGCAAATGTCCACTCTGTGCTATATGCGGGTGTACCTTCCTCTTTCAGCACCACATAGGCTGTGCTGCCTGCATCGCCGCTCATTTTCGTGGGCGCTGCAAGAACTTTGCCGGGACCTGCCTGTTTGTTGTATATCTTGTAGCCGCTCTTCTCGTCGCCTGCAAAACACCAAAGGTCGGCATCGGCAAATTCACTGCGGTTGCTCTTTACAGAAATGAATTCATTGCCGGCATTGTCGGATATGAAGAGTCCCGAACTGCCTATCGTCATTGTGTACCACTCGGTGCCTGCAGCAAAGCCATCTTTTGTAACGGTGGTTACACGGAAAGGCACTTCGCACCACGCAACGCTGCTGCACAATAGCATCAGCAGGGTTGCCATAATTTGTGAATGTCTTTTCGTCATAATGTCCTTTTAAAAGAATAGAGTGCCACCATACACGATGGCAGCACTCTTTTGGGGGTTATTATATTACTGGGCAATAAGTTCGTAAACTGCACTGCCAAGCTCTTTCTCTATGTTCAGGTAGAAGCCCTGAGTCATAAGAGTCTTACCGCTGATTACCTTACCCTCAAGTGAGCTGTTGCGCTTGGGGTTCTCCTTGTTGAGTTCGCGGAACATGTACTTCTTGTCGGGGTCGAGACCTTTGAGGATTCTTGACTCAGCAGGATAGCTGCGAACGTACTGTGTGCGATAGAGGAAGTAAACGGCACGATCCTTTTCGGGTGTTACATACATTACAGAAACATAAGGTTTCTTCTCGTAGGGAGAGATGAGACGGTAGAGGTCGCCCTGCTGTATAACGGGACGGATGTTCTTGTATGTAGCGATGGCGTTCTTTGCAAACTCCTTCTCCTTCTCTGTGAGGTCTGAGGGTTTCATCTCCATACCCAAACGACCTGTCATTGCAACATCGAAACGGAACTTCAAAGGAGTAACGCGTTTTGTCTGATGGTTGGGAGATGCACTCACGTGAGCTGCCATCACGTTAGAAGGATAATACTGTGACACACCCCACTGGATGAAGAGACGCTGTATAGCATCTGTATTGTCGCTTGTCCAACACTCGTTGAAGTAGGGGAAGTAAGCGTAGTTGAGACGACCGCCACCACTTGCACAGAGCTGGATTACGAGGTCGGGATATTTTGCACGGATGCGCTCAAGAGTCTTGATAAGGCCTCTGTGATATTCGATGTAGAGGTGTGACTGTTTTTTCTTGGGCAAATAGAGTGAAGCTGCGTTTTCGATAGAGAAGTTTGCGTCCCACTTCATGTAGTAGATTTCGGGATTAGCCTGCATCAGGTCATCGACTACCTTGAATACATGTTCCTGAACTTCGGGGTTTGTCATGTCGAGCATCAACTGTGTACCGCCACGACCCATAACAGGTTCACGCCCCTCTTGACGAAGAATCCAATCGGGATGTTTCTCGTAGAGTTCACTCTTTGAGTTTGTCATCTCAGGCTCAATCCAGATACCGAATTTAATACCGAATTTCTTTGAAGACTCGATAAGTCCCTCAACGCCCTGAGGCAATTTCTTCTTGCAAACCATCCAATCGCCGAGTGATGTCTCACCATTGTCACGAGGATATTTATCGCCAAACCAACCGTCGTCCATAACGAACAATTCGCCACCGATAGCAGAGAACTCTTTCATCATTTGGTCCATACCCTCTTGGTTCACTCTGAAGTAAACACCTTCCCAGCTGTTTAGCAAGATGTCGCGTTCTTGAGTACCACCAATAATCTGGTATTTGCGGCCCCAACGGTGGAAGTTGCGGCTTACACCACCCTTACCCTCTGTGCTACATGTAAGTACAAGTTCGGGAGTGGTAAATGTCTCTTTTGGCTCCAATGTGTATGCCGATGCTTCGGGGTTGATTCCGGCAACAATCTCCAAATAGTTTGAGTTGCTCTCGTTGAGGAAAGAGAGTTCGTAGTTACCTGTCCACAAAAGTGTACCACCGACTACAAAGCCGCAGTGCTCGTTGGGCTCGCCACGTGAAATCATGAACGAGGGGTGTGTAACGAATGATGTACGTGCACCGTCGTGGTTACCTACAACCTTGCGACCGCGATGGATGGGCTCCTCGACGAGCTGGCACTCTGCGCCCCAACCGCCAACGAGGTATGAAAGCCACAATTCATTTGACTTCATGGGAAGGTAAGCCGATGCGAAACGGTTGAGTGTAACAGCCTTCTTCTCCTTATTGGTGATGACTGTAGAAACCTTGATTACATCAACATCAGGGATAGCTTTGTAGAGTACACTTACATAGAAGGGGAACACTTTATCCTTCATTACAAACTCAGTAACGTTGGCTTCGTTCTCCTTGTACTGCTTAACCTCTTCGATGGCAAGTTCAAGTGAGTTGTCACCACTGGGGTGTGTAACGAGCATTGCGTGCTCTGCTGTACAGTGTGTACCGAATGTAGGGTATGCGCCCCAGTTTACGGCATTGCCTGTCGCACGGATTTCGTCGATGGGTGCTGTGGGACCGTAGTAGACAAAATTGAGGCGTTCGCCCTTCTTGCCGCTCAACACCATTGTGGTGTTCTTTGTCGAGATAACATAATCCTCGGCATGTGCAGCCAATGCAAAGATGGCGAGCACCAACAAAGAAAAGAATTTTTTCATAGTGTGTAATTTAATATTTAAGTTGTGCAATTTTGCTAAATTATGGCAAATATAGTAAAAACGAGCGAAATAATATCAAGCTTGCTTGATTATTTTGCAGCGAGTGCATTAGATATTCGAGATTTATCTCAAATATAGTAAAAACGAGCGAAAGTTCGTATAAGCGAGCGAATAAAAGTTTAACTTTTATTTCCAACGAGCGAAATAGAACTTCGGCGAAGCCAAAAAAATCAAGCTTACTTGATTATTTTGCAGCGAGTGCAATAAAAAAAGGGGGGGGGTAAGGTCTTTAGGGAGTTTAGAGTCTTTAGGGACCTTAAAGACCTTAGAGACCTCAAAAAACTTCAAGGCAATTATCAAAGAGTACACTGCGCTCGCCGTAAAATACCAAAGCAAGCTTTGTATTTTGCTCGCTTGTTTGTACCTTTGCAATTATAAATTTTATGGGGTAAACCACAGAATATGAAAAAGAGCACAAAAAGAACAATTCTAATAAACTTGATTGCAATGGCGGCAGTTGTCATTGCCACTCCGTTTGCTGTACTTGAATGGTTGGACAGCTACACTTTACACGGCAAGGCAATAGAGGTACCCGATGTATGCGGACAGACACTGGACGAAGGCGCTGCAATTCTGCAAAAAAGCACTCTCGGCTACGAAATCATAGATTACAAATACCAGAAAGGGGCTAAAGAGAACGAGATTCTCGAACAGCGTCCTGCGGCAAACTCCAAAGTAAAGAAAGACCGCAAGATAGCCCTCACTCTCAACTCGAACAAGGAGCCGACCATTGCTCTGCCCGACGTTGCCGACAACTGTTCGTTGCGAGAGGCTGTTGCTCGTCTGCGTGCAGCAGGCTTCAAGCTGACTCCGCACGACACTATCACCGGCGAGAAGGATTGGGTGTACTCTGTCAAGATGGGAGAGGATACGCTGCGCAACGGCGAACAGATTGCCATAGGCACCACCCTGACACTTGTCATCGGCAGCGGCGACGAGAAAGAGGAGGCCGATTCTGTAGTAGTTGAAGATTCATGGTTCGAATAACGCATTACAATGACAGAAAAAGAGATATACGACGAGGAACTTTTAGACTTCCCCTTGACCGATGCGAACGACGACGAAACACTGTTCAAGGAACACCGCTGCGTAGCCGACAAGGGGCAGGCACCCATCAGGGTTGACAAATTCCTTGTCGACCACATTGCGCACATGTCGCGCAACAAGATACAGCAGGCGGCAGACGCCGGCTCGCTCACCGTCAACGGCAAGGTCGTAAAATGCAACTACAAGGTGAAGCCTTGCGACGTGGTTGTCATAACGATGGATACCCCGGCATACGACAACACCATTATTCCCGAAGAGATCCCGCTCGACATTGTATATGAAGACAGCGACCTGATGGTGATAAACAAACCTGCGGGCCTTGTCGTGCACCCAGGATGCGGTAACACACACGGCACACTCATCAATGCCATCGCATGGCATCTGCGCGAGGACAGCAGTTTCGATGCCAATGACCCGCAGGTGGGCCTTGTGCACCGAATAGACAAGAATACTTCGGGGTTGTTGGTAATAGCAAAAACCGTACACGCAAAGGCACACTTGGGAATGCAGTTCTTCAAAAAGACAACCAAACGCACATACAATGCCGTTGTGTGGGGAAGAGTAAAGGAGGACACGGGCACCATCGAGGGAAACATCACACGCAATCCCCGCAACAGATTGCAGATGTGCGTGTCGCCCGACCCGGAGATTGGCAAAAGCGCCGTAACTCACTATCGCGTGATAGAGCGCATGAGTTATGTAACTCTTGTAGAGTGTAATCTTGAAACGGGACGCACCCATCAGATAAGGGTGCACATGAAGCACATAGGACACACGCTATTCAACGACGACTGTTACGGCGGCGACGAGATACTGAAGGGTACGCACTTCAGCAAATACAGCCAGTTTGTGCGCAACTGCTTCAAGATGTGCCCGCGACAGGCACTCCATGCAAAGACATTGGGATTCATACACCCCACCACAGGCAAAGAGATGTTCTTCGACTCGGAACTGCCCGAAGATTTCAAGAATCTGATAAATGCATGGCAGGTGTATTCAGCCGCAAGCGCAAACTACACTGAATGAACAGATTGAAGGGGTAGAATTGTTTATAACAAAAGTATGCAGCAAGAGAGAGTATTGCTCGGAATGAGCGGAGGAGTAGACAGCACAGCCGCGTGCAGGATATTGCAGGAGCGCGGATACGAGGTTGTGGGCCTCACACTGCTCACCTGCGAAAAATCCCTGTCAGCCTGCGAAGAGGCTGCCGCGCTTGCAGCACGTTTCGGCATAGAGCACCACATTGCAGACATACGCGAGGAGTTCCAAGCGAATGTAATCGCCCCATTTCTGCAAAGCTATCTTTCGGGCATCACCCCAAACCCTTGTATCGACTGCAACCCTACAATAAAATTCAGGATACTGATGGAAGAGGCCGACAGACTCGGCTGTAAATATATTGCCACAGGCCACTATGTGCGTACCGTACGCGACGGCGAAAATGTATTCATAAAACAGGGAGCGGACAATAAAAAAGACCAGAGTTACTTTCTGTGGCGACTTTCGCAGGAGCAGTTGCGCCGCACACTCTTTCCATTGGGAGAGATGACAAAAGAGGAGGCACGCACACTGCTGAAGGAGGTGGGACTAACCGAAAAGGCAAAAGATGGCGAGAGCATGGAGATATGTTTCTTCGAGGGCGACTACCGCGACTATCTTCGCAGCGCAATCCCCGATGCCGACAGCAGGATAAAGCCCGGCTACTTCGTCGACAGCGAAGGACGCAAGATTGGCGAGCACAAAGGATTCCCCTACTACACGATAGGCCAGCGCAAAGGACTCAACATAGCCTTGGGACACCCCGCATACGTACTTAAAATAAATGCAGCAAAGAACACTGTAATGCTCGGTGAGGCATCGCAACTGCTCGCACAGTATATGATAGTGGAAAAACCCGAATGGGTGGACGGAATCCCCGCAGAGGGAATGAGCGCACGCATACGCCACCGCAGCACCCCCGCCCCATGCAGAATAGAACGAGAACTGCCCGACGGCAGATGGCTCGTGCGTTTCGACGAGCCGGTATCGGCTGTAACACCGGGGCAATCGGCAGTATTTTACTGTGGCGACGTTGTTGTCGGCGGTGCCTACATTTCATCGCAACGAGGCATTAACCAATGGATAACAGAATGACAGGCTACGACAACCCACTCACACTCTCCACGCTCAACAGCCAAGTGAGAGCAGCCATAGAGGAGCAGTTGCCCATGCGCTATTGGGTAACCGGCGAACTTTCCGAAGTGCGCACAGCGGCAAACGGACACTGCTACATCGAGCTTGTCGAGCGCAACGAAGCCACCGGTGAACTTATGGCAAAGGCACGCGGCACAATATGGTCGCGCGTATATTCACTCCTGCGCCCCTACTTCCTCGAACAGACAGGCAGCAACCTTTCGGAAGGGATGAAGGTGTTGCTGCAGGTAAAAATAAATTTCCACGAAGTTTACGGTTATTCGCTCGATGTGTGCGACATTGAGCCCGCATACACACTCGGTGAGATGGCACGCCGACGGATGCTGATAATAAAAAGGCTCACCGACGAAGGTGTCATCGACCTTAACAAGGAGCTTCCTTTTCCGCTGCTCCCCAAGCGCATAGCTGTAATTTCATCGGCAACGGCCGCGGGATACGGCGACTTCTGCGACCAGCTGAACAACAACCCCTACGGTTTCCACTTCGGCACAGCGCTCTTCGCTGCCCCCATGCAGGGAAACAAGGTTGAAGAGGGGATAATTGCTGCACTGAATGCCATTGCGAGCGACATAATCCCGTGGGATGTGGTGGTGATTATACGCGGAGGAGGAGCCACAAGCGACCTCAGTTGTTTCGACACCTACGACCTTGCCAACAACTGCGCACAATTCCCTATACCTATTATAACAGGCATAGGACACAGACGCGACGAGACACTGCTCGACACTGTGGCACACATTGCAGCAAAGACACCTACGGCAGTAGCAGAGGTGCTGATACACTCCATGCTGATGCAGGCCGAAAGGGTAGCCTCTCTGCAACAGGCAATTTCAGAGGCTGCCACACGCCGGCTCACTGATGAGCGCCATCGTCTGCAAAGCCTGCTGCACCGTCTGCCAAGCGTAGCAACACTTCTGTTACAACAGCAGCGCCACCGCATCGACATTTACGAGGAGCGCCTGAGGGCATACTCTCCCGACAACATACTGGCACAAGGATACACGCTCACACTCAGCGGCGGGCGTATTATAAAATCGGCAGCAGAGCTTTACGAGGGAGACACCATCGTAACCCGCTTCGCCGACGGAGAGACCATAAGTGAAATTATTGATACAAAAGTAAAGGAATATGACGAATAACGGAGAATACAGCTACAGTCAGGCGGTAGCACGACTCGAAGATATAATGCAGGCAATTCAGAGCGGCAGCGTGGAGATTGACACTCTTTACCGACTGCTGAGAGAGGCGGACGAACTTATAAAATTCTGCCGCACGCGCCTTTATGAGGTAGACGAGGAGGTAAAGATGCTGCTCGACTCCATGAACGAGGAGAGTGCTATGTAATAAATAATATTTATGCCATAAAACAGCGAACAATAACTATCATAATGAGATTACTACTTTCCATCAGCCAATACCTGTCTCGATATACGAGCCTATTCATCATCATCGTAGCCATCATTGCCTTCCTCATGCCCGAGACATTTGCATGGGTACAGCAGGGGCAGCGCGCTTCAGTCATTCTGGGACTTATCATGCTGACGATGGGCTGCACACTCTCCACTAAAGACTTCCGCATCCTGCTATCCCGCCCCATAGACATCCTTATCGGGACAGCAGCACAGTACACCATCATGCCCATCGTAGCATGGGGGCTGGCCCGTATTTTCCATCTCGATGCGTTCATGACAGCAGGCATCATTCTCGTCGGTTGCAGCCCCGGTGGCGTGAGCAGCAATCTCATGAGTTTCCTTTGCAAGGGCGATGTCGCATACAGTGTTGGCATGACAACCGTCAGCACCTGCCTTTCACCCTTCGTGACACCCCTGCTTGTGCTTTGGCTGGCAGGAGCAGAGATTGAGGTCGATGCATGGGGAATGTTCCAGAACATCTTGTTAGTGACACTTATCCCCGTTGCGCTCGGAGTTGCCTTCAATTACTTTCTGGGCAAGAGGAAAGACTTCCAGCAGATACAAGGCATTATGCCCGGTATCAGCGTTCTGTGCCTGGCCTGCATCGTGGGTGGCGTCATCTTCACTGTACACCCGCAACTCAAGGAGAATGGACTACAACTCATTCTGCTCACACTTGCCGTCGTCACCCTCCACAACGGCGCCGGTTACCTATTGGGCTACATGGCAGGAAAGGCATTCCGCTTCGACACCGCCAAACGTCGTACGCTCTCCATAGAAGTAGGCATGCAGAACGCAGGAATGGCTACTGTGCTGGCGCGTAACTTCTTCGCATCTCCCGCCATGATAGCAGCAAACCCTATGGCTGCCCTTGCCGTCATCCCCTGTGCCATCTCCTGTGCCTATCACAGCATCTCAGGCACCCTGCTGGCCGGCTTCTTCCTTTGGAAAGATACACGCAACCGGCAAAAGAACAAGCTTTAGGATATAGCAATAAAGATGCCGCCCCACTCCATGAATTAA
>SUXT01000092.1 GCA_015060835.1 Bacteroidales bacterium
GGGGCAACGCGGAATGGAGCGTTGCTTGCGACGACGGAATATTTATATTCCCAAAGGAGTGCCGAACGCATGTGAGGTCTTCCTCTTTTTTCCGAGAAAAAAGTTCGGAGGGGGTTCTTAACCTAACGTATTACAATAAACCGTACTACGCGAGGAAAACCCCTCCGTCTTCAAAAACTATCGTTTTTGAATCCACCTCCCCTTTAAGGGCAGGAACCTTTTTTTAGTAAGCTATTTTGTTGATATTTAGAAATATAGCAAATATAGATTTAAAATAAATGTGTCCAAAGATTGGCTTATCCAAGAGGGAGAGTTCTTTCTTTGTCTTTCAACAGCTTGAATTAACGTTAGGATAGCGAACACTCTGAATGCAAAAAGCCGCTTCCCAGGGGAGAGGAAGCAGCTTCTTTCCGGACAAACGCCTTTGTCCGTCGGACATCGACTCATCACGAGCAGATGTAGCCTGTAATCTATTACTATGAAAAACACATACTTTAAACACATACATAAATCCGATTGTTCGCCGCCCCTTTTAGGATTAACACATTTTAACTCATAAAGGATATAACAAGAAAAAATCCCACACAAATTTGCCGGATAGAACAGATTGCCGTATCTTCGCAAATGCAGCACAAACAGCAACAAAGATGAACAAGCCAAAAACCATAGGAGTGGTAATCTCCACCTACAACAACCCCGCGTGGCTCGAAAAGACACTGTGGGGCTACCTCTACCAGACACGCATGGCCGACGAAATAGTAATCGCCGACGACGGTTCGCGCAACGACACAAAAGAGCTGATAGATAGTTTCCGCGACCGTCTGCCCATAAAACATGTATGGCACGAGGACAACGGTTTCCAGAAGTCGCGCATACTCAACAGCGCCCTCATCGCATCGGAGTCGGAATACCTCATATTCACCGACCAGGACTGTATACCCCGCGAGGACTTCATAGCCACACACGAAAAATTCGCAGAGAGAGGTTATCTGCTCTCAGGAGGATACTTCAAGTTGCCGATGGACATAAGCAAACAGCTCACTCACGAGGACATATCGAGCAAACGTGCCTTTGACCTGTCGTGGCTGAGAGCACAGAAAATGCCATGCTCATTCAAGTGCACCAAACTGTTCAGAAATACCGCATTCGCAGCATTCATGAACTTCATCACCCCTGCAAAAGCCACATGGAACGGCTGTAATGCCTCAGGGTGGCGCGAAGACATGATGCGCATAAACGGATACAACGAAGAGATGCAATACGGTGGACAGGACCGCGAATTTGGCGAGCGCCTCTTCAACCTCGGCATAAAGTCCAAGCAGATACGCTACTCGGCAATAGTGTTGCACCTCGACCACAAACGTCCCTACAAGACAAAGGAATCGATAGAGAAAAACCGCGCAATACGACGCAACACCCGCAAGTCGGGCATAATAGAGACACCCAACGGCATCAAGCAGCTCCATTAAGGAGTTGCTTGATGCTTTACTCCAGAGCTGAAGGAATCAACGCAACAAAAAATCGGAAAGATCGCCACGCGCCACCCCATCGGCAAACAAGCGGGCCGAGAAGGCTACAGGGTAGAAGCAACCCGCTACCCCCATAGCAGCAAGGACAGCCCCATGCGCCTCATCCAGGGCACGCACATAAAACCCTTTACGCACAAGTTCTTTCAGAGCCAGCACCGCACGCAACGAAGCATCCATGCTGCCACCAATGGCTACAATCACACAGTCAAGTTCGTCAAAGGGCAACACGCGCAATGCTTTACGCTCAGTAGCATCCAGAATATAAGCTACGGAGATACGCTCCTTCACCTCATCGACACGACGCTCGTCAACATCCACACCGATGACCTCGTGCCCGCCATCGGTCAACCTGCCGGCAACCAAACGGCCGAAATCTCCCAAGCCTACTACCAAACATTTCATACACAACAAATTCACTCAGTTAATAATAACACTATCCACAGGGTAACGGTATCTGCGGATACCTCCCTTCGCAAAGCCCATAAGCACAGTAACGAGCCCCACCCTGCCAACAAACATCAGCAACACAATCACCACCTTGCCCGCCACACTCAATTTTGCGGTAACACCAAGACTCGAACCAACGGTCGAATAGGCTGAGACAACCTCGAAGAGCAATCCCTTAGGGGAAATATCGGATTCAACTGCCACAAGCACCAAAAACGATAGCGACACTACCGCTATCGAACAAAAAACAGCAACCGAAGCACGCAGTACGGAAACTCCTGAAATCTCCCTTCCGAAAAGTTCCACACTGCTGCGTCCCTTTACCACTGCCCTCACCCCCGCGACAGCAACTGCCAGCGAATTGACCTTGACACCGCCGGCGGTAGACTGCGAAGCACCGCCCACCCACATAAGCACAACATAAACTACAAGCGCCGGCAAAGAAAAGAGAGCCGGCTCCACACTGTTGAACCCCGCAGTGCGAGGCACAACCGCACAGAAAAACGCCTGAACGACCTTACTCTCCACAGGCAACCCGGCGAAAGCACCGTTCCACTCCGCAAGAGCAAATGTCAACGTACCCGCAACCAGCAACACCGTAGAGCAGACAACCACTATCCTTGTATTGAGATTGACAATATGGTTGAATCTGTGCCTCCTGACCTGCCGGCCGAGCAAGCCCGCCAAGACAGGCAACAGATAAAAGGAGAGCCACTCCTTGATGTTCACAAGAATAGGGAAACCGATGCCACCCGCCACAACAAGCAAAGAGACAACCACATAAAAGGCATTGTGTCCCTCAAAAACAGCGCCGTTACCCAAGTTCCCGTCAAGTGTGCTGAAACCTGCATTGCAAAACGCCGACACCGAATGGAAAAAGGCAAAAAACAGTTCCTCGCCCAACGACATCCCCAAAGTGCCACGCACCGTAAGCCACAGCAGCAAAGCCCCACCAAGTTCGACCACGAACGTAAAACCCATGACATACAATAACATAGAGACAAGCGAACCAAAGGCATCGCTCCCAACCATATCACGCAGCGCAAATTGTCCGAAGAATCCCGTATCACCCACAAAAAACAGAGCAAAGAAACTGGTAACAGTCATCACGCCCAACCCACCGAACTGCACAAGCAACAAAATCACACACAACCCGTCAAACGAAAAGGTCTGCGCCACCTCCACCGTAGAAAGTCCCGTAACACACACAGCGCTTGTAGAGACAAACAAGGCATCGACAACCGAAAGCCTCACCCCATCAAGCGTTGAACGCGGCAGCAAAAGCAATAGTGCCCCAAACAGAATAAGAACCAAGAAACAGGATGCCAACAACAACGCCGGATTGGTGCGTTTGCCAATAAAAGCAGTAACACCCTTAGACAATTCAAGCAAAGAGAAGACCGAAAGTACAACCAAACGATACACCTCGCTACCGAACACCCTATGAATAAAACCGCTGTCGGAACCTGAAAAATCGGGGAAAAGCGCCAGCAGCAGCGCACAGCCCATCAAAAAAGAGAAGAGCACCATACGCCCCCTGATTCTGCTGCGATAAAGGAACAGACGGACAACAAAGACGAAGAAATAGAACCAACGGGCAAATTCACAGATGCAGCCAACTGTCTTCCTCTCATCATCGTCGAGCTGAAAACCGTAATCTACAGTAACAGCAGCCATTGTCAACAACGAAAAGAAAAAGAGCACTGACTCGACAGCGAGAAAGAATTTCCTCCCCACGTCCGTAACAAAGGATGAGAACACTTTTTCAAGCATCATAGAATAAAAAGAGACAAACAAAGAACAATCCGAATGAAATTTTGTTTATCTTTGAGCATTGGATATAGTCATAATAATTCTAACCATTATACAAGAAACCATGAAAAAATACCGTTGCAAAATCTGTGGATACATCCACGAAGGCGAACTAAGCGCAGAATTCATCTGCCCCAAATGCAAAAAACCCGCATCGTTTTTCGAAGAGATCATCGAATCGAACCCCACCGGCAACAAATATGCCGGCACAAAGACCGAAAAGAACCTTCTCGAAGGCTTCGCCGGCGAAAGTCAGGCCCGCAACAAATATACCTACTTTGCCGAAGTAGCTGCCCGCGAAGGCTATGAACAACTCGCAGCCATCTTCTTGCAGACAGCCCGCAACGAACAGGAGCACGCCCGTCTGTGGTACGACGAACTCGGAGGCATCTCCAACACTGCCGCCAACCTGCTACACGCTGCCGAAGGAGAAAACTACGAATGGACGGATATGTACTCACGATTCGCCAAGGACGCCGAAGAAGAGGGATTCCCCGAACTTGCCGAACGCTTCCGCCGCGTAGCAGCCATCGAAAAATCACACGAAGAGCGCTATCGCAAACTGCTCAAGAACGTAGAGATGCAGCAAGTATTCGAAAAGGGCGAACAGACCATGTGGGAATGTCGCATATGCGGACACCTTGTAGTGGGCAAGAAGGCTCCCGAAGTATGCCCCGTATGCAAATACTCGCAAAGCTACTTCGAGGTAAGGAAAGAGAATTACTAAGAAGCTGTTTGAATTTTATTTCGGAATTATTTGAGAGATATTTTGAGTATATTTTCTTTCGCATTTTGCAGGGAATAGCGGGCTATTTCCAAAAAATAAGAAAGAAAAGATGCCAAAATAGACTCAAAGAAGCCGAAATAAATAGCGCAAATATAGAATTATTTTCTAATAAAATTCAAACAGCTTCTAAACAATACAAGCAACATAAATCAGCGCAGCCGAAGCTGCGCTGATTTTATATAAAGCCACTGACAAGAAGCAGAAAAAACTATTTCATTATTTCGCTTAAATATCGTAACTTTGCAGGTTGAAACAAGCCCGGACATACACAACAGTTCAAACATACCCGACACAAACAAATGAGTAGAAGAAACAATATAATAAAGACCACACTGACACTGATAATATACATAATCTGCACGCTGACCATCTCCGCGCAGAATGCCGGCTATTTCACCCACACTGTCAGCAAAGGCCAGACACTCTACTCCATCTCCCGAATGTACGAAGTTACGGTGGATGAGATAATAAGCCTAAACCCCGACTGCGCACAGAAGATTGCCATAGGCCAGAAGCTGAAGATTGCGCAGAAAAACTCTGCCGCGCAACCCGACAAACTTTATCACACAATAAAGTCGGGCGAAACACTCTACCGTCTCAGCAACATATACGGAGTAACCCCCGAAGCCATATGCAACGCCAACCCCGGACTAAGCATAAACAACTTCCGCACCGGCGAAGTGATACTCATTCCCACAAAAGGCATTGCAAAGACACAGCCTGCACCCGCTCCAGTCCAAAAAGAAGAAAAGGAAGAGAATACCCAAATACGCACCACCCACAAAGTGGAAAAGGGCGAAACACTATACAGCATCTCTCGCAGCTACAACATAACCATCGACGAACTTCTCGTCGCCAACCCGCAGATAAAGAACAAGAAGCTGAAGCGTAAAAGCACCATAGCAATTCCCTATTCCCAGAAAGAGATTGCCGAGAAAAAGCAACAGGAGCAAGCCAAAATCGAAAAGGAGCAGAGCAATGCAGAGATATTCCGCAAGATAGAAGAGGAGGAAAAGCTGGAGAACACCCCTATTGAAACACTGAAGGTTGCAGTTGTACTGCCGTTCATGATAGGCACATACAACCCCAGCGAACAATCCCGCATGGTGGAATACTACGAAGGCTTCCTCATGGCAGTGGAACGCCTGAAGCAGTACGGCTACTCATTCGACATACACACCTACGACACAGGCAAGGAGGGCAACAGCCTCGCCCCACTGCTCGACAGCGGCAGCCTCGACGGGATGAACATCATCTTCGGTGCCCTGCACCCGCGACACAACAAGGAACTAGCCCGCTTTGCCCAAAAGAAAGAGATTCCCCTTGTCATCCCCTTCACATCGAAAGAGGATGAAATATTCCGCAACCCCATGGTATATGTGGTAAACACCATGCAATCGTACTTCTACTCCGAAGTAACCGAACACTTTACCCGCAAGTTTGCCGGCGCCAACATCATATTCATAGACAACCCCAATGCCGCAAACAACAAGAAGGAGTTTATAGCTACACTAAAAAAGTCGCTTGACAAGAACAAGCTGACACACAAGACACTCCCCCACGACCACTTCACCGGCACAGAACCCGACTATGCCACAATAAAGAGTGCCATGAAAGAGGGAGGCAACAATATCTTCATCCCCACCTCGGGCAGCGAGACAACCCTGAGCACACTGCTCGCAGCCATGCAGATAATGAAGAACGACACCATAAACGACCTGCCGAAATTCACCCTCTTCGGCTACCCCGAATGGCAGATATATGCAAAGAACCAGCAAAGCAAAATGTATGAGACAGACACATATTTCTACACTTCGTTCTTCAGCCATGCATCGTTCGACGAAGTAACCAACTTCCGCAACAACTACATACAGTGGTACAGCCACCCCTATCAGAACATCTACCCACGCTACAGCATGCTCGGATACGACACAGGCTACTACTTCCTGCTCGCCGCCGCCAAATATGGCAAAGCTATGGCAGACCACATACACGAAGTATCGTTCACACCCATACAGACAGGATTCAAGTTCCAGCGTGTAAACAACTGGGGCGGCTTTGTGAACAAAAAGATATACTTCGTACACTACACCCCCGACTACAAAGTAGAGAAAATAGATTTTGACAAATAAAAACTACACCCGACAAAGAAAAATAGATTAATAATTTATAGAACTACCCTTCAATGAAAAGACTTCTAACTATAGCAACAATACTTACCCTTCTGTGGAGCTGTGCCCCAAAAGTAAAAGAGGCAATAACCATCCCCCCGCAGATGGAGCAGACAGTTGCATCAATTCACATAGTCAACAAGAATGAGAGCCTATACAAGATTGCCATGAAATACGGCATCACCCGTAAGGCACTCATTGACATGAACCCCATACTAAACCAGAAGGAGTTGAAAAAGGGCATGAAGCTCTATATCCCCTTCCCCACACAGGAGAAGGAAGAGACAAAGCCCGACACTGTGGTAGTAGAAAAGCCCAAAGTGGAAGAGAAGAAGAGCAATGCCATAAAAGCGGCAATCATTCTCCCCTTCATGCTCAACCAATATGCCCCCGGCGAGCAGGAGCGCATGATAGAATTCTATCAGGGCCTGTTGCTGGCAGTTGAGGGACTTAAGGGCGAAGGCTACTCATTCGACATACATACCTACGACTCGGGCGAATCGACCAAAAGTCTCGGCACGCTCATCGGCAGCGGTGCACTCAACGGCTGCGACATAATCATCGGCGCACTCTACCCCACACACAACAAAGAGCTCGCCACATTTGCAAAAGCCAACAACATTCCCCTCGTCCTCCCCTTCAGTGCCAAAGAGGATGAGCTATACAGCAACCCCAAAGTATTTATCACCAACGCTTTGCAGACATACACAATAGAAAAGAGCATAAGCAAATTCCCCGAACAGTTCCCCGGTGCCAACATCATCTTCGTAGATGACAACCACGAGGGAGAGAAAAAGGAATTTGCAGTCAAACTGCAACAATATGCGACAGCCAACAACATCAACCACCGCACAATACTCATTGACAGCCTGATGAGCATGGCTTCGGGCGGCGGCACCGCATACATAAGAGAACAGATGGACACAGCGTCCATGAATATCTTCATCCCCACCAACAGCAAACAGGAGACCTTCAACCGCATACTGCCCACCCTGCTCGTGCTCAAACGCGACACACTCGATGCAGCACCCCAATTTGCCCTCTTCGGCTACCCCGAATGGCAGATATATGCCGGCAGCAACCTCGAAGCAATGTACGAAGTAGACACCTACTTCTACACCTCGTTCTACACCAACAGCATACTGCCCGAGGCCATCGACATACAGAACAAATACACCGAATGGTACAACCGCAGCATGCAGAACCGTTACCCCCGCTACGGTATGTTAGGATACGACACAGGCTACTATTTCCTTAAAGCCATCAGCCGATACAGAGGCAACCTTGCCGAAAACATAAACAAAGTGGAATTCAATCCAACACAATCGGGCTATCACTTCACCCGCAAGAACAACCGCGGCAGCTATATAAACACCAAAGCATACTACATAAGATACTCCCCCGATTACAAAGTAACCAAAATAGACCTTGACAAATGAACCGCATACTCACCACAGCCATCGCCCTGATGCTCACACTCGCAGCCTCGGCACAAATTGAAGAGCGCCGCAATATGTTCGAAGTAGGCCTCGCAGGAGGTGCCACCTTCAGTAGCATGGATTTGCAGCCCACCGTACGCCAAAAGAACCTCCCCGGTCTCAACGGAGGCATCAGCATGCGCTACACCACCGAAAAATACTTCAATATGATATGCGCCGCACAGTTAGAGCTCAACTATGCCCAACGTGGCTGGGAAGAGGACTTCGACGATAAGAGCGGCAACAGCTACAGCCGCCGCCTCAACTACTTGGAGATACCATTCCTCGCCCACCTCGCATTCGGCAAAGAACCCCACGGACTGCAGTTCTACATCAACCTCGGTCCGCAGATAGGTATCCTGCTCGGCGATGAAGAGACCTACGAAGGCACTTGGAACATAGAGAGCCGCCCCAATGCCACACAGAGCATATACGGCAAGGCTGTAGACAACAAATTCGACTACGGTATCACCGGCGGTCTAGGATTGGAACTGAGAACCAAAGCCGGCAACTTCTTCGTCGAAGGCCGTTACTACTATGGACTTGGCGACATATTCAACAATTCGAAGACAGACGACTTCGGACGCTCTGCAAACATGACAATCACAGCCCGCTTGGGATATAGTGTGAGAATATTCTAAGAAGCTGTTTGAATTTTATTTATTAGTGTCCGGTAAACGTATTAAGTCGTTTAAAATTCAATATTTAAGTAACTACAAGCCCCAATTCTTTATTAAGACAAATTTAAGTCAATGATTGGAACTCCCTCGCCCTTTGGGCACTCCCTCTTTGAAGAGGGAGAATATCGTATATTAATAATTTTCAATGATTTACATTCCTCCTCTTGAAGAGGACATTGCGTAATAAGCAATGTTTGCTTTATGCGAAGCTCGGCTGCGCTCGTTTACAATTGCAAGCAAGCTCGCATTGTACTCGCTGGCACGAGCTTTGCGACGACGGGAAAATTCGTGCAAACGAGAACAGAATGTAAACTTGTTTATATTCTGTCGAGTGCAGCCGAATTTAGAAATATTCAACTTTAGCTCCCTAAAACTATAGCAAGCGAGTGAATGGAAGTTTACTTACATTTACAACGAGCGCAGCATAGTTTCGATAATATCAAAGGAGTGCCGAGCTTGCAAGGTCTATTCAAGCGCAAAAGCGGTTGAAGACGGAGGAGTTTGAAACTATTGCTTGTGTTTTTATTCAAACTCCCTCCCCCTTTGGGTACTCCCTCTTATCCAAGAGGGAGAGTTGTTTACCTTGTTTTTGAAGACTGAGGAGTTCCAAAACATAAGCAGAATAAAAATTTACCGGACAGCAATAATTTCCAAAAAATAAGAGAGAAAAGATGCCAAAAGTTGCGATTAAGCGAGCGCAATGTGAACTTGTTCACAAATTGCAAAGCGAGTGAAAGCAACTTCGATAACATCAAAGTTGCGATTAAGCGAGCGCAATGTGA
>SUXT01000093.1 GCA_015060835.1 Bacteroidales bacterium
TTCTTACCCCATCGTACTACAATAAACCATACTACGCGAGGAAAACCCCTCCGTCTTCAAAAACTGTCGTTTTTGAATCCACCTCCCCTTTAAGGGCAGGAACTTTTTAGAATAGTTTTTTATCCATTGAAGGATGGGGTTGTACTTTTTAGGTATAATATCGCATAATCATTTTCCTTTTTTAATACAAATTTGAGTGCAATGGTTTAAACTCCTCCTCTTGGATAAGAGGACATTGCGTAATAAGCAATGTTTGCGACGACGGGAGCTTTAGCTCCCTAAAGGAGTGCCGAGCTTGCGAGGTCTATTCAAGCGCAAAAGCGGTTGAAGACGGAGGAGTTTGAAACTATTGCTTGTGCTTTTATTCAAACTCCCTCCCCCTTTGGGTACTCCCTCTTATCCAAGAGGAAGAGTTGTTTACCTTGTTTTTGAAGACGGAGGAGTTCCAAAACATAAGCAGAATAAAATTTACCGGACAGCAATAATTTTTATTAAAGAGCTATCTTTTTGCCTTCTATGCTGAATCCTCTGAGAAGGTCTGCAACCGGCATTCTTTTCTTTCCTGGTATCTGTAGCGAGGTCAGATGCAGGTATCCGTCAGCTATGGCAACCTTGATGTACGATTTTCCGTCGCTCAGTATGGTTCCGATGCTCTCGTTTACTTTGCAGATTTCCTTTTTTGTTTCATAGACTTTTATTGTGGTGATGTTTCCTTCGCCGTCTGTGAGGTCAGTCCATGCTGCAGGGTAGGGTGAGAGGCCTCTGACGAAGTTGTATAACTCCTCACATCCTTTGTTCCAGTCTATGCGGCAGGTGTCGCGGAAGATTTTGGGAGCGGGACGAAGTTCGCCGTCGAAGATGCTCGCCTGTGTGCGGGCAACAGCTTCGCCACGTACTATGTTCAGTACTGTGTCAACCACAGTTTCGCTACCTATGAACATGAGTTTGTCGTGCAATGTACCTGCGTCGTCGGTTTCTGTAATCTCCACCTTGCGCTGCATTATTACGTCGCCTGTGTCTATTTCGTGCTTAAGGAAGAAGGTTGTTACACCGCTTTCTTTATCACCGTTTATTATTGCCCAGTTGATGGGGGCAGCTCCACGGTACTGTGGCAACAGCGATGCGTGAAGGTTGAATGTGCCCAAGCGTGGCATATTCCACACCTTTTCGGGGAGCATGCGGAAGGCTACGACTATCTGCAGGTCGGCTTTCCACGATGCAAGTTCCTCGATGAATGTCTCGTCTTTAAGCGATTCGGGTTGCAGCAGGGGCAGGTTTTCGGCAAGTGCATACTCCTTTACAGGACTCATAAGCACCTGATTGCTACCACGACGGGTTATTATCCTGTCGGGCATTGTTACTACTCCTACGATTGTGTAACCGCAGTCTTTATCGCTCTTTTCGAGGTTGCGCAGAGAACGCAAGGGTTCCACTGCAAAGTCGGGGGTTCCTATATATACTATTCTGAGTTTTTCTGCCATAATATGTATGTAGGGAGGTTCTATAATTTAATCTGATGTAAAATCCAATAATGTCTTGCGGTAGGCGCTGAAGATGGCTGACTTTGATACAAAGCCTATGTATGTGCCGTCTACATCTTCAACGGGGAGGTTCCACGCTCCTGTCTCCTCAAACTTTTTCATTACCGTCTCCATAGGCTCTTCTATGCCCAGACGTACGGGAGCAAGTTTCATTAGACCGCTTACGTTGTAACGGCGATAGAGTTCTTGACGGAACATAATGTGCCTGATGTCGTCGAGGTACACTATACCTACAAGTTTCTTTGCACTGTCGAGTACAGGGAATATATTTCTCTTTGTCTTTGCTACAACTGCCACAAGTGATGCAAGGTCCATGTCAGGCTCTACCTTCATGAAGTTTCGTTCAATGACATCCGATACTTTCAGGATAGTGAGGACGGCTTGGTCTTTGTGGTGGGTGATAAGTTCGCCACGTTGTGCAAGTCGTACTGCGTAGATGTTGTTCTTGTCGAATACACGCACTGTGAGGTATGAACTTACAGAGACTATCATCAACGGCAGGAAGAGTGCGTATCCGCCGGTAAGCTCCGCAATGAGGAATACTCCGGTTAGGGGCGCATGGAATACTCCTGACATTAGGGCTGCCATTCCGAAAAGTGCAAAATTGACGCACGAAAGGTCTGTCGCCAGAAACGATTGGTTGCAGAGCGACGAGAAAAGGTATCCTGCAATGCAACCGAGGAAAAGACTGGGTGCGAATATACCTCCGCAGCCTCCTCCACAGTTGGTTACGGTTGAAGCTACTGCCTTCGACAGTATGACGAATAGCATGAACAACAGCAACAGTCCGGGATAACCGTAGAAGAACGAATTGTTAAGAATGTCGTACGGGTCGGAGCCGTTGATGAGTGTGTTTATCGTGTGGTAGCCTTCGCCGTAGAGCGGAGGGAAGAGGAATATGAGTACACTGAGGATAGAACCGCCGATTATGAGTTTTTTATATGGATTTTCTATCTTTCTGAAGTGCTTCTCTATTGTGGTAGTTACATGGGTAAAGTATAGCGAAATCAGACCGCAGAATACTCCGAGCAGCACTACATAGTGTACTCTTGTGATTTCGAATGCTTTGTCGGGTTGGAAATCAAACATGGCATCTGTGCCGGTGAACATATATGCGAGCGTCGCTGCTGTTACACTTGAGATAAGCAAAGGTAGCAGCGACGACATTGTAAGGTCGAGCATCAGTACTTCGAGTGTAAATACAAGACCTGCAATCGGGGCTTTGAAGATGCCGGCGATGGCGCCTGCGGCTCCACAGCCGAGCAGCAACATCATTACTTTCTTTTCCATGCGGAAGAAGTTGCCGAGGTTTGAGCCTATGGCAGCACCTGTAAACACGATGGGCGACTCGGCTCCTACCGAACCACCGAATCCGATGGTTACACCACTGGCAACGAGCGACGACCACATGTTGTGGCTTTTAATGCGTCCTTTGCGTTGCGAAATTGCGTAGAGCACTTTTGTTACTCCGTGGCTTATGTCGTCGCGTACGATTTTTCGGATAAAGAGTCCCGAAAGGAATATACCTATTACCGGATAGATAAGGTATAGCAGGTTACCCGAAAAAACACTGAAGCCGCTGGTGAGCAGTTCCTGTATAAATTCGATAAGGTGCTTCAAGGTGAATGCTGCAAGTGCCGATACTACTCCTACAAGGAAACTGAGAATAAGCACAAACCTATTCTGCGGTATATGTTTTTCGCGCCATTCAAAAAAGCGGTCGAGCAACGATTTTTCTTTCTCTTTCATTGTCTTATTACTGTAACTTCGCCCTTTTCGGTGAGCTTTATGATGCTTGAGGGTTTGGGCGAACCTTTTTCGAGGTGTCTGTATTTTACTACGTAGTCAACGGCTTCAATTATTTCCGGGTCTATTTCGGCAAAATAGCGGGGCGTGGGTTCGCCGCTGATGTTTGCCGAAGTTGATACTACTGCTTTCTGAAAGCGATAGCACAACTCCTTAGAGAAAAGTTCGGCTGTTACGCGTATGCCTATGCTGCCGTCCTCGGCTACGAGCGAGGGGGCGAGGTTGCGTGCTCCGTCGTATATAATTGTCAGTGGTTTTGTGGTGAGTTCCATAAGGTCCCATGCTACATGGGGTATCTTGGATACGTAGCGTACTATTCTGTCGGGTGAGTCGACAAGCAGTAACATGGCTTTGTTGTCGGTGCGTTTCTTTATTTCGTAGATGCGCTTTACTGCTTCTTCGTTGGTGGCATCGCAACCTATGCCCCATACTGTGTCGGTGGGATAGAGTATTACTCCTCCTTTGCGCATTACTTCTATTGCGCGTTTGGCTTCGTCTGCTATTGTTCCCATAGTTAAAAAATAAATTCAAAACAGCTTTTAAAATTCGCTTGTAAAGTGGAATCTTATGCTTTTAAAATCGTTCTGTGCCATCTGTAGCACGTAGTTGCTGTCGGCGAGGAATACATCGCGTCCTTCAATGTCTTTTGCCATATACTGGTATTTGCGGCGCTTGAAGTTTTCGAGTTCTGCTTCGTCGTCGCTCTCTATCCAGCAGGCTTTGTAGAGGCTTACGGGTTCCCAACGGCATTTTGCATTGTATTCGTTTTCGAGACGGTACTGTATTACTTCGAACTGAAGCTGTCCTACTGTGCCTATGAGTTTGCGTCCGTTGTGCTGGTTTACGAAGAGCTGTGCTACGCCTTCGCCCATCAATTGGTCGATACCTTTGGCAAGCTGTTTTGTCTTCATAGGGTCGGCATTCTCAATGTATTTGAACATTTCGGGAGAGAAACTGGGGAGACCTTTGAAATTGAGTATTTCGCCTTCGGTGAGTGTGTCGCCTATCTTGAAGTTGCCTGTGTCGGGCAGACCTATGATGTCGCCGGGATAGGCCTCTTCGATGGTGCTCTTGCGCTGTGCCATGAATTGTGTGGGCGATGAGAAACGCATATCCTTGCCCAATCTCACATGGCGGTAGGGTGCATTGCGCACAAATTTTCCTGAGCATATTTTACAGAATGCCACGCATGAACGGTGGTTGGGGTCGATGTTTGCGGTTATCTTGAAGATGAAGCCTGTGAATTTGGGTTCTTCGGGCGAAACTATGCGTCCTTCTGCCTGAACGGGACGGGGAGAGGGGGCTATCTTGACGAAGCAGTTGAGCAGTTCCTGGACACCGAAGTTGTTGAGTGCGGAGCCGAAGAATACGGGGGCTACTTTTGCGTCGAGATAATCCTGTACATCGAAATCAGAGTAAACTCCTTCTACAAGTTCAAGGTCGTCGCGAAGTTTGGCTGCCTGTTCTTCGCCTATGTTTTCATCGAGCGCCTTGCTGTTGATGTCTACTTCTACCTTCTCGGTTACTCGCTGCTTATTGGGGGTGAAGAGGTCGAGTTTCTGTTCGTATATGTTATATACGCCTTTGAAGCGTGCTCCCTGATCGATGGGCCAGCTTAAGGGGCGCACTGCTATTTGCAGTTCGTTTTCAAGTTCGTCAAGCAGTTCGAATGGGTCGCGTCCCTCGCGGTCCATCTTGTTGACGTAGATGATTACAGGGGTGTTACGCATACGGCATACTGACATCAGTTTGCGTGTCTGCGTCTCTACACCCTTTGCACTATCGACAACTATGATTACACTGTCTACAGCTGTAAGAGTGCGGAAAGTATCTTCGGCAAAATCCTGGTGACCGGGAGTGTCAAGAATGTTTATCTTGTATCCTTCATAGTCAAATTCCATCACCGAGGTCGTTACTGAGATACCGCGCTGTTTCTCAATCTCCATCCAGTCGGATGTAGCTGTCTTTTTGATTTTATTTGATTTGACGGCACCGGCTACTTGTATCTGTCCTCCAAAGAGCAACAGTTTCTCTGTAAGTGTTGTCTTTCCTGCGTCGGGGTGCGATATAATTGCGAATGTGCGTCTTCTGCCTATTTCTTCTTGTATGTTCATCTTTATTGTTGTGTTTCTGTTATATTTCTCCTTCTTCCAATTTTAGTTTACCCTCCTCGTCTTCTTTCTGGTAAAGTGAGAGCATGGAGATGTATTTGCTTATTTCAGCTGTGGCCTTTAGTGTTTCTTCGCCCAATGCGCGTTTCTGCATCTTCATCATCCACACCATATACAGTGCATCGAAGCAGTTTTCGAGTTCGGGCTTCTCCTGTCCGTTGCTCTTGTTGCGGAATTCTACAATAAAGGGCAGTGCCTTATAGTAGGCTGCGTTGTAGAAAGGCACTTTCGACGAATATATGAGCCTTTTGTGCAGTTCGCTCAAGGTGATGAGGATGTTCTTGTTTATTTGCAGGTGGCCGCTCTCTGTTACCCCTTCGGTGTGCATCATGGCTATAAGATTGCTGTACCATTCGAGCAGTTCTTTCTCCTTATCTTCGGGCAGATTGTAGGGGGCTACCATGTTTGTCTTTATGTTGTCTATTGACAACTTGTTTGCTCTGAGCAGGTCCTCTACCTGCCACATATACAGTAGATATTCTGCTATATTTTTCTTTCTGAGTTCTTTGGATATATACAAGGCTGTAATGTTTTATTGGAGGTTCAATAAATTGGTAAAATAATTTTTTGTAACGAAAATTCAGTAGCGGTTGCAACCGACCGGATTTACGGGATTCTTTTTAATGAAATGAAATTCCTGTGAGCAAAAGTATTACGCTGATGAATGATGCTGCTATTACTACTACTCCTATTATTCGGTTTATTATGCTAACGTCGAATCTGTTTCTCAGTTTGTTTACGGCATATGTGATGAAGAACCACCATAATACTGCGCCGCCTAAGATGGATAGGTATCCTAATGCCTGCTGATATAGTGGCAGGTCGGGTAACATGAACGACATTGGTGTGAACATGGCAAGGAACAAGAATACAATCAAGGGATTGAAGAGTGTTACAAAGAATCCTGTCAGTCCGTTGTGTATGAGGTTACTGCGGTTACGGCTCACTTTGTGGGTGCTCTGCGCCGGTTTGCTACGATAGGTGTATATTCCAAAGCAGAGCAATAGTACGCTGCCGCATAATTGCAGGATAAAAAGATTTTGTTCGTTGTGTATGTAGTCGTATATGAATGACAATCCGTAACCGGTTATAAGTGCGTATATTATGTCGCTGACAGCAGCACCGCAACCGGTTACAAAGCCGTAGATGCGGCCCTTGTTCAGTGTTCTCTGAACACACAAAATACCAGTAGGTCCCATCGGTGCCGATGCGACTATTCCTATGATGATGCCTTTTACAACTATTTCGAGTAATGAAATTTGTGCTACGAGCTGTTGTAAAAAGTCGTTTTGCTGCAAAAAGTCGTTAATTTCGTTCATAATTACAAAGATGGGAATTTTTTATGAATTTGACTCTATGTATGGGAGTTTTTTTTTACTTTTTGCTTTTATTATTTGTTATGTTCGGTTTCGGGCTGTTACTGAATAGTAATTGCGCCACAAGATATAACTTTTGTGGCGCAATTTAAGGTTGTTCTGTATATTTTCTTAGCAAATGAAGAGCAGCTCGCGGTATTTGGGCAGTGTCCACAGTTCATTGTCGACAATAAGTTCGAGGCTATCGACATGTGCTCTGATTGATTCGAGCATAGGGGCTACTGTGTCGTGGTAGGCAACGGCTTTTTCTCGTTCAATGTTTATGCGGTTGGCTACTTTGCGGCGTTCTACCATTTCGTTAACCATGCGTTTGATTTCTACTACGCGTGTGGCTATCTCCTTGACTGTAGCGATGTTTTCGGCAGAGTATTTGTCGCCCTCTTCTTTACCGAGCACTGTCTCCATCTTGATGATGTTATCAAGGAGCATACTCTGATATTTCATTACAGTGGGTACGATGTGGTTTAGTGCAAGGTCGCCGAGTACGCGGGCCTCTATCTGTACTTTCTTGGTGTACATTTCCCATTTTATCTCGTTGCGTGCCTTAAGCTCGGTCTCTGTCATTACCTCCATGCGGGCAAACATATCTATGCTTGCGCTGTCGAGATAACGGTCGAAGACCAATGGCGCGCTTGACTCGCAGTCGAGACCGCGTTGCTGCGCTTCAACCTTCCATTCGTCGGAGTATCCGTTGCCGTCGAATCTGATAGGTTTACTGTATTTTATGTATTTGCGTAGTATATTGACAAGAGCATCCTCCTTTGTCATTCCCTCTTCGATGAGTGCATCTACTTCGTTCTTGAAAATTACAAGCTGTTCGGCCATTGCTGTATTGAGGGCTATCATTGCCGATGCGCAGTTGGCCTCGGAGCCTACGGCGCGGAATTCGAAACGGTTGCCGGTGAATGCGAAGGGTGATGTGCGGTTACGGTCGGTGTTGTCAATCAGCAATTCAGGTATCTGCGGAATATTCAGACGCAGTTCGCGTTTGCTGAGGATTTTCACTACATCATCGGTGGTCTCCATGTGGTCAAGTACAGATGATAACTGAGAACCGAGGAAACTGGATATGATTGCAGGGGGGGCTTCGTTTGCGCCGAGTCGGTGGGCATTGGTTGCTGACATGATGCTTGCCTTGAGCAATCCGTTGTGGCGGTAGATGGCAGCAAGGGTGTTTACAACGAATGTTATGAAGCGGAGGTTTTCCTTGTCACTCTTGCCGGGTGCCATCAGCAAAGTTCCATTGTCTGTTCCAAGTGACCAGTTGTTGTGCTTTCCTGAACCGTTTACGCCTTTGAAGGGCTTTTCGTGGAGCAGGACTATGAAGCCGTGTTTGCGTGCAACAACCTTCATCAGCATCATTATTATCATGTTGTGGTCGACTGCAAGGTTGCACTCTTCGTAGATGGGTGCAAGTTCGAACTGGTTGGGGGCTACTTCGTTGTGGCAGGTCTTTGCGGGTATGCCCAATTTGAGTGCTTCAATTTCGAGGTCGGTCATGAAGGCGGCTACACGTTCGGGTATTGAGCCGAAGTAGTGGTCGTCGAGCTGCTGGTTTTTGGCGCTGTCGTGTCCCATAAGTGTGCGACCAGTCATCTGCAGGTCGGGGCGGGCGAGTGCCATGTCTTCGTCTATGAGGAAATATTCCTGCTCCCAACCGAGGTAGGTATTTACCTTCTTTACACTTTTGTCGAAGTAGTGGCATACATCGGTAGCTGCTTTGTCCACCGCACGCAGTGCTTTAAGCAGTGGGGCCTTGTAGTCGAGTGCTTCTCCTGTGTATGATATGAAGATTGTGGGTACACAGAGGGTGTCGCCCATAAGAAATGCCGGTGAGGTAGGGTCCCATGCACTGTATCCGCGTGCCTCGAATGTGCTTCGTATACCGCCGTTGGGGAATGATGATGCATCGGGCTCCTGCTGCACAAGCAGTTTGCCTGAGAATTTTTCTATCACTCCGCCTTTGCCGTCGTGCTCAATGAAGGCATCGTGCTTCTCGGCTGTTGTCTCTGTCAAGGGGTGGAACCAGTGTGTGTAGTGTGTAGCACCATGCTCAATAGCCCAACGACGCATTCCGTCTGCTACTGCATCGGCTATTGATACATCGAGCGGAGTATCGTTGTCAATTACATCTACAAGCTTTTTATAAATGTCGCTCGAAAGATATTTGAACATCTTCTCGCGGTTGAATACGTTTATTGCAAAATAGTCCGAAGGGCGGCCATCGGGTATCGAGGGTTTTACAGGCTTTTTGTTGAAGGCGTCGCGGACGACGTCGAATCTTAGTTTAGGCATATCTGTTTTTCTGTTTAGTGTAATATCCGCATGGTGTGGTAGCCATCATGCAAGAATATTCTTTGCAAAGATACTGAATTTTCTAATATAAATTAGAAGTGTTTTAGTTTAATTTAACGTGAGTTCGATATAAGACATGCAACAATCGGTTTCTTTACAGTTTCTATTTTCTTAAGAATAAAAATTTATAAACAGTCTGTTTTACAGTCTTTGCTTCTCTATTTAAAGAAAAACAAATTGTTACGTTTGTTTAGCAAAACAATTCTTAATAGTTCCTGCCCTTAAAGGGGACATTGCGTAATAAGCAATGTTTGCGACGACGAAAGCTTTAGCTTTCCAAAGTAGCGAATTGCGGCGCCTCAAAATGAATAGAAAATAACAAAAAAGAATATTGAATATGCTTAACGAAAAACT
>SUXT01000094.1 GCA_015060835.1 Bacteroidales bacterium
AAGCTTCAACTCATAAATGAGTATCTGGCATCCGGAGAGAGTAAAGAAGTTTTTCAAACAAAAAGACACCTTGGACATAACAATTTATCAAGATGGATGCTTACCTTTGGGATCTCAAACCAATCCCAACCAGTATCTATGATAAAGCCCAAGGAAGAAGATGCATATACAAAGCAGCTACATGAAGAGATAGCTCGCCCCTTGTCCATCCGCATTTGTAATGCGGATGTAATGAGTATTAGCATTTAAAATGCGCTTATATTTAGAATTTCTATTGAACTTGCATAAGCAAAGGAAAAAGCTGGAAAAAACTCATATTCAATTCATAATAAGTTTTATTTTGAGCGCATCGAAGATGCTTATACTCAATCCTTCGCGTTACAAACGCGAAGGGACAGAAGGAGTTTGAAACTTTTGCTTGTGTTTTTATTCAAACTCCCTCCCCCGTTCTAAGCCTCACTTTACGTTCGGCACTCCTTTGGGGAGCTAAAGCTCCCGTCGTCGCAAACATTGCTTATTACGCAATGTCCCTCTTATCCAAGAGGGAGAGTTGTTTACCTTGTTTTTGAAGACGGAGAAGTTCAAAACATAAGCAGAATAAAAATTTACCGGACACTAATATTTCCTAAAGAACGGGGGTGGTAATGCTACCATTATACAATAAGAAGCGCAAGAGCGATACTTGAATTACCACTCTTGCGCTTTACAAGTAATAATCATTACTTCTTACGTTTTTCTTTACCACCCATCGGGCGACGGTTCTTCATCCTCTCCTCATCGAACTTCAGATACTTCTTGTACTGTTTGGGAGAGAGAATCTGCTTCATCTGTTCGTTCATGGCATCGCGGCGCTTTTTCATAAGCTCCTCGCGGGCTTTCATCCACTCCTCACGGCTCTTGTCGTCGCGGCGGGGAGGAGCCACCTTTTCGCCTTTCTTACGCATCTTTTCCATGCGTGCAGAACGCGCTTTCATGCTGTCTTGCATGGCAGCAACATCGGAGTATTTAAGGATATACACCAACTGATACTGGAGCGAGTCGAGCCCCACTGCCTCGTTAATGGCATCAGCCTCCATCTTAGCCAATGCTTCGGGTGAGAAACTACGGCGCATTTCGCTACCTTGCGGTCTGCGACCTTCGCGACGGCGGTTGTTATCCTGTGCGCAGAGCATTATGCCCGGCAACAGAAGAAGTGCAATAATAAAAAGTTTTTTCATAGTGCAGTATTTAGTTATCTGTTAGTTTGACACAAATATTGCCAATAGGTTTAGAAGCTGTTTGAATTTTATTAGAAAATAATTCTATATTTGCGCTGTTCTTTTCGGCTTCTTAATTTGTCTTCTAAAAAACTCTTTAAAGTTTTATTTTCACTACTCTGCTTCCTGCACGAACTATATATATACCGTCGGGCAAAGTAATCTCCTCGCCTGAGTAATTGTCAATCCTTTCTACAACAGAGCCGGCAGCCGAGTAGATAACGACACTGCAATTATCGGCATTTGTCAGAGTGATGCTGTTGCCGTTCACCTTCACAGCTGCATCGGCATTGACTATATCAACTGCTGTTGAACCGCCACTATCTTTCACGGCAAACATAACATCGTCTGCCCGTTTTTCGAGGTTTGCACTGTCGACCACAAGTATATCCTTGATTTTTACAACAGGCGGTTCCGCAGCTGCGGAATCGGGAGTGAGTATTTCGAAGTTCATAACAGGCTTGTCGCATACAAACGGGGTTCCATTCTTATTGTATACCACAACACGGTAAAGCCCATCGGTAATCTTTGTATAGACAACACTGTCGCCGACTGCCACATTTTCTGTAAAGATATTCTCTATTACAACATTCGACGGCACTGCAATATCCGCTTGAATGGCTTTTATACCCTCCTTATTGTTCTGCAAGTGAATCGGGACGTTTATAACATTCTCCGAAGCATCAGTTTGGTCGACATTCACAAGGGCAGTTGCGGAAACAGGCGTTTCATAGAAGTACATCGGTGGGAGAGGCTCGCCGGAAGCAAGCAGCCCCGCGCTCCTTACAAAATCACTGTAATCTATTTTTCCATCTCCATCAATGTCAGCCTTTGCTATATTGAATTTCTCGTCTGCTTTACCAAGAAGATAATCGGCAAACAAAGCAACATCCTGTATTGTCAGCAGGTCGTTGCAGTCAATATCACCGACCAATGTGTGGAGAATATCTTTTATATCATATTCCTTGATGTTGGCAAAGATGTAATCATGGCGTTTCTTCAACCAATTCTGCATTGTTTTGATTTTTGAGCCATATTCGCTGCCGTCGCCCCAGCGGTCGTTATTGTTTTTGAAAGAAGATTCGGCAAAAGAATAGTAGTCGCTTATGTACTCACTTATCTCTTCGATATATCCATTATCTACAAACTCCTTCCAAACCTTATAATAGTGTCTTCTGAACTCCTCGTTATCCATCAGAGCCTCGAAAAAGTTCCTGCCAATCGTACCCATTGAAAGCAGTTTGGTAGTGTAGCCAATTTCGAAATATCTTCCCGTATTCTCGTAGCCGAAAGCCCAGTCAAAATCCCATAATGGTCCGAACACAATTTTTGAGTCGGGTGAATACATATCGCCTTTCCACAAATATGTACTTTTAGGATGACAAAGCTCCTTGTTGAGCACCAGTTCATTTACCAAAAGAAAACGTGCAGCAGCATCAAGATCAAGGTATTGACCAAGCGGGCCGTTATTGTATAGCACCTCTTCAAATTTTGCAAAGTCGGCCTGGATAGCACTGAATTTTGTCTCTCTCTCTGCTTCGTCATAGTCAAAGAGGTCGGGATCCTTAACATTTACCGGAAGGTCGTATATCCCTGACTTGAACTTAAAATCTTCATCGAAATAAGAATCAAGTTCGAGCAAATATCCAAGATCTTCGTCAACATCCACACTGTTGCCGCTTAAACCCACCTGTTCCGTAAACATATAGCTTCCCATATATTCGCCATTCATATAAAGTTCTACGGGTATAATGTGGTTGGCGTATGAGGCATTGGCCAGTTGTCCTATTTTCATGGCTATGGCATTTGCCATAAGTGCACCGTGCTGTGCATTGGCCAGCAGCACCCAGCTTTTGCCTTTTGTAAGGCCGAAAGGCTTCACTTTGGAGGCAAATTTCAATCTGTATGGTTTTTTTGCATATCCCCAAGTTGAGTTTCCGCGACCTTTTATCTGAACCGAATCGCTGAAATCGTCATACACCCCGAAACCTGAAATCGTTATCTTTGCATCGAGATATGTCTCTTTGGTGATACTTGACGCCGGGTATGCCATATCAATGTCTATGCGTGGAGCTTGACCACTGTCTGTCAGCCACTTGGGAGTAATTGTATAAAGGCGTCCAAAGGGCACCTTAATATTTTCATAGGTGGAATCCTTTGCCATCACCTCCAACACAACATTATAGCCGGGATAGGTTACAGTATATTGCACTGAGTCGGCAAAGCTGTTGCGACTCTTTTTACTTGTCTGCAACTTGTTGCCTATATATGCAATGCCACGCTCTTCGCTCAATTGGAAACTTGCAGTCAGCCACTTGCCTATGGAATTAAGACTTACCTCCACATTCTCGCTGCTACAGTCTGCGATGACATCGACATTCAGATTGGCATTGTATTTATTGTTGAATTTGTATGATGTCAGATAAGGCAACTGCGGCACTTGGTTGCTTATGCCCGTATATTCGCTTGCGTGGTACTTTATTATGCTGCCCGAATTCAGTGGAAGACAGAGTGTGTCGTTCTGTTCATAATGCTCTTTTGCGAGCGTACTTAAAGGATATGCATCAACTCCTCCATTTGTCAGCGACACAAACAGACAGGGTTCTTTAAAGACATCGACAGGCTTATAAATAGAGTCGTTTTCGTCATCGTCGTCATCGTCGCCATATAGCATATCCTCGGTAAATTCATAGCCTTTCGGTGTTATACCGCACAATGTCGGGCTGAACTCATACTCGCTGCTGTTTGGTCTGCCGTACCACTCCAATGAAAAGGAATTAATCGGTTCTTTGAATGTCAGTTCAATATAATGATACGCCGAAGGTGCATTGTTGCTATAGTTCGAATGGAAATGATTGTTCAGCACTCCATCGTTCAAAGCCGGCAATCCTTCGCCGTCGGCCCGATTATGCTCGTTGTGGTCGGCATTGGAAGTAGCTGTATATTCCACAGGGTTGCCATTGGCATCGAGCACTGTAAACTCACCCAGCACAAAATAGCAAAAGCCGTTTACTCGGGAAAGGATATTAGTCTCAACGACCGTAAAGCGTATTCCGTCAGTCGCCACAGGAGGGGTGTAAAGTTTTGTGTGTGCATAGTTCTGCGTTACCTCAGCCCCGTTTTCTTCCGTGGTAACTCTTGTGCCGCCATCGGGCATTGAAACTGTGTACGACCAAGGGGCTTCTGAAGACTGCGCCCAAACACTCGTCAGGCTTAAAACTACTACCAGTAGAAATGAAAATAGGCGTTTCATAAAGCAAAGTGGAATTAAGGGTTAAGCATAAGAAGACCGTTTTTTTTAAAAAAAGCAGTAATCCATTTGCAAATTAAACTAATTTCCCCGATAATTTCAATACTTTTCTTAGAAGTTGTTTTTTATCGAGTACATAGGTTAAAACTTTGTAACGCGAAGGATAGAGTATAAGCATCTGTGCTGCGCTAAAATAAAACCTATTATGAATATATGTACTTCACTCTTCGTTTATGTAGGTTCAATTGGATTATATAAGCGCATTGTAAATGCTGATACTCAAAGCATCCGCATTGCAAATGCGGATGGACGGAGGAGTTTGAAAGTTTTGCTTGCGTGATTCATTCAAACTCCCTCCCCATTCGGGTACTCCCTCTTATCCAAGAGGGAGAGTTGTTTTCTCTTTGTTATTCAATATGTTACTAAAGCACCTCCTCTTGGATAAGAGGAGGTGGCCGTCAGGCCGGAGGAGTTTGAAACTTTTGCTTGTGCATTCGGTCAAACTCCCTCCCCCGTTCGGATTAAAGCCCTGAAGGGCGAAACTGTATAGCATAGTCCGTAAGGGCTATGTAAATGCATAACAAACACACAGCCCTGAAGGGGCGAAACATTAATTACTGCTGTTCATAATTTCGCCCCTTCAGGGCTGAGGCTGTATGTTCCTGTATCCGTAGGCCTCACAGCCTACGCTATATAATATTACCCTTCCGGGGTATTCTGTTTACATTATTTGCCGTTTTTATCGAGCAGATAGGTACATTTTCATAGTTTTTGTAGCAAAGTTATTTATAGAAATTGAAAAGTTCATACCATTCTGCTTTGGCTTTTCCAAGTTCACTGCCTTGTGCTGCGGTTTTTTTGTACCACTGATAAGCCTTAATGTCATTTTTCTTTATTCCGCGACCTTTTTCGTAACACTCGGCAACGAGGTCTTGAGCCTCTATCAGACCATTGTTTGCAGCGTGCAGAAGCCATTCGAAACGTTTTTTCTTACTTTTCTTGAAGTAACGGCCTGTTTTGTGGCAGTCTGCAATCTTCAGCTGCGCTTGCGGGTTCTTGAGTGCAGCAGCAAGTGTGAAATATCTGACAGCCGGGGATTTTTTCGTCGCACGTTTTTTGATGCCCTTTATAGAATCTATGTGCTCATAGTGGCGTCCCATTTTATATAGGGCATACGGTTCCTCCTTTTCGGCTGCAAGAGTATACCATTTTATGGCATTTGTACTGTCCTTTTCCGTCAATATGCCCTCTTCGTAACATTTGGCAAGTACTGACATCGATTTCACATAACCGCTGTCCGCTGCAGCACTGTACCATTTGAATGCTAAAGAGTCGTTGGCTGCTGTACCATTGCCATTTGCGTAGCAGTTGGCAAGATTATGCATCGATGTTATTTCTCCTACGTTTGCCGCACTACGGAACATACGGAACGCCTTTACTGAATCTTTTTCAGTTCCTTCGCCGTTGTTATAACATACTCCCATATAGAACATCGCAGTCGGATGACCAAGGGCTGCGGCGTCGTGGAATTTTTCAAATGCTTGATTGTACTCCTTTTCTTTGTAGAGTTTCACTCCCTCATTGGCTATTTTCAGACACTCGGCTATCAGGCGGGGATTTTTGTATATTGTTTCTTTCTCGGTGCTTGCAGCAACCAATTTGCGCTGTCTGTCAGTCAGTGTACGGGTAAGTATGTTAATGTCGCTACCGTATATTGTACCGCCGGCACAGCCTTCTACATTTACATTTATCTTCTGAGCCAAACTACTGTTGTGTAATTCTACGGTTGCTTTTCCACTGGCAGTATTCACCGTTGGCATCCATATTAGTGTGCGACGATAGTCCTTTTCGTTAGGCTGCACCCCCTCATAGTCCGGCGAGTAGAATTGTTTGCTCTCGCTGTAGCCTTGCACTGAAGTATAGCGTTTTGTACCGCCTATATGCAACTCGGGTACAATGCCTGTCTGTTCATCTCCGTCTTTGTATGGAATCATACAGGCTACATAGTTGGGATATTGAAGTTCGGGAAGCGGTTTGTATATATTGGCGTACAAAGCTCTATCGTATTTTTCGTATTCATATCCATCTACTCCTGTCTTTGCCATTACTCCCATTTGTGAAAGGAATCCTTTGTAAAAATTCATGTAGTGTTTTTTGTTGTCCATAGCATGCCCCTTTTTTGTCCACGAGGAGAGTGTGTTTTCGAACTGCTCGCGAGTGGGTTTGTCGCTGCGGATTACAAATTCCTTGAAATTACCCATCTTCTGCGGATTCTGCCCTTTTATATATTCGCTGTCAGGATTAGGAACAGAGTCGCTGCTGTATTCACCAAGTACTACCATCAACTGCACCCAGTAGGCCCAATTGTAGTTATAACGATACATGGCACTGCGCACGATGTCCGCTGCCGTGAATGCTTCTGCGAATGTCTGTACAGGCATCAGCATACTGTAGGGATTCTTGCGGTCGTCGACCTCTAATTTGAATGGTGTGCTATTGCCTACATGAGGGTTGTATGTATCACCCGAAGGTGTTGTTATACTGTGCATGCTTGCAGACTTTAAGGCATCATCATAACTCTGCTTCGTGTATTCACGATAGTAATAGAAACGGTAATAATCTACATATTTTATATATGGCGGCGTTTCCGAATGGCCCTCGTGTGGGACACTTATAAACGAATGTTTCTTTATTCCTGCATAGGGAACATCTATATTTGCATCGTTCAGAAACCGGCTTACACGTTCCTCGTCATTAAAATCAAAATCTGTTTTAAGATATAGATAAGTTACATCTTGTGCATATTCCCATTCATTCAGGTAGTCGAAACGCATTTCACTATGCGGCGGGCGAGAGAATGCTTCATATTCCTTTGCCGCAGTTACCTCTACGGGCGAAAGCATATATTCGAACGGACGCAGTTTTATTCTTTTTGCCTCTTGTTCGTGCATTTCCTTGTCTGTAAGCGGCAGTCCGGTGTGGCGTTCCCAATAGTCGTAAAGGCGGAACGATGGCGAATAATAACGGTCGAGGGCAAAGGCAAATACCGTATCCTTCATTTGATCACCTGTAATATCAGGGATAAGTGCAGCTACCTTCTTGCCATAGAAGTCATCTGTAACTATCTGGAAACTGCCATCTTCAGAAGTTGAAAAATCGTATGTATTTATAGTGCTGTCTCTATATGAAATTTCAAATTTCGATGGAACAAGTGGTTGCTCGCTCAGTTTCCATTGTCCGCGTTTCTTCCGTTCTGTGTAACTGCTTTTCTTGTAGAATGTCCCTTTTACGGTTATTCCCTTCTCCATCGGTTGGTCGAGTTTTATCTCTTTGCGTGCCAGTTTCGTCCAGTCGTAGGAGGTCCAGCCGTTGGTGAGCATCAGCAGGTCGAGTTCTTCGGTGCGCTCTTTGTTGGCGATGTCGAAGTAGCGGGCGGCGTCGGGGATGTAGCCTTTGAGTTCGGAGCCAAGCAGCAGGTAGCTGTACATATTGTGGGTGTAGGAGGTCTGCTGTTTGCCGGCGGCGTCGCTTACCGAGAGGGATAACTCGGCGTTTTCTTCTATGGGCTTGCCGTCTTCGCGCTCGATGGTTATGCTGAACTTTTCGTGGGGCTTGAGCGATAGCTTGTGAAGGGGTTCGCCGTTGGCGGTGATTTTCAACTTTGCTGTCTCACGGTCGCCGGGTTGGATGGTTTCGTGCATCACAAAGAATTGGCGTTCGGCAAGCGGGAGGCTGTCGTCGACAAAGACGATGGCGCGGTTTACTCCTTCGCGCAGTGAGTCTTTGGGGATGGTGAATATCTTGCCGTCGTCCTGCGAGGTGTAGCCGGTGTAGTGGGAGAGTTCGCCGCGATGTAGTATGCCCATGCCTATGGGGGTGGGGACGGAGAGGTTGTTGCTTACTTTTATGTTGATGTTGTTCCGGTCTTCGCTGACGCTGATTACTACGCCTTCTTGTTCTACTTTCGGGAGGTCGAATTTGTGTTCTTTTTTGCCTCGCTTTATTTCGGCGTGGTACTTTATGTCTGCTTGGGGTGTTATCTTGAATCTGCCTTTTCCTGCATGGATTGGCATGCTCTTTAAAAGCAATTTCTTGTCGGCATAGATATATACAGTGTCTTCTCCGGCTATGCCGTCTTCACTGCGGAGTTCGTAGGCGAGGGTTGTCTCTATGCCGCTGACAAGGTGGCCGCCTTCGGGGTAGAATTTGAGGTCGACGGCGGGGAGGTCTGAGGAGATCCATTCGCCACGGTACATGAATCCTCTTTTTCTATCGAGCATGTTCTTGAAGTCCCAGTTGTTGCCGTTTACTTTGTCGAAGATGGGGAAGACGCGGCTGAAGACTGCTTCTTTGCCCCAGTTGAGCATGTAGCGGGTGTAGGCGCGAATCTCATAGTATCCCGACAGCAGCAGGGGCTTCAGTTCGAACTCGCCGTGGCAACAGCCTTTGTCGTCTATCTTGTACTTCTTTGTCTCTACTACATAGCCTTCGGGGGCGCATAGTTCTACATACAGCACTTTGCTGAGGGTGCTCGGTGCGTCCTTTACTCCTTCGGTTACGTATGCCTTGAACCACATTGTCTCGCCTAAGTAGTAGGCGGTGTTGTCGAAGTGGAGGTAGACTCTTTCCTGTGGGAAGAGGTTGTTTACCACTGCGGCGTTGAAGACCATCTTGTCGAGGTTCTTTTCGTCGGCGTGGGCGCTGAGGGCGACCAATAGCAATAGTGCGGTATGTAGAAGTTTTTTCATAATTGTATCGTTTATGCGGATTAGTCGTAGGATTTTAATTCTATTCTTTTATTTGCTTGTTGTTTAAATCAATAGTTCGTTAAAAAATCAGCCAAGCCTACGCGGCTCTGGCAGTAAATAAAATGAGTTCTTTGAAAAGTTTGTCAATAATTTGTGGGTCTGGGTCAATCCCAAACACGCAAATAAATCG
>SUXT01000095.1 GCA_015060835.1 Bacteroidales bacterium
TACGCGAGGAAAACCCCTCCGTCTTCAAAAACTGTCGTTTTTGAATCCACCTCCCCTTTAAGGGCAGGAACTTTTTAGAATAGTTTTTTATCCATTGAAGGATTGGGTTGTACTTTTTAGGTATAATATCGCATAATCATATTATTTTTCAAGAAATTCAAACAGCTTTTTATTGTGCTTCTGCAATATTCCCATAAAAAATCCTCTTTCTTTCTTTTATTCGAAAAAAAATGATAACTTTGCGAATCTTAAATGAAAAACGACAATTTATTAAAGAAAAATAAAGTATGGAAAAGAAATTTCCTGTATATGGCAAGCTCGACTTACCACAGATAAATAAAGAGGTGTTAAGTGAGTGGGAGGAGAATGATGTCTTTACAAAAAGTATGACAGAGCGCGAGGGTGCGCCCTCGTTTGTTTTTTACGAAGGTCCTCCTTCGGCTAACGGTATGCCCGGTATTCACCATGTGATGGCGCGTGCCATCAAGGATACATTCTGCCGCTTCAAGACCATGAAGGGTTTTCAGGTGAAGCGTAAGGCGGGATGGGATACACACGGTCTTCCCGTTGAACTTGGCGTTGAGAAGAAACTTGGAATCACTAAAAAAGATATAGGCAAAAAGGTTTCTGTAGATGATTACAACAGAAATTGTCGCGAAGAGGTGATGAAGTATACTCAGGAGTGGGTTGACCTTACCCGCAAGATGGGATACTGGGTTGACCTTGAGAATCCTTATATAACATATGAGAATAGCTACATAGAGACTCTTTGGTGGTTGTTGAAGCAGCTTTACAACAAAGGCTTGCTTTATAAGGGCTATACAATTCAGCCCTATTCTCCTGCTGCAGGAACAGGACTCAGCTCACATGAGCTCAACCAGCCCGGATGCTACCTCGATGTTAAGGATACTACAGCTGTGGCACAGTTCCGCATGCTCGATCCCAAACCCGAAATGACAGATTGGGGTACACCTTATTTTATTGCATGGACAACCACTCCCTGGACTTTGCCTTCGAATACAGCTCTCTGTGTCGGTCCCAAAATAGACTATGTTGCAGTGCAGACATACAACAGCTATTCCGGTGAGCCTATTACAATTGTGCTTGCAAAGGCTTTGCTTGCTTCACACTTCAATCCTGCGGGCGCCGAGCTTCCTCTCGATGCCTACAAACAGGGCGACAAGGTTGTTCCCTACAAGATTGTGGGTGAGTATAAGGGTACAGACCTCGTGGGTATGCACTACGAGCAGTTATTCCCCTGGGTTAAGCCCATTGTAAAAGAGGAGGATGGCACTATCCGCCCCTCTGACGATGCTTTCCGCGTAATCCCCGGCGACTATGTAACCACAGAGGATGGTACCGGTATCGTGCACATTGCGCCTACATTCGGTGCTGATGACGCCTTTGTTGCAAAGGCTGCGGGAATCCCCTCGCTCTTCATGGTGAACAAGAAGGGTGAGACACGTCCTATGGTGGATTTCCAGGGACGTTTCTGGCCCATCGAAGAGCTTGACGAGGAGTTTGTGAAGAGTTGCGTCAATGTAGAGCTCTATTCGGCTTACGAAGGAGCATATGTGAAGAATGCTTATAACCCCAAATATACTGTTGACGGCATATTTGACGAAAAGGCCGCAGCAAAGGACGAGACTCTCGACATACAGCTCTGTATGTGGATGAAGCAGTTGAACAAGGTGTTCAAGATAGAGAAGCACATGCACAACTATCCTCACTGCTGGCGTACAGACAAGCCTGTCCTTTACTATCCTCTCGACAGCTGGTTCATCAAGGCTTCTGCGGTGAAGGAACGTATGTCTGAACTCAACAAAAGCATCAAATGGAAGCCCGAAGCTACCGGAACAGGACGCTTCGGCAAGTGGCTCGAAAATCTCAACGACTGGAACCTCAGCCGCAGCCGCTATTGGGGTACACCTCTTCCCATTTGGACAAGCGAGAGCGGAGAGGCTATCTGCATTGGCTCTATCGAGGAACTTTATAATGAGATTGAAAAGGCTGTTGCCGCAGGCGTAATGCCGAGCAACCCCTACAAGGACAAGGGCTTTGTTCCCGGCGACTATAGTAAAGCCAATTACAACAAGATAGATCTTCACCGTCCCTATGTCGACGACATCAAACTTGTCTCTTCGACCGGTGAAGTGATGACACGCGAACTCGATCTTATCGATGTGTGGTTCGACTCAGGCGCAATGCCTTACGCACAGATACACTATCCTTTTGAAAACAAGGAGGTGTTCGACAACGGTTCAATCTATCCCGCTGACTTTATCGCCGAGGGCGTGGACCAGACACGCGGATGGTTCTACACATTGCACGCAATAGGTACAATGGTGTTCGACAGCGTTGCATACAAGACTGTAATTTCAAACGGCCTTGTACTCGACAAGGTTGGCAACAAGATGTCGAAACGACTCGGTAATGCAGTAGACCCCTTTGGTGCAATAGAACAGTACGGTAGCGATGCACTCCGTTGGTATATGATAACAAACTCGGCACCGTGGGACAACCTCAAGTTCAACGAGGAGGGTGTGAAAGAGGTTACACGCTCGTTCTTCGGAAAGCTCTACCAGACATACAGCTTCTTTACAATGTATGCCAATGTGGATGGTTTTACATTTGCAGAACCCGAAATCCCTGTTGCAGAGCGCCCCGAACTTGACCGTTGGATAATCTCTGAACTTAACTCACTGGTTAAGGAGGTCAACGACTCACTCAATGATTATGAGCCTACAAGAGCAGGCCGTCTTATTCAGGATTTTGTGATAGACAACGTAAGTAACTGGTTCGTCCGTCTCAGCCGCAAGCGTTTCTGGGGCTCGGGAATGAGCGCCGACAAACTTTCGGCTTACCAGACACTCTATACCTGTCTTGAGACTGTTGCGCGCCTGATTGCACCTTTTGCACCATTCTACGCCGAGCGTCTCTACAAGGATCTTACAACCGTTACCGGTACAGAGTACTCTTCAGTGCATCTTGCAAAATATCCCGAGTGTAACGGAGTATCTATGGATAAGGAACTTGAGTATCGTATGGAACTTGCACAGCAAATATCTTCTATGGTGCTTGCACTTCGCAAGAAGGAACAGATAATCGTGCGTCAACCCTTGCAGAAGATTGCAATACCTACAACCGATGAGGTGATGAAAAACCGTATTGAGGAAGTCAAGGCTCTTATTCTTAGCGAGGTGAACGTGAAGGAACTTGAGTTTGTTGAGGGTGACGGCATTCTTGTGAAGAAAATCAAGTGTAATTTCCGTACAATGGGCAAGAAGTTCGGTAAACTGATGAAGAGCGTTAATGCTGCAGTTACAGAAATGAGTCAGGAGCAGATTGCCGCACTCGAAGCAAACGGAAGCATCACAATCAACGTGGAGGGTGTAGATGCACTGATTGAGGCTGTTGATGTCGAGATATACAGCGAAGATGTTCCCGGATGGACAGTAGCCAACGAGGGTGCACTCACTGTGGCACTCGATGTTGAGGTTACAGACGAATTGCGTCAGGAGGGTATCGCACGAGAAATTGTGAAGAAGATACAGACTATGCGCAAGGAGAGCGGACTTGACATTGTAGACCGCATAAATGTCTCAATCGCCAAGAACACTGTGAGTGACGAGGCTGTGAACAAATTTGCCGAATACATCAGTAATCAGGTGCTTGCCGACTCTGTGCAACTTGTAGATGCTGTTGAAGGCGGAGATGTTGTAGAACTCGACGACACCAAGATTGGCATCAGCGTAAATAAAGCATAACACAAATTAAGGGTGGTTCTGTAAATTAGTTCGAGGCGATTTTTGAGTTTATTTAGAGTATATTGTTCGTTTTTACGATGGCGCAACCTTTGTGTTGCAACTGAGTAAAAATGAAGAAGATGCCGAAATAAAACAAAAAGCGACCGAAATAGAATGCACCCGACAAAGAAATATTGATAAATAATTTATAGAACTACCCTTAATATACTTATATACTATGGCAGAAAAACTTCGATATTCAGACGCAGAACTCGAGGAGTTCCGCGAAGCGATAAATGCAAAGCTCGAACTTGCAAAACGCGACTACGATCAGATGATGAGAAGCCTCCGTAACGAGGATGGTAACGATGTCTCCGATACATCGCCCACATACAAGGGACTTGAGGATGGCAGCTACACTTCGTCAAGAGAGGAACTTATGCAGTTGGCACAGCGTCAGGCAAAATTCATTCAAGGACTTCAGGGAGCACTTATCCGTATTGAGAACAAGACATACGGCATTTGTCGTGAGACAGGCAAACTGATTCCCAAAGAGCGATTGATGGCAGTGCCCCACGCTACGTTGAGTATCGAGGCTAAATTGGCCGGAAAAAAATGATGCAATCGATAAAAAAACGTATATTCCTGCCCGCAATAATACTTATTGCAGCAATTGCGGCTGACCAGATAATAAAGTTCGCGGTAAAGCTCTCGATGTTCAAGCACGAGAGCATCCGCGTCTTTGACTGGTTCTACATCTATTTCGTAGAGAACAAGGGAATGGCATTCGGAATGGAACTTTTCGATAAAGTATTCCTGACCGGATTCCGTATGGTGGCAGTAGTCTTTATCTGTTACTATCTGTTCAAGATTATAAAGAATCTGAAATTCCCCATCGGATATATTCTTTGCGTAGCTTTTGTGCTTGCCGGGGCGATAGGCAATCTTATCGACTCCATGATATATGGCGAAATATTCACGGATAGCGACGGCAGAGTGGCAGAACTTGTGCCTTTCGGCGAGGGATACGGACAATTCCTTCACGGTCAGGTGGTGGATATGTTCTACTTCCCGCTGTTCGGCTTCGACTGGCCATTGTGGATGCCTTTCGTAGGTGGTGAACATTTTATATTCTTCAGTCCTATATTCAATTTTGCCGATGCTTGTGTGAGTTGCGGTATGATTGCAATATTGCTCTTCTATGGCAAGTACCTGAATATGGGTTTTAAATAATAGAAAGGGATGAAACATCTATCATATTTGCTTCTTGCAGCTCTCTTTGTGCTTGTGTCGTGTCAGGTTAAAATCCCGGAAGGGATAATTCTGCCGGACAAGATGGAGAGTGTGTTGTACGATTATCATATGGCACAGGCAATCGGTTCCGAGGCGAACGTCTCTTCCGATTATCATAAAAAACTTTTCCACGAATATGTTTTTGCCAAGCATGGTATCGACAAGGCTTTGTTCGATTCATCGCTTGTATGGTACACCCGCCATCCTGCATATTTGACACAGATATATGCCAATCTTCAGGAGGAGCTTGACAATGAGCTTGCCATAATGCAGGATGAGAAGAGGTATACACAAGGAAGCAAATTGGAAACACTTGACATCTGGTCGGATACATTGGATCTCTGGTCGGGTAGGGAGGTGGATGCTCTCTCGTCATCATCAATGAATAATCTTATAAATTTCTCTTACTCTTCCGATTCGGCCTTTGTGGCAGGCGACAGCATTGTGCTGACTCTCGGCACTCGCTTCTTCTCGGAAAAACCGGGTATGCAGAAGCTCTATGCGGCGGTTGTCGTAAATTATAATGATGATTCGTCGGTGAGTGATGTTATGGAGATTGATGCATCGGGCAAATATGCTTTGCAGTTTGCGCGCGACTACGATAAGGTTATAAAGGGCATCAATGGCTTTGTGTATTATTCTGATGCAGATTCAGCTGCAGCATCGGGGGTACTGTTGAGCGGTCTCTCCCTTCGTCGCATACATCCGCTTGCCGAGGAAGATGAACAATAAAGGTATATATGCTGCCCACAGACTCTATGAGGATTCTGTGCACGTTGCAAGCAATATGGTTGTCGAGTGCAGCGAAGAGGGTGTCGTGGCTGTTTTTCCTTTTGACTGCGAAATGCACTCGATGCTATGGTACGATGCGATAGTGCTTACTAGAGCAGATTGCACCGGTAGAGTTTTTAAAGACAAAGCCGATTTTTTTGCATTGTTGGCTTCCGCCGTGCCTGATGATGTGATGCATGTTTACGGCATAAATGTTGAAAAAGATGCATGTATTGTGGCCCGTTTGCGGTAAAATGTGGCGCTCGGAAAAATTTTGAAAAAAAATAATGCAAATTTATCGCCATTTTCTTTGCAGGTATAAAATAAAAGTGTACCTTTGCATCGGTTTTGAAAAACACACGCGCTGTTAGCTCAGTTGGTAGAGCAATTGACTCTTAATCAATGGGTCCAGGGTTCGAGTCCCTGACGGCGTACGGAAGGAACCAACAAGGCTTGGTTCCTTTTTTATGCCAAGTTTTTCAAAATAATTTGCAATCGCCGAGGGCAAGCAAAATGCCAAAATAAAGTTTAACGCCTCTTTAGCTCAGTTGGCCAGAGCACGTGATTTGTAATCTCGGGGTCGTTGGTTCGAATCCGACAAGAGGCTCTAAATTGGAGTGGAGTTTGTTTGAAGCGGTTGCAAAATTTTTTCTAAACAAAGTGAATATGGGCAAATACCAGAGTGGCCAAATGGGGCAGACTGTAAATCTGCTGGCTTACGCCTTCGGTGGTTCGAATCCATCTTTGCCCACAGCTTTTATTGGAAGCTATGCAGAGCGATTTGTATAATTTCTTTGAAAGGAAATTTGAAAGTTTCTTTGCAAATATAAAAAAATGGTGTACCTTTGCACCGGTTTTAAAAAATAGTTGCGCTGTTAGCTCAGTTGGTAGAGCAATTGACTCTTAATCAATGGGTCCAGGGTTCGAGTCCCTGACGGCGTACAGCAAGGAATCAATTTCATGGTTGGTTCCTTTTTTTTGTTGTAATAATTCAGAACTATTTGGCATTTAACGCACTTTATGTTATCTTCGCAAAATGGAATGATATTTTAAATTTAAATAAACATGAAACTTACAAAATTACTAATCAACGCTCTGTTACTTTGCTTTGCGCTGTCGCCTTGCTTTGCGCAAAGCAACGATGTTGACGAGATAACAGGACGTGCCAAGAAGAAGAGAGTCCTCGGCCCTATCACATGGCTGAAGGATGGTGAAGGTTACAGCACTCTTGAGTGGAACAGCAAGGTGGGTGCCAACGATGTTGTCCGCTACGAGGCCAAGGACGATGCACGCAGTATACTTATCCCTGCCGAGAAGTTTATCGACAAGGCAACAGGCAAGCCAATCGGTGTAAGCTCTTTCCAATGGTCAGAGGATAACAGCAAAATCCTTATCTTCAACAATACCAAGCGTGTATGGCGCTACAATACCCGTGGCGACTACTGGGTGCTCGATCTTACAAACGGCAATCTTCGCCAGATAGGTAAAGATAAGCCTGAGTCGACATTGATGTTTGCGAAATTCTCGCCCGACGGCAAGAAGGTTGCTTACGTTTCTTTGAACAATATTTATGTGGAGGATGTAGAGACCGGAAAAACCACTACACTCACTAATGACGGATGCGATTACATTGTAAACGGAACATTCGACTGGGTATATGAGGAGGAGTTCTACTGCCGCGACGGATTCCGTTGGAGCCCCGACAGCAAGTATATTGCTTATTGGCAGTCAGATACACGCGGTACAGGTACATTCTATATGATAAACAACATCGACTCAATCTATGCCGAGCCTATTCCCCTTCCTTATCCTAAGGCAGGAACCACAAACTCGGCTGTTAAGGTTGGTTATGTATCGGCCGAAGGCGGTACCACACAGTGGATTGCAATCCCCGGCGATCCCCGCAACAACTATATTCCCCGCATGGAATTTGTGCCCGGTACAAACAAACTGTTCATCCAGCAGCTTAACCGTCCTCAGAATACCAACAAGGTGTGGATTGCGGACATCGACAACTCTAAACTCGAAAATATTTTTGAAGACAAGGATGAGGCATGGCTCAACACCAACGACAATATCCAGTGGTCGAAGAACAACGAGTATTTCACATGGGAGAGCGACCGCAGCGGATGGCGTCAGCTCTATTTCGTTCGTGCCGACGGTAAGGAGATTAAGCCCATCACCAACGGTGAGTTCGACATTGTACGTCAGGTGGGAATTGACAAGCAGAAAGGTTATGTTTACTATATAACCACAATGACAAACTACACACAGCGTTACCTCTACCGTTCAAAACTCAACGGCAAGGGCAAGCCCGAACTTATGAGCCCCGTATCGCAGCAGGGACAGCACAGCTACAATATGTCTCCTACAGGCAAATGGGCTATCCACACATTCGGAAGCTCTACAACAGCTCCCATCGTAACAATGGAGAAGTTCCCCGAAGCAAAGGTGGTACGCGTTATTCAGGATAATGTTGAGGCGCAGGAGAGATTCAATAAACTTAATCTCACTCCCAAAGAATTCATCAAGCTCGACCTCGGTTACATCACACTCGATGCATATATGATCAAGCCCAAGGATTTCGATCCCTCAAAGAAGTATCCCGTAATCATTGATGTTTATGGCGAGCCCGCAGGTTCAACCGTGCAGGATAACTGGACAGGTGGCGATATTGCTGCCCACAATCAGGCTGACAAGGGCTACATTATGGTAAGCATCGAGAACCGTGGTGCCAATGTTCCCCGTGGCCGCGAGTGGAGAAAGTGTATCTACAAACAGATTGGAATACATAACTCTGCCGACCAGGCAGCAGGTATAAAGAAGATGGGTGAGATGTTCCCCTTCATCGACATGGAGCGCATCGGTATAACAGGATGGAGCGGTGGTGGTTCGACCACATTGCAGTGTATGTTCCGATACCCCGAAATATTCAAGACAGGTATTGCAATTGCATTCATTTCGCATCAGAAACTTTACGATAGCGTATATCAGGAGAGATATATGAATACTCCGCAGAACAACCCTGAGGGTTACGAGGAGACTGCTCCTGTGAAGTATGCAAAGAATCTTAAGGGTAATCTGCTACTCATTCATGGTACAGGCGACGACAATGTTCACTATCAGAATCTTGAACTTCTTGTAGATGAACTTGTGAAGCATAAGAAGATGTTCCACATGATGGCTTATCCCAACCGTTCGCATGGTATATATGAGCGCGAGGGCACATCGCAGCACCTGCAGATGGTACGTGAGAAATTCTGGGAAGATTATCTTCCCGCCGGTGGCAGATAATTGAATCTGTAAAAATAATGAATCCCCCAAAAGTCGTGCGACTTTTGGGGGATTCATTATTTTTTGTCGCTCTTGGAAGCTGTTTATTTTTTATGATTGTGCGATATTATACCTAAAAAGTACACCCCCATCCTTCAATGGATAAAAAACTATTCTAAAAAGTTCCTGCCCTTAAAGGGGACATTGCGTAATAAGCAATGTTTGCTTTATGCGAAGCTCGGCTGCGCTCGTTTACAATTGCAAGCAAGCTCGCATTGTACTCGCTGGCACGAGCTTTGCGACGACGGGAACTTTAGTTCCCCAAAGGAGTGCCGAGCTT
>SUXT01000096.1 GCA_015060835.1 Bacteroidales bacterium
TTTTTTGTATTGCGATGAGTAACTGAAAAAAGTTCCTGCCCTTCAAGGGGAGGTGGATTCAAAAACGATAGTTTTTGAAGACGGAGGGGTTTTTTCTCTCGTAGCACGGGTAATTGCAGTACGATAGGTAAAGAACCCCCTCCGAACTTTTTTTTGTGAAAAAAGTTCTCGTCCCCCTTTAAGAGGGACAGCTTTTTTAGTATGTTTTTGCAAGACATATATAAAAACTCCTCCTCTTGGCTAAGAGGAGGTGGCTTCAACAGAGTTGAAGACGGAGGAGTTTGAGTGTTTTGCTTGTGTATTTATTCGAACTCCCTCCCCCTTCGGGTACTCCCTCTTATCCAAGAGGGAGAGCTGTTTCTCTTCCCATCGCTTTGAAATCCGCCTTACAGGCTTTCTGTTTGATTGAATGATATTCTATCCCCCTTGATACCCATGCTTTAAAATCTCGCCTCTCTGTGGGGCTTTCAGACGCATCTTCTCGCTTGTTTACGGTAACCAAACATTCATCTGCATCCGAATATTGCCTATTACCGACATAGGCATAAAAAAACAGACGGCCTGTGAAGACCGTCTGTTGATTATATAATATATAAGGCTTAAACCTTATTTATATTACTGGAGTTTGAGTGAGAAACCACCACCGGGAGCCATGTAGATCTTGAACTTCTTGCTTGTATCTACGCTCTTCTCTTCACGCTTGTAGTCGCGAGCCTTCTTCCATGCGTTGATACCGTCGCGGAAGAGTTCGCCCTTCATTGTCTTGCCACCGAGGAATGAGAGGTCTACATCGATTGTGCGGCCGTGCCAGTTGGTGATACCGCCGATGTACCATGTGTCGCCCTTGCGACGTGCTGTTACAACGTACTCACCGAGCTTACCGTCGATTACCTTTGTCTCGTCCCATGTTGTGGGGATTGCGCTGATGAACTTTGTGCACTCGGGCTCACGCTCGTAGTTGCTGGGGTTGTCGCAAAGCATGTTCAGAGGAGACTCAAGAATTACGTAGAGTGCCAACTGGTTGCAACGTGTACCCTGGCTCATGGGCTCGTAGTAGTTGGGCTTGTAGTTGCCCTTTGTTGAGTTGAGCATAGCACCCTGTGTGTAGTCCATAGGACCTGATACCTGACGGATGAAGGGGAGCTGTGTGTTGTATGTTACGTGGTCGAGGATCTTGGGATCTTCCCACTTAGCCTGCTCAAGACCGTAAACGCCCTCGAAGTTGAGTACGTTGGGGTATGTGCGGTTGAGACCTGCGGGCTTGTGTGTTCCGTGGAGGTCGAGGAGGAGCTTGTACTTTGCACACATCTCGGCTGCGCGGAAGTTGAAGTCTGTCATCATCTGGTCGTCGCGATCCATGAAGTCTACCTTGAAACCTTTAACGCCCATCTCTGAGTAGTGCTTACATACGTTCTCCATGTCGCGCTCGAATGCGTAGTAACCTGCCCAAAGGATGATGCCTACATTGCGCTCTGCAGCGTAAGAGATAAGCTCTTTGAGGTCGATCTCGGGAACAACCTGCATGAGGTCGGCCTTCTTGTTAACAGCCCAACCCTCGTCGAGGATCACATACTCGATGCCGTTACGACCTGCGAAGTCGATGTATGCCTTGTATGTTGCGTTGTTAACACCGGTGTTGAAGTCTACGCCGTCGATGTTCCAGCAGTTCCACCACTCCCAAGCTACCTTACCGGGCTTGATCCATGATGTGTCGGCTACCTTTGAGGGTGCAGCGAGGAGGTAGCTGAGGTTTGAGTTTGCGATGTCGATGTCCTTGTCAGATACGACTGCGATACGCCAAGGGAATGAACGGGGACCGTTTACCTTTGCGATGTAGTCCTCGCGAGACTTGATCTTCATCTGGAGGTTGTTGTGACCACCCTGCTCAAGTTCTTTGGGGTACTTTGCGAATACACCGCTGAGGAGGTTCTCGCCCTTCTCTGTGCTGAGGTAAAGACCGGGGTAGTTGTTGAGGTCGGTCTCTGTGAAGCAAACTTTTACGTTGTTCTCTACCTCTACCAATGCGGGGAGGAAGATAAGACGCTTCTTGTTGAGCTCAGAGAGGTTCTTTACGGTGTACTGGTTCTCGAATGAGTTGAAGAACTGTGATTCGTAGTTGCCGTCTGAACCGCGGATTACGAAGGGTACTGTACCCTTTGCATCTGAGTTGAACTGGAAGTTAACCTCTTCGTTTGCGATATTGAAAGGTTTCTTGCTCTTGCTTACGAAGCGGTATGCGATACCGTCGTTGTAGGCGCGGAACTCTACGCTCCAGTTGCCTTTGAATGAAAGAACAAGCTGATTGTAGTTGTCCTCCATCTCTGCTGCACGGTAGAAAGGAGAAGCTACTTTTTCGCTAACGCTTTTGCGCTTTGCGCTTGTGGGTTTGTCGTTCTCGCCCCATACTTCGCCATTTTCCAATGTTATTGAGATGGGAGCGGCTGCAATTACCTGCTGGCCGTTGAAAACAATGTCGTAGGTAAGCTGCTTACCTGCTGTGATGTTTGTCTTCAGCTTGCCGTCGGGTGATGCAAGCTCGTACTTCTTCTGTGCCTGTGCTGTCAATGTGAACAAGCAGGCAATCAAAAATAATTTAAAGATTTTCATAGATGTTATTTAAAATAAATTTATGCAAAGATAAGGCAAATGAGCGAGATAAACAATGCTTATATTGTTATTTCAAAGCATTTGTAATATATTCCTCCTCTTCGAAGAGGAGGTGGCTTCGAAAAACGATAGTTTTTTGAAGACGGAGGAGTTCTCTTCTCGCGTGGTATGTTTTAGCAAGAGATGTATAAAACTCCTCCTCTTGGCTAAGAGGACATTGCTTATTACGCAATGTCCCTCTTATCCAAGAGGGAGAGCAGTTTTTTTGTATTGCGATGAGTAACAGAAAAAAGCTCCTGCCCTTCAAGGGGAGGTGGATTAAGGGGCGTAGCCACTTAAGACGGAGGGGTTTTCCTCGCGTAGTACGGTTTATTGCAATACGTTAGGTAAAGAACCCCCTCCGAACTTTTTTTGTGAAAAAAGTTCTCGTCCCCCTTTAAGAGGGACAGCTTTTTTAGTATGTTTTTAGCAAGACATATATATAAAACTTAGCCCATCCGCATTTGTAATGCGGATGTTATGAGTATAAGCATTTAAAATGCGCTTAAATTTAGAATTTCTATTGAACTTTCATAAGCAAAGGAAAAGTAGGAAATAACTCAGTTTCAATTCATAATAAGTTTTATTTTGAGCGCATCGCAGATGCTTATACTCAATCCTTCGCGTTACAAACGCGAAGGGACGGAGGTTCTCTTCTCGCGTGGTATGTTTTAGCAAGAGATGTATAAAACTCCTCCTCTTGGCTAAGAGGAGGTGGCTTCAACAGAGTTGAAGACGGAGGAGTTTGAGTGTTTTGCTTGTGTGTTCGTTCGAACTCCCTCCCCCTTCGGGTACTCCCTCTTATCCAAGAGGGAGAGCTGTTTTTTTTGTGTTATTTTGTTTTGTATTTTTAGTAAGCTATTTTGTTGATATTTAGAAATATAGTAAATATTGATTTAAAATAAATGTGTCCAAAGATTAGCTTATCCAAGAGGGAGAGCTGTATTCTTCTTTGCAATAACATCGAACAAACGTAAAACCGCACCCTTTGCGGAGTACGGTTTTACGTGAAGTATGGAATATTCTCTTAGTTTGCGCCTGAAATTATTATCGCGGCGAGGCCTGATATGAAGAAGGCGAACATAAAGGCGAGCAATATGTCGACGCTGCGTGGGGCGCCCTTGAACTCTTTCCAGACGAAGATTCCCCACAACGCGGCTACCATCGGTGCGCCTTGTCCAAGCGCGTAAGATATTGCTGCTCCGGCTTTGCCTGCGGCTATGTAGCTGAGTGCGGTTCCAAGTCCCCAGACAACGCCGCCGAAGATGCCCACGAGGTGTGTTGCGGGGCGTCCTGCGAAGTACTCCTTGTAGGTGACGGGGGAGCCTACGAACGGACGGCGCATGACGATGGTGTTGAACAGGAAGTTGCTGACGAAGATTCCCACCGAGAAGATGAAGAATGCCGAATAGGGGGTTGCCATGCCCGGTGTGGGCGACTCGAAGTTGTTGAGATCCATTGCTGCCGCTACAAAGCGATAGAAGAACGACATGAGTACTCCGGCGAGTATTGCTACTATGGCACCTTTTTTGTTTGTGCCGCTGTTTGCACCGCCCATCTTTCCGGATGCCATTGCGTTGAGTATTATGGCTATCATCACCAGTGCTACGCCGAAGAAGAGCATGGTCGCATCGCCTTTGGGGTCGCCGAAGTAGTTGATGAACACTCCGAGCACAAGGGCTATGCCCACGCCAAGCGGAAAGGCTACTGCGAGTCCTGCCATCGACACGGCTGCCGACAGGAGTATGTTGGCGAGGTTGAAGATTGCTCCGCCGATAAAGGCACTCAGATAGTTGCCTATGGTTATCTGCCTGAGGTCGTCGACGAAACTGCGGCCTGCGTCGCCCATGCTTCCCAGTGTGAAGCCGAGCACTATCGAGAAGAGCAGGATGCCTATCACGTAGTCCCAATAGAAGAGCTCGTAACGCCATGTCTTGCCCGCAAGTTTCTGGGTGTTTGCCCATGAGCCCCAACAGAGCATTGTAACGAAGCAGAGTATAACCGCGAGGAGATAATTGTCTACTATAAACATAATGTAGCTTCTTAATTGTTTTACTTCATTTTATCTATCTCTGCACGATATGGTAGCGACGACTGCGCTCCCATGCGCGTTACCGTTACCGAGGCACATTTGTTGGCGAACTCCACTGCTTCGAGTATTCCTTTGTGTTCGGCAAGTGCCACACAGAGGGCGCCGCAGAAGGTGTCGCCGGCGGCTGTTGCGTCCACTGCCTTTACCTTGATGGCGGGTACCTTGTGGTAGGTGTCGTTTTCTTTGACGAATGCTCCTTTGGAGCCGAGTGTGATTACTACGTTCTTCACTCCCTTGTCGCTGATGACGTCGGCGGCACGACAGACACTCTCCATGTCTGTGATTTTCACTCCGGTGAGGAACTCTGTCTCTGTTTCGTTGGCTATCAGCATGTAGAGGTTGCCGAGCAGTGCGTCGGAGAGCGACATTGCAGGCGCGGGGTTGAGAATCACTTTTTTGCCTTTTTTGTGGGCAAGATGTGCGGCATACTCCACTGTCTCCATAGGTGTCTCCAACTGCATGAGCACAATGTCGCCTTGCTCTATCATCTCTTTGGCTCGTTCGACATCGGCGGGCAAGAGCAGGGCGTTTGCTCCGGATGCTACGGCTATGCAGTTCTCGCCATGTGAGTCGACCATTATCAGTGCCACGCCCGACGGCTGGTCGTTGTCTACTGTAATATGTTCCACATTCACTCCCTCGGCTTTGTACTGCTCTATGGAGCGGCTGCCGAAGTGATCGTTGCCTACCTTTGCCATGAAGCTGACGTTGCCGCCCAGACGGGCTGCCGCCACTGCCTGATTGGCTCCCTTTCCGCCGGCGTTCATAAAGAATTTGCCTCCGATGATTGTTTCGCCCGGAAGCGGCAGCCGTTCCATGTTTATGACCATGTCGGTGTTGCAGCTGCCTATTACAACTATTCTTTCGCTCATAATATATTTATTTTAGTTCATCGTTGGTTTGAACAAGGAGGGTGGGAGAATTGTTCACCTGCTGCTTTGACGGGCTTCTATATTCCTACTCTAAGGTTGAAAAATGTCTTCAAAAACAAGGAAACAACTCTCCCTCTTGGATAAGAGGGACATTGCGTAATAAGCAATGTTTGCGACGACGGGAGCTTTAGCTCCCCAAAGGAGTGCCGAACGTAAAGTGAGGCTTAGAAGGGGGAGGGAGTTTGAATGAAAACACAAGCAAAAGTTTCAAACTCCTCCGTCTTCAACCGCTTTAGCGTTTGAATCCACCTCCTCTTATCCAAGAGGAGGAGCTATTTACTCTTGCTAACTTCGTGTTGTTCTGTTTTATTACGCATTGTATTGAGTGTAATGAGTAAAAAGCATTTGTAATTATTGCTGTCCGGTAAACGTATTTAAGTCGTTTAAAATTCAATATTTAAGTAACTACAAGCCCAAATTCATTATTAAGACAAATTTAAGTCAATGATTGGAACTCCCTCGCCCTGCGGGCACTCCCTCTTCAAGAGGGAGAATGTCGTATATTAGTAATTTTCAATGATTTATATTCCTCCTCTTGAAGAGGAGGTGGATTCAAAAACAGTGTTTTTGAAGACGGAGGAGTTCAAAACACAAGCAGAAGAAATTTTTACCGGACACCAATAATTTGTAATATATTCCTCCTCTTGTCTATGAGGAGGTGGTTTCAAAAAACGAAGTTTGCAATGAGTAACTACCTTTTAAAAGGAGGAACTCCTTTAGGACTCATTTATCTTATTACTATTCCATTGAATATGCGCCCTGACTTTATTCCCATACGGCGTGCCGAGAAGAATCTGTCGTGCGAGGTGTATGTGCATACTCCGCTGAGGATGATATTTTCGGGGCGCAGGCCGCAGGCAAGCAGTTGTAGACGGTTGGCTTCCCACAGGTCTATGTGCCACTTTTCTGTGTAGCGTTTGGCTATCAGGTGCATGGGGAAATCTGCGCTACTGAATGCTTCGTACACTTCGTCGCCTACTTCGAATGCATCGAGCGATATGCATGGGCCAATCACAGCCCTTGCCCTTGTAAGGTCGGGGGATATTTCCGAGACTGTCTTTTCCACTATCCGGTTAAGTGTGCCGCGCCAGCCTGCGTGGATGGCTGCTGCCGTACGGGTGGCGTCGTCGTATATGAGTATGGGGACGCAGTCGGCGGTGGAGACGCCTATGCAGATTCCAGCTTCGCGGGTGTAGACGGCATCTACTCCTTTGAGCCTTTCGGCCTTTGCCTCTTTGTCAAGGGCGAGAAATGTGGCATCTATCATCAGCCTTTCTGTGCCGTGTGTCTGATGGGGAAGTATAAGACGACTGTCGTCTATTGAAAGCCTTTCGCACAGCAGTGCACGGTTGGCGGCTACATTTTCGGGGCTGTCGCCGCAGTAGTGGGTGATGTTGAACGATGAGTATCTGCCGGCGCCCACTCCTCCGTCGCGCATGGTGGAGAAGGCTGTTACATCGGGATGGAGATTGTATTCGAGTAGTTGGGGGTGCATGGTGTGTCTGTAATGAAGGAAGCGGCAGAGGTCTGTATAAACGCCTCTGCCGCTTCTGTGTGTGAGTGGTGTTTCTTATTTGAGTGTTACTTTAAAGGCTTTGCCGTTGCATTTTACAATATACATTCCCGCTTGGGGTGCAGTAATTGTTCCGTATGCCTCTGCCACCTTTGCTCCGTTGGCAGTGTAGAGCGCCAGCTGTGCATCGTCTGCGGCTGTGATTGCAAGGCCTGATACCTGTACTGTTTCGCCATCGGCCTCTATTTCGGCAATATTGGTGGGGTGTACCTTGCAGTTGGTATATTCATACACTGTGCGCTCTGTTGATTTTGTTCCGTCGGACTTTGTGGTTTCTATCGTCTCTTCGGACAAAATGTTGTTTGCGTTGTATTTGTATGTATATACAGTGCTTGTGGTTTCTATTTCGTTGGATTCGCTGTCCTCTTTTGTTCTTACCTCTTCAAGCTTTTCGTAAAGTCCGTTCGCGGCATTGCCGGTGATTGTGGTTTTTGTTGTTACTTTGAAATTTCTGTCGAATTTTATGTGTGTGCTTACAAAGATGTTGTCATTTATGTCGAAATCATATTCTTCGCCATACACTCTTATCCAACTGTCTGTTTCGTAGTCCCACTCGTAGTCGATATAGGTGCTGAATGTACGCATATTTTGCACATGACTTTCATTTGTTGGCAGATATTCGTCGTTGTAGAGTGTAGTGGGGTTTACGGGTGCAGAGTAGCTGAAGTGTATATTACGCTGCTCTTCACTGTAGCTTTTGTGGGAGCCTACCCATTTGTTTGCTGCTGTGTCCCAATAGTAAGAGGCGGACATGCTCTTGTTGTCGTCGCGGTACTCTTCGCTCTTGCCGGTATTGACGATGTTGTCATTCTCGTCGAAGGTGCGGTCGATGCGTGTTATTGTTCCGTCGGCGGCTTTGGTTTCTATGGGAAGACACTCTTTGTATTGAAAGTCGAAGGTTTTGCTTTCTGTGTTGTAGCTGTATGTTTTTCTTACCATATCTTTGGTATCCTCGGTGCGACTGCCGTAGTTTATTGTTCCGTCCTCTTCGTATTCGTAGCTTGTGTACTGATATGTGCCGTTGTCGAGGAGGCAGTATTCGCTTGTGCAGTCGAGCATTTCTACGGGTGTTCCGTCGAACGAGCCACGGTAATAGTAGTAGTATTCCGATTTCTTATAACCGTTTGCGGTGTATTCGTATGCTATCTTTTTGTATAGTGCGTATTTTCCTCCTGTCTGATCGTTGTCTGATATATAGTATATTATGCTCAAAGGCATGCCTTCTGCGGTGAAGGTGTATTTTGTGTTGAGGGTTTGTACATCGTATCTGGTGGTTGTCTCGTAATCGGTCAGGGGTGTGAGTTTGTCGCCCTCTTTAAGGTAGAACGCAAAAGCGGTTTCAGATTCGTTGTTGTTTACATTTATTGTTTTGCGGACTATTGTGCGCTGCTCTTTACCCGATGCGTCGTAATAGGTGTAATATACGGTCAGTGCATAGGCTGTTTCGTCGTATGCACCGTATGTTTCTACTATGTAGCTGCCGTCGGCATTGTATGTTACACCTCCTATGTATTCGCCTTTTTCGTCATACTTGGCATAGTGGACATTTTCTGTGGTTTCGTCGTAGGAGGTTGTGGTCTTCAAGATGTTGTTTGAAAGCCATTCGCCTTTTTCGCTGTTTTCCAAGAACCATTCGCCGTCGTAGTAGTTCTCGGCCTTTATCGAGTAGTTTACTTTGAACTGTTCCTGCCAGCCGTATTCCTCGTATATCATTCCGCTGGTTATGGTGCGGCTGATGGGCTGCCATTTTTGTTCGTATTCGCCGTATTGGTAATATGTGAGTGTGGTGTAGCCCTTTGAAGGGGTGTCGGTCTGCTTTTCGTAGTATTCACCGGTGGCGTATGAGATTTCTCCGTTGCTGTAGTATTTTAGCAGTGAACCTGTCTTGTTGCCGAAGTAGTGTGTCTCCTCTTCTTCGAGCATGGCTGTTCCGTTGTCTGTAAGGCTGTAGCTTTTGTATGTTACATAGTCGCTGCCGAATGTTGCTTCTTTCTTGCTGTATTCGCTCTGGCTTTTTAAAAGAACATAATTTTGGGCAGGTTCGAACCATACATATTCGTAACTGCTGTAGATACTGCCATCCGAATTGTAGGTTAGATCCTTTACACAATAGCCGTAGCTTGTCCTGTCGTATTCGTCGGTGAGACCGTGGCTGTGGTCGAA
>SUXT01000097.1 GCA_015060835.1 Bacteroidales bacterium
CATTCCGCGTTGCCCCCCTTTAAGAGGGACAGCTTTTTTAAGTTTCTTATTTTTAAGAGATTAGCAAAATATTAAAAACTGAAAGATGTGTCTAAAGATTAGCTTAAAGTGGGACAACTTTTCAAGTTACTTATTTCCACCGACATTGCAATGCAACGTTGCATTTTAGGTAATATATTTGATAGTCATTTTATTTTTTCAAGAAAAAATAAACAGCTTCTTACTTCAGTTAAATCACTTTGCAGAAGCATCCATCGAATGTTTCTTCTATAACCTTTGCATCCTGCTGCTGCTTGAATATTCCGAAGAATGATGAACCTGAACCAGACATTGAGGCATATTCGGCACCTAAGGAGTAGAGCTTCTCCTTGATTTCTGCAATTTCGGGGTATTTTACAAATACGCTCTTCTCGAAATCGTTCTTCAGCAGACCGCGCCACTCGGCAACCGGTCTTTTTACAATTTCAGTGATGCTGACAGAGGGCTTTTCGGGTGTTACATGCGCGTATGCATCCTTAGTGGATATGTGTACATCGGGTTTCACAAGAACAAGGCAGTAGCCGGCCAACGAACATTCTGCCGGTGTGAGTATGTTTCCTATTCCTGTGGCAAATGCCGGCCTGTTGCGCACGAAGAATGCACAGTCGGCTCCTATGCGTGCCGCGTACTTTTCAAGTTCGTCGTCGCTTAGTGAGAGCGATGCCATTTCGTTGATCATCTTAAGGGCAAATGCGGCATCAGCCGAGCCGCCACCTAATCCTGCTCCGGTGGGGATGTTCTTGCGGAGGTAAAAGTCCAGTTTGGGTAGGGCGAAGTCTGCTGCAAGGGCATTGTATGCCTTGATTACAAGATTGTCCTCGCTCTTGCCCTCGAAGGGGGCATTATACATTGTTATCGAGTAGTTGCCGTCGGCATCAGCGCTTCGGGGTGTTGCTTCAAGTACATCTTCTATTGCAATAGGGTAGAAGAGTGTTTCGAGATTGTGATAGCCGTCGGGGCGTTTCTCGACGATGTTGAGGCCGAGATTTATTTTTGCGTTGGGAAATGTTACCATATTATTATATTTATTCAGGAACAAAGTTAACATTAAACTGATGCAATCACAAAAAAACAGAGGAGTTTATTTTGTTTTGCGCTTGCTTAGTCGTATTTTTGCACTATTATGTGCAGCCCCGAAAGGAGCTGTTTTTTATCTGATACTGCTTATACAATATATAATATAATATAATGGAAGAGACAAATACCCCTAAACGTAAGCCGCGTAGCAAGCAGGCTGCTGTTGCTCCTTTGGTAAATGAGTATGGTCATTTGCAGCCTCAGGCATTGGAACTTGAGGTTGCTGTGCTTGGTGCGCTTATGGTCGACAGCGATGCAATCGGCCGTTTGGGTGATATGCTGCGTGCCGAGTCGTTCTACGACAAGCGCCATCAACTTATATTCGATGCCATCAGGGAGATGGATCTGAACGACCGTCCGATCGATATTCTTACGGTAACCGACTATTTGCGCCGCAAGGGTACGCTCGAAGAGGTGGGCGGTCCATTCTATGTAACCGAGCTTACGAGCCGCGTCGTATCGTCGGTGAATATCGAATACCATGCGCGCATCATAGCGCAAAAGAAACTTGCACGCGACCTAATAACTTTCACAAGCAAGACACAGACTGATGCTTTTGACGAGACTGTTGATGTAGAGGAACTTATGCAGCGTGCCGAGGCGGAACTTTTCGATATTTCGCGCCACAACATGAAGAGGGACTTTACGCAGATTAACCCTGTTATAAAAGAGGCGTACACCAATATTCAGACTGCTTCGAAGAATACCAGCGGTATCAGCGGTATCAGTAGCGGTTATCATGCTCTCGACAAGATTACTGCCGGATGGCAGAATACCGACCTTATAATCCTTGCTGCGCGTCCTGCTATGGGTAAGACAGCTTTTGCGCTCTCCATGATACGCAACATGGCAGTAGACCAGAGAATCCCGGTGGGAATGTTTTCGCTTGAGATGGGAAGTGTGCAGTTGGTACAGCGTCTCATCAGCAATGTGTGTCAGATTCCCGGCGATAAGATAAAGAGCGGAAGGCTCGAAAAATATGAATGGGGACAGCTCGACAGCAAGATTACTGCATTGGAAAATGCTCCTCTTTATATTGACGATACGCCTCAGTTGTCGGTTTTCGAACTTCGTACAAAAGCCCGACGAATGGTGCGCGAGCATGGCGTGAGGATGATATTCATCGACTACTTGCAGTTGATGAGTGCCAATGTGGGCAAGGGTAGCCGTCAGGAGGAAATCAGTACCATTTCGCGTGCGCTCAAAGGTCTTGCAAAGGAACTTAATATTCCCATCATGGCGCTCAGTCAGTTGAACCGTAACCTTGAAGGACGTGAAGGTGTTGAGGGTAAGCGTCCGCAACTTAGTGACCTTCGCGAGTCGGGAGCCATCGAGCAGGATGCGGATATTGTACTCTTTGTGAACCGTCCTGAATATTTCCACATTTATAAGGATGGCGATTTTGACTGGCGCAAAAAGGCTGAGATTATCATTGCCAAGCACCGAAACGGTGCCATAGGTGATGTCCGTCTGGCGTTCCGTGGCGAATTTGCACGCTTCATGAACCTTGATGATGAATCGCTTGTGGATGCTCCGGTTGGAGATGCTCCCATGGTGAGGACCTCTCGTCTGAATGCAGCGCCGCCGATGCCCGAAGAGCCGGGTGCGCCATTGCCCCCGCTTCCCGATTATATTACCGATGGGGCACCTGTGAGCCAGATGGATATTCTGCCTCCCAAACCCACCGATGAAATGCCGTTTTAGAATGTAAAAGAACCTCTCTAAAAGTACGATGGAAGAGAAACGTATAAACGAAATACAGCGAAAGGTCGGAATGTTGTTGCGCGACAAGAGGCTGAAACAGGCTATCGGATTGCTGTCCGAGGAGATTGATTCTCTCGGCAATTGGGATTTGCGCGACCGTTTCATTGAGATTCAGAGGGTGTACGGTTATATGCTCGAATATATGGGCAAGGGTGTTGCCGATGCCAACCGTGCTGCGCTTCACAATGAATTTATTGGAAAGATGCTCCTGTTGAACGACGAAATTGCGGCAGCCCGCCTCTCGGAGCGCTCTGTAAGCGTGTATTGCCAGATGCGCCGCAAGTTCAAGGAGGAGAAACGTTTGGGACAGTATCATGCCCGATTGCGCGAATATTCTGTCAACAGGGCTGTGATGAATATGATGCCCGACTGCGATGCCTCATCGGCAAGAGAACTTGCCCGCAAGCACGAAGAGGCATCGAACGAGATGTTCATGTATATATTCAGTAGAGGGGCGTGGAGCAGTGGCGAACTTGCCGAAGCTGAAAATTTCTTGTCCGACATTGAGACGGATATCAATGATAAGGCTATGTTCGTGAGTGCCGTAACATTGGGACTTATGAAAATCTTTGATCCGCAGAAGGCTCTTCTGCTCTGTTCGGCATGTGCCAACGAGGATGCAGTGGTGTCGCTGAGGGCATTGGTCGGGCTTGCAATTGTTACGTTCATGAACAGTTACAGGATAGAGTATTATCCTGAGTTGAAAAGCCGATTGGAACTGCTTGGAGAGATTCCATCCTTTGGCACACGGCTGTTCAATGTGCAGATGCAACTTCTGCGCAGTCGCGAGACACAGAAAATTGACCGTAAGATGCGCGAGGAGATTATTCCGGCAATGCTCAAGAACCCTAACCTCCGCAATGTGAAACTGGGTGTAGACCTTGAAAAGGAGTTTGAACAGGAAGGTATGAATCCCGAATGGGAGTCGTGGGTGAAAAAGGATGAGATCAAGAGCAAACTGGACGAAATGGCACAATGGCAGATTGAGGGTGCCGATGTCTATATGAGCACTTTCTCGCAGTTGAAGCATTATCCTTTCTTCAACGAAATGGCCAATTGGTTCCGCCCGTTCGATATGAACAATTCGGCTGTCTCTGCTATGTTTGCAGGCGAGGGAGAGGCTACGGGACGCTTGGTGCTGAGGAATCTGTTCGATTCGAAGTTCTTCTGTAACAGCGACAAGTATTCTTTTGCATTTACTGTGCAGCAGGTGCCTGAGGAGCAGCGCTCCATGCTTATGCAACAGATGGAAGGGCAGAATATTGATGCTGCTATGATTAACCCCGAAATTCCTCGAAAGGTCGAAGAGGAGCTTATGAGTAACAGATATATTCAGGACCTTTACAGGTTCTTTAAGCTCGCCTCTTTCAAAAAGGATTTTGTGGACCCGTTTACGCTTTCGCTTAATCTGCTTGATGATGAATCGTTGGGTGCACATTTGCGCAGGCCTGAAATTTGGATGAATATTTTCAGTTATCTTGTGCAGAAGGAGTATTATTCCGAGGCTTTTGCAGTGGGACGCGACATAGAGAAAGGTGCATTGAAGCAGGAGTGTGATGCACTCTTCTATCAGAAGATGGGATATTGCAAGCAGAAGGCTGCCGAGTATGGCGAGGCGCTTGAATATTACCTGAAGGCCGATGTCGTGGCTCCCGATTCTTTGTGGACTGTGCGGCATATTGCCCAATGTTACAGAATGAACCGTAATTCAAAGGCTGCTTTGCCTTATTATTTGCAGGCCGAAAAATTGGCTCCCGAAAATTGTACCATACTTATGCAGACAGGTGAATTGCTTGCTGCGCTTAAGAGGTACGATGAGGCTTTCCAACGTTTCTTCAAGGTAGAGTACCTTGACGCACAGTCGCAGAGATGTTTGCGGGCTATAGCCTGGTACTCTTTCATTACAGACAATTACGAGCGTGCGCGCAAGTATTACGATAAGTTGCTTGCTTCGCCTGAGCGTATAATGCAGGATTGGTTGAATGCCGGTCATGTGGAACTTGTATGTGGCGACAGTGTCAAGGCGATAGAGTATTACAGGAATGCTTATACATTGTGCAAGGATTCGGACGAATTTTCTGAGGCTCTTTTGGGCGACAGGAAAGTGTTGCTTGCAAAAGGTGTGGGCTTCAGCGATCTTGTGCTTATCAGGGATGTGGTAAGCTGATTTTTTTAGTAACATTCACCTTTCTTCTGCCTATTATCTAAGGCGGTTGAAAGGTGTTTTTGTGTCTTTGAGTACCATATATAGTTGCAAATTTCACCCCAAATAAACAGTTTTCACCCACAAATAGGTTATTTGGCCACTATCGCCGTGTATAGTCTCTTGTTTTTTTGCTTATGTTGCTTCTGTGCATACTTTTGCGGCGTAAAAGTAAAAAACAACAACAGATATGGAATTTGCGATTAACGGTGCAGTGAAAAATGTGTGTCTCTTCGGTGATTCGGTCATGAAGGGCATTGTGGTTGACAAGGAGCATTCTCCCGAGGATAGTATAAAATATAAGATCAGTGATATGGGCTTTGCTGCCCGCTGCCGCAGAAGTTTGGGTATAGAACTTGAAAATTATGCGCGGTTCGGCGGCAGGGTTACTCATGGTATGAAGTTTGTGCAGAGACACGCGGATAGAATAAAGGCTGCCGACTATGTGCTTTTTGAGTATGGCGGGAACGATTGCGATTATAATTGGGCTGAAATTTCCAGCCGTCCCGATGATTTCCATCAGCCTAATGTTCCCATCGACCAGTTTGGGGAAAAATACCATGAACTTATTTCCACAGTCAAGGCTATGGGTGTGCGTCCTGTGCTGCTTACTTTGCCTGTGCTGGACCCGGTGAGATATTTCAAATTCCTTTCTCGCGGACTTAATGGCGATAATATTCTCAAGTGGTTGCATGGCTCTGTGCTTAATATCGACCGTTGGCACGAGAGATATAATATGGAGGTGATGCGTCTCGGTGTTCTTACACACACGCCCGTAATTGACATTACTTCGGTGTTTCTTGAGCGCAGGAATTACAGCGATTATCTTTGCGAGGATGGTATTCACCCCAATGAGGAGGGGCACAGGTTGATTGAGGAGGCTATAATTGCTTATCTCAAGCGCGAGAAGATGATTGCCTGAGGGGTGGCTGTTTTTAGAAGCTGTTTGAATTTTATTTTAAATTATTATGCGATATTATACCTAAAAAGTACAACCCCATCCTTCAATGGATAAAAAACTATTCTAAAAAGTTCCTGCCCTTAAAGGGGACATTGCGTAATAAGCAATGTTTGCGACGACGAAAGCTTTAGCTTTCCAAAGGAGTGCCGAGCTTTGCGAGGCCAATCAAAAACGACAGTTTTTGAAGACGGAGGGGTTTTCCTCGCGTAGTATGGTTTATTGTAGTACGATGGGTTAAGAACCCCCTCCGAACTTTTTTAAGAAAAAAAAGTTCTCGTCCCCCTTAAAGAGGGACAGCTTTTTTAAGTTTCAGGAATTTACATTCCTCCTCTTGAAGAGAAGGTGGATTCAAAAACTTGTTTTTGAAGACGGAGGAGTTCAAAACATAAGCAGGATAAAAATTTATCGGACAACAATAGCTCGGAATAAAAAAATCAAGTAACTTGTTTTTTCTTCTCTCGCCTTTCACTATTTTGAGATAAATCTCTAAGATAGGATGCGGCTCGGAATAAAAAACAAGTAAACTTGCTTTTTCTTCTCTCGCCTTTCACTATTTTGAGGTAAACCTCTAAGATAGGATGCGGCTCGGAATAAAAAAATCAAGTAAACTTGTTTTTTTCTTCTCTCGCCTTTCACTATCTTTGCAAATTCATTTTGAAAGGTATATATAATGGAGGAAAATAATATAGTGGAATTGAGTCCGAAACAGAGTGCTGCGCTTGCGGCGTTGTCGATTGATGAACTTAACAATATGCAGCAGGCGGTGCTTAGACAGTTTCGTGAGGGTGGAGATATTGTTGCACTTTCTCCTACCGGTACGGGAAAGACGCTTGCTTTCCTGTTGCCTATGCTGGAGATGCTGGATGGTGAACGTAACGAGGTTCAGGCGGTAGTGGTTCTACCCACACGCGAACTTGCACGACAGGTAGCCGATGTGTGGAAGAAGATGTCTACCGGTATAAAAGCAGTCTGTCTGCATGGCGGGCGGCCTGCAAGCGAGGAGGCTGCACAGATAAAGGGTGCGGTGCCTCCTATTATTATTGCTACTCCTGGACGATTGAACGACCATATAGCACGCGGCACATTCTGTTGCGACAGCATAAGGGTGCTTATACTCGATGAATTTGACAAGTCTTTGGAACTTGGCTTCCGCGAGGAGATGGAGAATCTTCAGAAGAGTATGCCCTTTGTTGAACGTAATATGCTCTTTTCGGCTACCGACTCTGATGAACTTTCGGCGTTTGTTGAGCCGGATGCATGTGTGAAGATTGATTTTACCGATGTTGCCGAAAAACCTCAGCAGCGAACAGCTTTTTATGTTGTCAAGAGCACTCAGGAGAGGCGTCTTGATGCTCTCTCTACTATGCTCATGCTGTTGCATGGCGAGGCGGTCATTGTGTTCTGCAATTTCCGCGAAATGGTTGACGATGTATATGCTTTCCTGAAAAAGAAGGGTCTTTCAGTTGTAGCTTATCACGGAGGAATGGAGCAGAAACAGCGCGAACTTGCACTGTACAAATTCAGGAGCGGTTGTGCTGTGGTGCTTGTCTGTACGGATGTTGCATCGCGTGGACTCGATATTCCCGATGTCCGGCACGTTGTCCATTATCAGCGTCCGGTTAACGAAGAGAGCTATATTCATCGCAATGGCCGTACTGCGCGATGGGATGCCGAAGGTAATGTCTATCTGTTTCACATCGAGGGCGGTTCGTTGCCCGAATATGTCCCGCAGGGTTTGCCGGAGTTTGACTTCAAAAGACCCGTTCCCATGCCTGTGAGGGCACCGTGGAGTGTGCTTTATGTGGGAAAAGGCAAAAAGGACAAAATCAGTCGCGGCGACATTGCCGGATTCTTTATGAAAAAGGGTGGTGCAAAGCAGAATGAGCTTGGAACCATTGTTGTTTTTGACCGTTATTCTTATGTAGCGGTGCGCAGCGAAAGGGTGAAGCCGTTGCTCCGCGCTGTTGCCAATGAGAAGATAAAGGGTATAAAAACCATCATCGAGGAGATAAAATAATACACAAATGTAGTATTATTACACAGGTGTGAAGCAAATGTAATAAAATCTTTGCATAATTTTTCTTTAAATTTTGTTTTTTAAAAAAGATTGGATACCTTTGCGACCTTGTCAAACGATAATTAAGAAGTTTAAACATATTTGTTAATAGATATAAAATATGAAGAAGTATAATTTTAATGCCGGCCCTTCGATTTTGCCGGCTGAAGTAATTGAGCAGGCAGCTCAAGCTGTATCGGATTTTAATGGAATTGGTCTATCTATATTGGAAATCAGTCATCGTTCAAAAGATTTTCAGCCAGTAATTCCCGAGGCTGTTTCTCTTTTCAAGGAACTGTTGGATATTCCCGAGGGATATTCAGTGATTTTCCTTGGAGGTGGTGCAAGTCTCGAATTCTGCATGATACCTTTCAACTTCCTTGAGAAGAAGGCTGTGTATCTCAACACCGGAACCTGGGCCAACAAGGCCATGAAAGAGGCTAAACTCTTCGGTGAGGTTGCTGAGATTGCATCGTCAAAGGATAGAAACTATTGCTACATTCCCAAAGGTTATGAGATTCCCACTGATGCGGACTATTTGCACATTACCACCAACAATACCATCTACGGTACTGAGATTCGCAAGGATATTGATTCTCCCATCCCTCTTATTGCGGATATGTCATCCGATATATTCTCACGCCCTGTTGATGTGAGTAAGTACGCTTGTATCTATGGCGGTGCACAGAAGAATCTTGCTCCCGCAGGTGTTTCTTTCGTAATTGTAAAGGATGATGCGCTCGGTAAGGTATCACGCACTATTCCTACAATGCTCGACTACCGCACACACATTGCCGGCGAGTCAATGTTCAACACTCCTCCTGTGTTCCCCATCTACGCTGCGCTTTGCAACCTCCGTTGGATAAAGGCTCAGGGTGGTGTGCCCGAAATGCAGCGTCGTGCGGCTGTACGCGCCGAGATGCTCTACAACGAGATCGACCGCAACAAGTGTTTCCGCGGTACTGCCGACATTGAGGATCGCTCTTATATGAACATCGACTTCGTGATGAGCGAGGAGTACAAGGAACTTGAGGCTGATTTCATGGCATTTGCCACATCAAGAGGATTGGTAGGTATCAAGGGACACCGTTCAATCGGAGGTTTCCGTGCATCTTGCTACAATGCGCTCCCCATCGAGGCTGTTGAGGAACTTGTTGCCTGCATGAAGGAGTTTGAAAAGAATCATTAATAATGCGAATCAGTAGTTGAAAACCAACCTTTGACTCATTGTTAAATTATTAAAAATTAGTAAATTATCTTATGTAAATATTTTGTAATCTCCTTGAA
>SUXT01000098.1 GCA_015060835.1 Bacteroidales bacterium
AAAAAAGCTGTCCCTCTTAAAGGGGGACGAGAACTTTTTTCTCGGAAAAAAGTTCGGAGGGGGTTCTTAACCCATCGTACTACAATAAACCATACTACGCGAGGAAAACCCCTCCGTCTTCAAAAACTGTCGTTTTTGAATCCACCTCCCCTTTAAGGGCAGGAACTTTTTAGAATAGTTTTTTATCCATTGAAGGATGGGGTTGTACTTTTTAGGTATAATATCGCATAATCATTTTATATAATCTCTTACTGTTGTATGGAAGGCATCAGTTGCGTATATCTGCGCCCCACATCATCTTGTCGTGGAGGGTTTTGAAGAATGTCTGCCCCTTGATTCTGATAATCTTGATTTTGTAATCAGCCTTGCCGAGTGTGAGAGTGGTCTCCTCATTGCAGCTTTCGTTGCGGCCGTCGATGGCTACAAGATAGTTGTGGCTGCGGCTGGTAACCTTCAGTGTGATGCGTGTGTTGTCATTTACTACTACAGGGCGGGCGTTCAGACTGTGCGAAGCAATGGGGGTGAGCACAAATACATTGGCATCGGGGGCGATGATGGGGCCGCCTGCGCTTAGCGAGTATCCGGTGGAGCCCGATGGGGGAGCGATTATAAGACCGTCCGCCTGATATGTAATACAATCTTTTGCATCGAGAGATACCTCTATGCTTATCATTGATGAATTTTCGTGCTTCATCACAGCAATTTCGTTGAGGGCATAGGGGCTGTCTGCAAGTTCCTTGTCCGAGGCCTCTGCCTTTATTACGCCACGCTCCTCTATACTGTATTCCCCGCGGTGGAGATATTCGAACAGTTCTGATACCCTGTTTGCCGAATATGACGTAAGGAATCCCAATCGTCCGGCATTTATACCCAATAGGGGGATGTTCTTTGAACCTACCCTCTTGGCTGTACGCAGGAATGTTCCGTCTCCGCCGAAGCTGATGGCTATGTCCGCGTCGAAGTCGTCGCCATCGATTATTCCTTCGGGCTGCATGAAGAGTTTGTCCTCTTCGAGCAAGTATTCGTAGAAGGAACGGTCGATGTAGAAGCTGTCTTTCCATTCGTTGATAGCAGCGAACAGCTTGTCGATGTTTTCCGATTTTTTAGATTGGTGTCGGTTACCGAATATAGCAAATTTCATCTTTTTGTACTTGTGTGGTTCTTGTACTCGGTTTCTGTCTCCTTGTAAACAGAATAAATAATATCTTCCACTTATTCGTCTGCAAAATTAAGATAAATTATCATCTTAATTTGCATATTTTGTCGTACTTTTGCGTAAAATACGAAATTGGAGATAATTTCGCCGCATTTGGCGGCGTGTAGAAAGCATTTTATAAGATGACAAAGTTAAGTGTGAACATAAACAAGGTGGCCACGATAAGAAATGCCCGTGGCGGCAACACCCCTAACCTTTTGCAGGTGGCACAGGATTGCGAACTTTTCGGAGCCGATGGAATAACCATCCATCCCCGCCCCGATGAAAGACACATCCGTCGTGCCGATGTCCCTGCTTTGCGTGCCGTTGTGCGTACCGAATTCAACATCGAGGGCTATCCCTCAAAGGAATTTATGGATCTTGTGCTCAAGGCCAAGCCCGATCAGGTAACCCTTGTCCCCGACAAACCCGACCAGCTTACTTCCAATCACGGATGGGATACGGTTGCCGAGCAGGAATTTCTCAGAGAGATACTCGATGACCTTCGTGCCGCAGGTATCAGAAGTTCCATTTTTATTGATGCTGACAGCCGTATGGCAGAATACGCGGCTAAGGCCGGAACCGATAGGGTAGAGCTTTACACCGGCCCCTATGCCGAGGCATACTCCCGCAACCGCGAACAGGCCATAGAGCCTTTTGTGGAGACTGCCCGCCGTGTACGCCAGCTAGGATTGGGGCTTAACGCAGGCCACGACCTCAGTCTTGAGAATCTCACCTATTTTACCGACATGATTCCCTGGGTGGACGAGGTGTCAATAGGTCATGCCCTTGTGTGCGACGCACTCTATATGGGCTTCGAAAAGACAATTGCAGAATACAAAAAATGTTTGATAAAGAAATAATAAACAGAAAGCTATGGTTTTAATGACAATTCTTGCACAAGCTGCAACAGTAGCACAGGATTCGATTATGGCGCTTACCGAGGTAACAGCCGAAGAGGGAATGAACGTATTTGAACTTGCCGTAAAGGGCGGTTGGATAATGATAGTATTGGCATTGCTGTCAATAATAGGAATCTATATATTCTTCGAGCGTTTCTCCACACTGCGCAATGCAATGAAACGCAATCCCCTTTTCATGGATCGCATCCACGACAACATCAAGGACGACGATCTGAAGTCTGCTGCCAACTATTGTCGCAGCGAGAATACTCCCCTTTCGCGTATAATCGAGAAGGGCGTGAAGAGTTTCGACTTCTCTGCATCCTCCATCCGCGAGAGTGTAGACAACAGTGCCAATCTCGAAATTGCCAACCTCGAAAAGGGTCTTCCCATTCTTTCCACTATCGCAGCCGTAGCCCCCATGATAGGTTTCTTGGGAACAGTAACAGGTATGGTACGCGCATTCTGGGAAATGGCAAACGCAGGAAACAATATTGATGTATCACTCCTTTCAGGCGGTATCTACGAGGCGATGATTACCACCGTAGGCGGTCTTATCGTCGGCATTATCGCCATCTTTGCATACAACTACCTTGTAGCGCTTGTCGACAAGGTGCAGAACGACCTTGAGGCAGAGATTATCTCTTTCATGGAGATTGTACGCGAAAAGAAAGAGCTTTAAAACCGTAAGCCATGCTGAAGAGAAAGACAAAGACAATAGAGACCTTCTCGATGTCCTCAATGACAGATATTATCTTCCTGTTGTTGATATTCTTCATGATAACATCGACGATGGTAACCCCGAATGCCATAAAAGTGCTTTTGCCACAGGGCAGCAAGCAGACATCGGCAAAGCCGTTGGCACGAATAATCATCGACAAACAGTTGAACTACTATTCTGCATTCGGCAACGAGGATGAAATGCCCATCGAAGTAGAGGAGATAACAGCCTTCCTGCAAGGTTGTGCCGAAAAGGAGCCCGAAATGTATGTGGCGCTCTATGCCGATGAAAGCGTACCCTACAGAGAAATAGTGAATGTGCTTAACATAGCCAACGAAAATAACTTCAAAATGGTGCTTGCCACACGCCGCCCCGACAAGAAGAGACGATGAAACAGCTCAAAAAAGAACAGATACATGGAATAGCAGGTACGATTATAGCGCACCTTCTGTTGCTGTTGATACTCCTCTTTGTGGTGATAGAAAAACCACTGCAGCAAGAGGAGGAGGGAGTCCCCGTAGTTCTTGGCAATGTGGAGCGTGCCAAAGGCGATGCATACAGCTACACAGAGGTGAAAGTGGCACCTCAGCCCGCGCCCAAGCCCACAGTTGTCAAGCCGGTGAAAAGCCCTGCCGACCCGCTGATTACGCAGACAGAGGAAAAGACTGTTGACCTTAACAGCGCCGAAGAGAAGAAAAAGGATGCACCCAAGCAACCTGAAAAGACTCCTGAACAGATAGAGGCGGAACGCAAAGCTCAGGAAGCTGAGCGCAAACGTCAGGAGGCCGAAAGAATAGCCCGTGAAGCAAATGCCAAAATATCGAGTGCCTTCGGCAAGGGAGCAACCATGAAGGACAGCGGTTCAGCCACAGAGGGCACCGGAAACGAAGGTTCCACAAGCGGCAACGAATCGAGCGGAGTAACAAAAGGACTCGGCGGCTATGGAACATTCGACCTTGCAGGCCGTAACCTTGTAGGCTCATTGCCGGTTCCGCAGTACAACACTCAGGAGGAGGGACGCGTTATAGTAACGATAACCGTAGCCCCCAACGGTCGGGTTATAAATGCCGAAATCAACCGCCGCACAGTAACATCGAGCACTGCGCTCCGTCAGGCAGCCCTTAAGGCCGCCCGCCAGGCAGTCTTCAATAATGTATCCTCGGTAAACAACCAGTCGGGTACAATAACATACTATTTTAAACTGAAATAATACCTAAAAAGCTATGAGCAAAGTATATATGTTCCTCGCTGACGGCTTTGAGACAGTCGAAGCCCTTGCCCCTGCCGATGTAATGCGTCGCGCAGGCATAAATGTAGTAACAGTCTCCATCATGGGACGCAAGACAGTATCCTCGGCTCATGGCATAAACGTAGAGGCCGACACGCTTTTCGGCGATTCGGATTACTCGGATGCCGATGCGCTTGTGCTTCCCGGTGGTTCTCAAGGCACAGAGAATCTCTCAGCCTTTGAGCCCCTGCGCACACTGCTTGCACAAACCTGCGAAGCGGGACGCATAATTGCTGCCATTTGCGCGGCACCTATGGTCTTCGGCCGCATCGGTCTTCTTGCAGGCCGTCGTGCCACCTGCTATCCCGGTTGCGAAGGCGACCTTGCAGGCGCTAAATACACCGCATCCGCAGTTGAGCAGGACGACAATATAATAACAGCCTGCGGTCCCGCCGCATCATTCGAATTCGGCTTTGCAATAGTAGAAAATCTCTGCGGTGCCGATGCTGTGGCCCTCATACGTGAACAAATGCGCTTCAACGACCTATGAAAAGATATATAATAATAGTAGCCGGCGGCAAAGGTCTCCGCATGGGAAGCAACGTGCCCAAACAATTTATGTTGCTCAATGGCAAGCCGTTGGTGATGACAACAATAGAGAACCTCTGCGCAATGGATGTAACCCTGCGCATAATATTGGTGCTCCCGAAAGAGCAGTTGCAGTTGTGGGACGAACTCTGCGCCGAATACTCATTCACAATACCCGTGAAGGTGGTTACAGGCGGCACCACACGCTTCCACTCGGTGCAGAACGGTCTCGCTGCAATAGAGGAACCCGAAGAGGCGCTTGTAGGAGTGCACGACGGTGTGCGCCCCTTCCTCGCAATGAAGGTCTATGACGAACTCTTCCGCGAAGCAGCCATCAACGGTGCAGTAATTCCCGTGGTGGCCGTACACGACAGTATGCGCCGCTTCATAGGCGGACAAGGTGCTACAGAGTCCGTACCCCGCGACAGATACCGCTTGGTGCAGACACCGCAGGTGTTCAAACTCTCCATCCTGCGCAAAGCATACGAGCAGCGCTACCTTGAGCAGTTTACCGACGACGCTTCGGTAGTAGAGGCAATGGGTGAATTTGTGCACATTGTGGAAGGTAACCGCGAAAATATTAAAATAACAACCCCGTTTGATTTTGTACTCGCAAAGGCAATCGTCGAATGCTTGACGCAACAACCAGAGACATAAAATATCTTCCCGGAGTAGGCGAACAGCGTGCATCGCTCCTCAACAGAGAATTGAATATATATTCCCTGTACGACCTCTTGTACTATTTTCCATATAAATATGTCGATCGCAGCCGCCTCTTCAAAGTAAGTGAAATAGACGGCCAACAGCCCCATATTCAGCTCTGCGGCGAGATACGCAGCTTCGAAGAGATGGGCGAGGGAGCTTCGCGCAGGCTTGTGGCTCACTTCACAGACGGTACAGGTTTTGTCGACCTTGTATGGTTCAAGGGAATAAAATTCGTAAAGTCCAAATACAAACTCGGAAAGAGATATGTAATCTTTGGCAAACCCACCATTTTCAATAGTCGCGCAAACATCGCACACCCCGACATTGACGACGCAGAGACCATGCAACTCTCCTCGATGGGGTTGCAACCATTCTATAACACTACAGAGCGCATGAAGCGCAGCGGGCTCAATTCGCAGGCAATGGCGAAGCTCACCTCTAATCTCTTCTCCTTGATAAAGGGAGAGATGGAGGAGACCCTCAGCCCCTACATTCTTCAGAAATACAAGTTGATGCCTCTTCACGAAGCTCTCCGCGTGATACACTTTCCCAAAAATACAGACGAACTTCGTCGTGCCGAGTACCGCCTTAAATTCGAGGAACTTTTCTACATACAGCTTGGAATACTCCACTATTCAAAAGAGCGTCGCCACAAATACGCAGGCTACAGCTTTACAAAGGTCGGGGATATGTTCAACCGCTTCTACAGCGAGAATCTCCCGTTTGAACTTACAGGGGCGCAGAAGCGTGTCGTGCGCGAAATAAGGCGCGATGTAAACCGCAACATACAGATGAACCGTCTCGTTCAGGGTGATGTAGGCAGCGGAAAGACACTTGTGGCACTGCTCGCCATGCTTCTGGCTAAAGACAACGGCTACCAGGCCTGCATGATGGCTCCGACAGAAATTCTTGCCGAACAGCACTGTTCCACACTCAAACGTATGCTTGCAGGACTCCCTGTCCGCGTGGAGCTGCTCACCGGCAGCACAAAGCAGAAAGAGCGCGAGCCGCTTTTCGCATCCCTTCTTTCAGGTGAGATAGACATTCTCGTAAGCACCCATGCCGTGCTTGAGGATAATGTGAATTTCTCCCGTCTCGGTCTTGTGGTAATCGACGAACAGCACCGTTTCGGAGTTGTGCAACGTGCTAAAATGTGGACAAAGAGCCGCATTCCGCCACATGTGCTGGTGATGACGGCAACCCCCATCCCCCGCACCCTCGCAATGACACTATACGGCGACCTCGAAGTCTCGGTGATAGACGAACTTCCTCCCGGCCGCAAACCAATTGCCACCCGCCACATATTCCGCAACCGCATCACAGAGGTCTATTCGTTCATCGAAAAACAACTGCAAGCCGGCCGCCAGGCATATATAGTCTACCCGCTGATAACAGAGAGCGAAAAGATAGACCTCAAAAATCTTGAGGAGGGCTATCTGCAACTATGCAACCGCTTCTGCAACTATAAGATTGGTAAACTGCACGGCAAAATGAAACCCAAAGAGAAGGATGCGGAGATGCAGCGCTTCTCATCGGGCGAAACACGTCTCCTGGTCTCAACGACAGTGATAGAGGTGGGAGTGGATGTCCCCAATTCAACAATAATGGTGATAGAGAATGCCGAGCGTTTCGGCCTCTCGCAGCTTCACCAGCTGCGCGGCAGGGTAGGGCGCGGCGGCGAACAATCCTACTGCTTCCTTGTAACCGGCGAAAAACTCTCCGACGATACCCGCAAACGCATGGAGATAATGACAGGCAGCAACGACGGCTTCGAAATTGCCGAGGCCGACCTCAAACTGCGCGGCCCCGGCGACATTGAGGGTACACAGCAGAGCGGCATTGCCTTCGACCTGAAGATTGCCAGCCTCTCGCGTGACGAACAACTGTTGCAGTATGTGCGCGACATTGCCCGCGCCATTGTCGACGACGACCCCGACTGCAACAAAGAGCACAACAGAGTGCTGTGGCGTCGCCTTGCCGAAATCAAAAAGCGCAACAATCGTCATTGGGGAGCCATATCATAGAGCGTGTTTTAGGAAAACGCACCTTTTAAGCGTTGGTTTTTATAGGAAAATGCACCTTTTTGATGCGGTTTTTTGTGTGAAAACGCACCTTTCCCTGAAAATGTATTATATTTGCATCAACAAATAGACTGTAATATGTTATTCAGAAAGATTACAAAATGCATCGAAGAATATCTTTCTTCAGATTCTGACAGAATGCTGTTGATTGATGGCGCCCGACAGATAGGAAAAACGTACATCATCCGCCACGTAGGACAAAAAATGTTCTCTAACTATATTGAGATAAATATGGAAGAGGATAAGTTGGGTGATAGGATTTTCGCAGATGCGAAAACAACAAAAGATTTCTATATGGCTCTGAGTCTCGTTGCAGGTGATAAGATGAGAGAGAATGAAAATACACTTGTATTCATTGACGAGATACAAGCGTATGATCATCTTCTCACTCTTGTGAAATTTCTGATGAAGGAGAAAAGATTCACTTATATTGCAAGTGGCTCTTTGCTTGGAATTGCATTGAAGAATACTCAGTCTGTGCCTATTGGAAGTTTAGATGTGCAACATATGTACCCTATGGATTTTGAGGAGTTCCTGTATGCCAACGGTGTAGGCAGAGATGCGATAGAGTCCATGAGGGAGAGTTTTAATAAACAAGAGTCGCTGTCAGATGCAATGCATGGCAAGATGATGGACCTTTTCAAGAAATATCTTTTGGTCGGTGGATTGCCAAAGGCCGTGGAGACATTTGTCGAAAGCCGTAATGTCATTGAATTCAGGTCTATCCAACGCGAAGCGCATGAGTTATATGGTGTAGATGCATCTAAATACGAAGAGGATCATAACAAGAAGTTGAAGATACGCCGCATTTTTGATATGATACCTTCAAATCTCGAAAACAAGAAAAAAAGAGTTGTTATTAAGGATATTGAAGATAAGAAATGGAAAAGAAGTGATGACTATATAGATGAGTTTGATTACCTTATTTCTGCTGGCATATCATTAGAGGTCAAAGCTATAAGTACGCCTACATATCCTTTAGTGGAAAATAGCGGAAAGAACTTGCTTAAACTCTATTTGAATGATGTCGGTATCTTGTCCGGTATATTCTATCGTAATAATATCAAAGCGGTAATGACGGATATAAAAAGTATAAATCTCGGATCGGTGTATGAGACAGTTGTCGCCCAAGAGCTAAAGGCGCACGGCTATGATTTGTATTATTATGATAATAAGAAGAATGGAGAGGTTGACTATTTGATTGATGATGCTGATAATCTGTCAAATATCCCTATTGAAGTGAAATCCGGCAAGGATTATACTGTGCATAGCGCTTTGGATAAGTTCTTGTCGAATAGTGAGTATAATATCAAGAAGGCGTACGTGTTGTCAAACGAACAGAAGGTTTATGTAGAGGATGGTATTATTTATATACCTATCTACTATATTATGTTCTTTCAAAACATATCTAATGTAGTGGAAGAATTCTTGGATTGACGCTATACTTTAGAAGCATCTTAAAATGCTTCTAAAGTATAGTAATCGCTATTACCGTATGTCATAGTGCATAACGTTTGAATTTATCGAACATGGAGCTTTGGTCTTCGGAATTAAATAAAAGTTTTTATTATACTTGCACTTCTGCTTATTGTTTATCTGCTTTTAAAAATGCTTATTTAGATGGTTGCGATTTAGAAGATGATTCGCGTGAGGTCGGTAGATCCGTTCGTCCTGTTGCAAATTGAAATGCTTTTATACACTTTTGTTAGGTTATAGTGTATTAGCGATGTGAATTCATATATTAAAGTTTTCCTATAAAAAAAGTTATTGCTGTCCGGTAAACTTATTTAAACTGTTTTAAATTAAAGATTCAAGTCAGTACAAGCCCCCTTTTTTCATTGATAGGTTCATTGATGCGCATTAAGCTTTTAGGCAGACGGCGTCAATGACTTTTGGATAAAGGCGAAAGTTTGTGCAAGCGAGAGCAGAGGGCAAATTCATTTGCACTATGCCGAGAGCA
>SUXT01000099.1 GCA_015060835.1 Bacteroidales bacterium
CTGACCAACCTTAGCAAGTTCGAACTTGTCGATCTTGTTGTCGCCGAACATATCGTTCATAGCAAAAGCGAATGTGCTCTCCAATGCAGCTGATGAAGACATACCTGCACCGAGGGGTACATCACCAGCAAATGCTGTGTTGAAGCCCTTCACAGGAACACCACGCTTGATCATCTCGCGGCATACACCGAAGATGTATCTTGCCCAAGTAGCACGGGGAGCATCCTCCTCGTTCAAACCGAACTCTACATAGTCTTTCTCGTCGATTGAGTAAGCGCAAACCTTGTCAGTTCCGTTAGCCTTGATTTCAGCCATGATGCCCTTGTTTACAGCACCGGGGAATACGAAACCGTTGTTGTAGTCTGTGTGCTCACCGATGAGGTTGATACGACCGGGAGAAGCATAGATGCTACCTGTTGTGCCGTCGAAGTGTTTGATGAAGCGACTTCTTACAAATTCTATATCCATGGTATATAAAAGTTTATAAAGTTAGAAAATATGTTTGTTTAAAAATTATTTCTTTGCGGGTTTTGAACCTACGAGAGCGTAGAAGAGGATGTATGCTGCACCTGCTACGATTACCCAGTAGCTTGACATTACACCTGCAACGTCAACGATGAAGCCCTGGAAAGGAATCAAGAGAGCACCACCGAATACCATTGTCATGAAGATACCTGAAGCGATAGCTGTGTACTTGCCGAGACCCTCAACAGCGAGGTTGAAGATTGAACCCCACATAACTGATGTGCAGAGACCAACGAGAAGGAATGCGAAGATACCTACGGGAACCTCAGCCCACATAACCTCCATTGTGTTCCAGTTGATACCGGGAACATTAACGAGGATTGACTCGGGAGCGAACATACCGAAGAGAACGAGTGCCAATGTTGCTGTTGCAACTGTTGCAAGCATAGTGCGGCTGCTGATCTTGCCACCGATACTTGCACCTGTAAGACGACCAACACCCATCATCAACCAGTACATAGCTGCGATAAGACCTGCCTGTGAAGCAGATACGCCGAAGTCTGTAAGGTATGTGATAACGTATGTAGGAGTACCTACCTCAACGCCCATGTAAAGGAAGATTGCCAATGTACCGAGAGCGAAGTGACGGTATGACATAGCACCCTTGATAAGGCTCAAGTCAACAGGTGTCTGCTCGGGCTCATCGATCTTTGTAAACATGATAACGATGAAAGCAACTACGAAGATAGCGATAGCAATCATCAACGCGGGAGTTGCGTCAGAGATAGCTGTCTTACCCTTAACAACCTCACCGATAAGCGCACCCATGAGGATGTAAACTGCTACGGCAGCTGCTGAGTTGAATGTACCGCCAAGCTGGATGAGCTGGTTACCCTTGTTACCACCACCACCGAGAAGGTTGAGCAAGGGGTTTACAACACAGTTGAGGATACACATGCAAAGACCTGCGATGAATGCACCGATGAGGTAAACTGCAAACACGAGACCGAGGTTTGACTGTGCATCGAGCATACCGCTACACCACTGGATGAGGATACCTGCGATACCGATTGCAAGACCGATAAGAGCTGTCTTCTTGTAACCGAACTTTGCGATGAGCATACCTGCGGGGATACCCATTACAAGATAAGCCACGAAGTTACCGAAGTTACCGAGCTGTGCAAGCCAACCGGGAATTTCGCCCTGTGCCTGGATAATACTTGCCATAGGTGAGCAGAGGTTTGTCACGAAGGCAATCATTGCGAAGAGCGCAATCATAACGATGATGGCTCCCCATTGTTTCTTTTGATTACTCATTGTTTTTAAGATTTTAATTATTGGTTAGTTAATGATTATTCTGCAATACCGAACTTGTAGATGGTTGTCTGTGTGTAGACTTCACCGGGAGCAAGCAGTGTGCTGGGGAAGTTGTCGCGGTTGGGGCTGTCGGGGTAGTGCTGTGCCTCGAAGCAGATGGCGCTGCGACGGGGGAATGTTGCACCTTGTGAACCTGCGAATCCGCTGTGCCAGTTCGAAGTGTAAACCTGAACGCCGGGCTCTGTTGTGTAGACCTCCATAGTGCGACCGCTTACGGGTTCTGTAACTTTTGCTGCGAAGCTGAGCTCACCTGCCTCTTTTTTGTTGAGGACAAAGCAGTGGTCATAACCTGCACCGTGCTTGATCTGCTGGTCGTCAGCGTCTATGCGTGCGCCAACCTCGGTAGGTGTTGTAAAATCGAAGGGAGTGCCCTTGACTGGTGCTATTTCGCCGTAAGGGATAGATGTCTCGTCAATAGGGAGATAATTGTCTGCATTTATTTCGCAGATAAGATTGTCGATTGTAGCTGTGGGGTTGGCGATACCTGTAAGTGAGAAGAAGCCGTGGCTTGTGAGGTTGACGATTGTCTTTTTGTCGGTTGTCGCCTTGTAGTCGATTTTCAGTTCGTTGTCGTCGGTGAATGTGTAGATGACTGTGATGTCGAGGTTGCCGGGGAAACCCTCTTCGCCGTCGGGTGAAAGGTAGTGGAGCTTGACTGTCTGCTCGTCGATGCGCTCTGCATCCCAAACGCGGGCATGAAATCCTGTAGGACCGCCGTGAAGGTGGTTGGGACCGTTGTTGATTGCAAGCTGATACTCCTGTCCGTCGATGCTGAACTTACCTTTGCAGATGCGGTTACCGTAACGGCCTACCAATGTGCTGAGGAAGGGTTCGGGGTTGTTGTTCAGGTGATTTTCGATACTATCGTGTGCCTGAATTACGTTGGCAAAGTTTCCGTTTCTGTCGGGAACCATGATGCTGAGGATAGCGCCTCCGTAGTTGGTGATGGCAACTTCACAACCTTTGTTGTTCTTTAGTGTGTAAAGAGCGACTTTTTTGCCTTTTATGCTCTTTTTGAAGTCGGCAGCCTTAAGCCCCGACAAATTTCTTTTACAGCAACTCATATTAGTATTTTATTGCATTAATGTTACTTTTCTTTGCGAATTTCGGGCATTTGTAGCCATGCTGTTGTTTTCGGCAGACTAATATTTGGCCTAAAATCGCAACTTTGTTGCAAATAAAATAAAAATATATGTTTTAACAAAATAAAGCGCAAGGTTTTTTGCTCATTATTTGTATTGTTGGGGTTTTTGCCGATTTTATCCTCGGAGAGTGCAGGCTACCAAGAAGCTGTTTCCCGGAAAACACATTGAACATATATAGAACCTCCCTGTAAATACAAAGAGTGTGTCTTACATGTTGCAGACACACTCTTTATGAAGGAACTTGCAAAAAGTCCGTTGAATTCATGTGCATACGAAATGCCTCCTTATTATTTGAACCAGGAAGTCATTTGATGACGTGCCCAGAAGTAGTAGAGTATCAGACCGAGCCAGCTTGTAGCCAATACGATAAGTGTCATAATCAACTTACCTACAATTGTTTTTCGGAAAATGATTAAACTGTTTTTTACAATTTTTCTATTCTATGTGTGCGATACAATGTTTATTATTGCAATCCTTGTAAAAGGTCGGCCACGATAAAACAACTGCCTCCAATGAAAATAAAATCTTCGGGGCTTGCGTCGGATTGAGCAGCCTGCAGCGCCTCTTTTACAGTGGGGTAATTTCCTCCCTGAAGTCCATATTTTGCAGCTTTCTTCTGCATCTCTTCTGCGGGAAGAGCACGACGGATGCTTGCCTGTGTAAAATAATATGTGGCATCTTTGGGCATTATGGCAAGCACTTCGTCGATCTCTTTGTCGTTGACCATTCCGAAGACTATACGCAGCGATTTATAATTTTGACGATTCAATTGTCTGACTATCTCTGTTACACCTCCGATATTATGCCCTGCATCACATACGACAGTCGGGTGGTGTTGCAGTCGCTGCCAACGTCCCATAAGCCCTGTGCTGCTGCACACTGTTGCGAATCCGGCCTGTATGTTTTCTACGGAAATATTATAACCTGCGGCTATCAACTGAAGAACGGCATTGAGAACTGTATTTGTGTTTTTCACCTGATAGTCTCCTCCAAGTTCGCCATGCAGGGTACCAAAGAGTGTTGTCTCGTATGTGTAGCCGTCGGCAGTAGGGGTGGCAGTGATTATTTTCTGCTCCTCTTCGGCAAAGATTATGGGTGCACCTACACTGTGGGCCTTTTCCTGGAAGACGGTTATTGTCTCCGGAGTCGTTTCACCTATAACCACCGGTACACCCTCTTTTATAATGCCTGCTTTTTCGGCTGCAATCTTTTCGAGGGTATTGCCCAGGAACTGCACATGGTCGAGGCTGATGTTGGTGATGATGGAGAGATCGGGGGTGATGATGTTAGTACAGTCGAGACGACCTCCGAGTCCTACTTCAATTACTGCAACATCGACATTCTCCTGTGCAAAAAAGGTAAATGCCATTGCTGTAGTAAGTTCAAAGAATGAGGGTTGCAACGGTTCGAAGAAACCTTTCTCTTTCTCTACAAAACCCACAACAAACTCCTTGCTTGCAGGCTTGCCGTTCACTCTTATCCTTTCGCGGAAATCTATAAGATGGGGCGAAGTGTAGAGTCCCACCTTGTAACCTGCCGATTGCAGTATGGCTGCTATGGTGTGCGAACACGAGCCCTTACCATTTGTACCCGCAACGTGTATAGTGCGGAACTTGCGGTGAGGGTTACCGAGGTGGTTGTCGAGTGCTATGGTGTTGTGCAACCCCTCTTTATAAGCTGCTCCGCCTACTTGTTGGAAGGGCGGAGCGCAGTTATATAGATAGTTGACAGTTTCGTCGTATGTCATGATTAGAATTAGTCAAAAAGTTTTCTGAAGTGGCGGAATATTTTTTCTTTGATGCTTTCAGCAGGTTTGAAGTTATCGGACTCCTTGAAACTTTCCATACTCTTTTTCTCCTCTTTGGAGAGTGTTTCGGGGATATATACGCTTATGTTCACGAGTATATCGCCACGACCGTAGCCGTTTACTGTGGGAAGTCCCTTACCGCGCAGACGCATAACTTTTCCGGGTTGTGTACCTGGCTCTATAGTTACGCGTGCAGCATCCTCTATCGTAGGAATTTCTGCTGTTCCACCAAGTGCTGCTGTGGGAATATCGAGCAACAGATTATAAACAAGGTCGTTCTCATCGCGTATGAGCTGTGGATGCGGTTCCTCTTCGATTACAATCTGCAAGTCGCCGTTTATGCCATTGCGTTTTCCGGCGTTTCCTTTGCCACGAAGCGAGAGCTGCATTCCCTCCATTACTCCTGCGGGGATATTTACCTCTACCACCTCTTCGCCCATTACTATACCGTCGCCGTGGCAGTGGGGGCATTTGTTCTTTATAACCTTGCCTTCGCCGCCGCAGTTGGGACAAGCTGTTTCGGTACGCATCATTCCGAATATGCTCTGCTGTGTGCGTATCACGCGACCTGTTCCTTTACATTCGGGACAAATCTCTGTTGCGTTGCCTTCGGCTCCGCTGCCACCACAATGTGTACATTTTACATACTTCTTCAGCTTGAACTTCTTGGTTACACCGGTAGAAATCTCTTTCAGATTGAGCTTGACCTTTACACGCTGGTCGCTACCACGGTAACGTGGCTGCTGTGTGCGGCCGCCTCCGCCACCGAATCCGCTGAAACCTCCAAAGCCACCGAATCCTTGTCCGAATACACTGCTGAAAATATCGTTGAGGTCGAAGTCGCCAAAGTCGCTGAATCCTCCGCCACCGGCTGCGCCGCCCATGCCTGCATGACCGAACTGATCGTAACGGGCTTTCTTGTCGGGGTCGCTAAGAACACTGTACGCCTCGGCAGCCTCTTTGAAGAGATCTTCCGCCTCTTTCTTTTCGGCTTCGCTCTTACCTTGTTGCTTGTCGGGGTGGTATTGTATTGCCTTTTTGCGGTATGCTTTCTTTATTGCATCGGCTGTGGCGCTTTTGTCAACGCCCAGCACTTCATAGTAGTCTCTTTTTGCCATAGTTTTTTAAGTAGCCCTTTATTCGCCTACTGCTACTTTTGCGTGGCGTATTACTTTGTCATTTAATGTATATCCTGTCTGTACGCAATCGAGAACCTTGCCTTTGAGTGATTCATCGGGGGTGGGTACCATAGCTATTGCCTCGTGGTAATCTGTGTCGAATGCTTGGTCTTTAGTTTCAATTTTCTTGAGACCGTTCTGTTCGAGTATCTTGACGAATTTGCTGTAAATGAGCTCTACAGCTGTGAGGTATATTGCAGCCTCTTCGTTTTTCTGCATTGTGGTGAGGGCACGCTCGAAGTCATCGAGTACCGGGAGAATAGATTCGATGACACGCTCGCCGCCGTTCTTTATAATCTCGGCCTTTTCCTTGAGTGTGCGTTTGCGGTAGTTGTCGAACTCAGCAGCCTGACGAAGGTATTTATCTTCGAGAATGCTGATTTTCTCTGCTGCCTCGGCCAATTTCTTTTCAAGCTCGCCCTGTTCGTCGAGTACCTCTTCTTCTGTGGCAGGTGCCTCAGTTGCAGGAGACTCTTCAGCGGGCTGTTCGTTTGTGAGGATTACCTCTTCCTCCTCGTTGTGTTTATTATTTTTGCTCATGATATATACTTGTTGTTTTTATTGATTAGTCAACAAATTATTTGCCAATATTGTTGTTTGCACTCAGTTTCGGAATTTTTGGCATTTTTTCTGACGAATATTATATCTGTGCGACATATTGTCAGTCAGACTGACAGACTAAAGAATATTTTTTTGTCTCTCTCTTGTGGGTTAATTTTATTTTATATATCTTGCCGCGCTTTAGTGAACCAGGTTCACAGCTTTTAAGTTGCAATAATTTCAAACAGATGAACGGATCTATTTGTAAAAGATTGGCTGTCAAGATTGGCAGCAATGTGCTTACCCGCAAAGATGGGACGCTGGATGTTACCCGCATGTCGGCCATTGTCGACCAAGTGGCAGAGTTATACAAAAGCGGTGTAGAGATTATCCTTGTCTCTTCGGGTGCCGTTGCATCGGGACGCAGCGAAATAAAACCTTCGAAAAGACTTGACAGCGTTGAGCAACGACAACTCTTTTCTGCTGTTGGGCAAGCAAAGCTCATAAACAGATATTTCGAACTTTTCCGCGAACATGGCATTGCAGTAGGACAAGTACTGACAACAAAGGAAAATTTCTCTTCGCGAAGACACTATCTCAATCAGCGAAACTGCATGATGGTGATGCTTGCAAACGGAGTTATCCCGATTGTCAACGAGAATGATACTATATCTGTTACGGAACTAATGTTTACCGACAACGATGAGCTTTCCGGACTTATCGCTTCGATGATGGATGTCAATGCACTTGTGATATTAAGCAACGTGGATGGGATTTACAATGGATCACCATCAAATCCCGAAAGTGAAGTTATACGCAAAGTAGAGCAGGGGAGAGACCTGTCGGACTATATACAGACCGAAAAGTCGGGATTCGGACGCGGAGGAATGCTTACCAAAAGTTCCATTGCACGCAAGGTTGCCGACGAGGGCATCGCTGTGTACATAGCCAACGGCAAAAAGGATAACATCCTTATCGACCTTGTGCACCGACCGGAATCTACTCTTTCGACCTGCTTCCTGCCTTCAAGCGGCGAAGTTTCAAATATGAAAAAGTGGATTGCACATAGCGATGGATTTGCAAAGGGTGAGATTTATATCGATGTTGCTGCAGCAAAGGCGCTCAGAGGTGAGAGGGCGGTGAGCCTTCTTCCCGTGGGTGTAACCGCAGTAAAAGGTGATTTTGAAAAAGATGATATTGTAAGAATTTTTGACAACAAAGGAGAACATATAGGCATAGGCCGTGTAAGTTGTGATTCCACTGAAGCAAAGGAGTCTGTAGGTTTACATGGTAAAAAGCCTTTGGTTCACTACGATTATCTATATTTGGAATAAACAGAAATGAATGATACATTTATAAAGGTTCGCGAGGCGAGCCGTAAATTTGCAGCATTTGCCTGCGAGGAGAAAATCAATTGTGTACTTCTCACATTAGCCGACGCCCTCGAATCCTCTTCAGATATTATATTGCAGGCCAACAGTGCCGACCTTGCAAGAATGGATAGCAGTAACCCCAAATACGACCGCCTGCAATTGAGTGAGACGCGCATAAGGGGCATTGCCGATGGTGTGCGCAGTGTTGCCAAGCTGCCTGCACCGATGGGACGCCTGCTTGAAGAGAGTGTGCGCCCTAACGGAATGAGATTGAAGAAAATAGCAGTGCCGTTTGGAGTAATAGGAGTTATTTACGAGGCCCGCCCCAATGTTACGGCAGATGTCTTTTCGCTCTGTCTGAAGTCGGGCAATGCCTGCATACTCAAGGGTGGTAGCGATGCGGATTGCTCCAACAGAGCCATAATATCGGTAATACACAATGTATTGCGCGAGCATGGCCTTGATGAATCTCTTGCAGCCCTATTGCCTGCGGGACACGAATCGACAGCCGAACTCCTCAATGCAAGGGGGTATGTTGACCTTATTATTCCCCGCGGTGGTCGCGGACTTATCGATTATGTGCGCAGCAATGCTACAATCCCGGTAATCGAGACGGGAGCCGGTGTCTGCCACACATATTTCGATGCATCGGGCAACATAGGTATGGGCAAAGCTATTGTGAAGAATGCAAAGACACGCAGAGTGAGTGTATGCAATGCTCTTGACTGTCTGTTGGTTCACCGCAACAGGGTAGAGGATATTGCAGAATTGTGTGAGGCTTTGCAGGAGGAGAATGTAAGGATTTTTGCCGATGCTGAAGCTTATAGTGCTCTTGATGGAAATTACCCTTCACATCTGCTTGAACATGCGACTCAGGAGAGTTATGGAACCGAGTATCTCGATTATAAACTCACGGTGAAGGTGGTTGCAGAGATCGAAGAGGCAGTATCGCATATAGCATCGTATGGTTCGGGCCATAGCGAGTGCATTGTAGCAGATGATGAAGCCGCTGCCGACTATTTTGTAAAGGCTGTAGATGCAGCGTGCGTATATGTCAATGTACCTACATCTTTCACCGACGGCGGAGAATTCGGTCTTGGTGCCGAGATTGGCATCAGCACTCAGAAGCTGCACGCACGCGGCCCAATGGGATTGCAGGAACTGAATACATATAAGTGGGTAGTAAGCGGAGAAGGACAGACGCGAAAGTGATATTATTATTGGTGTCCGGTTAATTTTAAATGATTATGCGATATTATACCTAAAAGAATAGTTTTAACTCTTTAAACCATTGAATTTTAATCAATAAAACTCTCCCTCTTCAAGAGGGAGAATGTCATACATTAGTAATTTTCAAGAATTTACATTCCTCCTCTTGAAGAGGAGGTGGATTCAAAAACACAGTTTTTGAAGACGGAGGAGTTCAAAACATAAGCAGGATAAAAATTTACCGGACAACA
>SUXT01000100.1 GCA_015060835.1 Bacteroidales bacterium
AAACTATTCTAAAAAGTTCCTGCCCTTAAAGGGGACATTGCGTAATAAGCAATGTTTGCTTTATGCGAAGCTCGGCTGCGCTCGTTTACAATTGCAAGCAAGCTCGCATTGTACTCGCTGGCACGAGTTTTGCGACGACGAAAATTCGTGCAAATGAGAGCAGAATGTAAACTTGTTTATATTCTGCCGAGTGCAGCCGAATTTAGAAACATTCAAAGCTTTAGCTTTCCAAAGTACCGAATTGCCGCGCCTCAAAATGAATAGAAAATAACAAAAAAGAACATTGAATATGCTTAACGAAAAACTCTATAGCACAGCGCACGTGTTGTAGATGTCAGCAATCACAAGTGCAATCAAAACCTGCCGCATAGACACAAAAAGCTACACATTCGGCAGAATAGAGTATGTTATATTTTGCCAAATTAAGATTGTTTTGTATATTTGCGGCAAAATATAGCGTAATATGAGCAAGATTATTGGTAGAAAAAACGAATTAGACGAGCTTGAAAGATTGTATCATAGCGGACGCCCTGAATTTGTGGCAGTATATGGAAGAAGGCGTGTAGGAAAAACATTCCTGATCAAGCAAGCACTGAAAGGTCGTATCACTTTCCAACATACAGGAGTGTCCCCTGTAGACCAAGATGGAGAGAAGAATCTAATGAGAACACAGTTGGAAAGTTTTTATTATACACTGTTAAGTCATGGTCTGGAAGGCTATGCCAAACCAAAATCATGGTTAGAAGCTTTCTATCAATTGGAGCAATTGTTGATAAAGCTAGATGATGGTAGCAGACAAGTAGTGTTTTTAGACGAACTCCCCTGGATGGACACTCCTCGCTCGGGGTTCTTGTCAGCATTTGAAAGCTTTTGGAATGGGTGGTGTAGCGGCAGAGACAATATGATGCTTGTTGTATGCGGTAGTGCCACTTCGTGGATTCTTGGAAACCTCTCTCGTAATAAAGGTGGTTTGTATGGTCGATTGACAGATGAAATTAAACTTTCGCCCTTCACATTAAAAGAGAGCGAAGAGTATTTTGCAGGTGAGAATATCGAACTGTCGCGTTACGACATCGCACAGTCATATATGGTCTTTAGTGGCATCCCCTATTATTTGAGTTACTTCAAGAAAGGTTTAAGCCTCGAAGGCAATATGGATAATATTCTTTTTGGACGCAATCCACGCCTCAAGGATGAATTCAACCGCTTGTTTAATGCCATTTTCTCTAACCCCGAAGATTGTAAGAAAATCATCCGTCTCCTATCCAAAAAGCATATAGGATTTACCCGTGAAGAGATTGCTAAAGAGACGGGGCTACCATTGGGTGGCGGACTGACGGACACACTCAATGCCTTGGCTGAAAGTGACTTTGTTCAACGGTACAACCCATACGGCAAAAGCGGTAAAACGACACTCTATAAATTGATCGATAATTTCTGTTTGTTTTGGTTGAAGTATGTGGAGCCTCATAAGTCTGACACCGATTTTATGACAGAGAACATGACTTCAAACATTATGAAGTCGTGGCGAGGAGTGGCTTTTGAGGAGTTGTGTTGGCAGCACATAGGACAAATCAAGCAGGCATTAGGTATTGCTGGAGTTGGTTCGACTATATCGGCATGGGGCGTAAAGGGAACCGATGAGACCGATGGAGCACAAATAGATCTTGTCATTGTCCGAAATGACAATGTCGTCAATTTGTGTGAAATGAAATTTGTAGGAAGTGAATATGTCATTAATAAAGAAGAGGAGGCTAAATTGAGAAACAGAATTGAAACCCTTAAACACACCCTATCACCCAAACAGACTGTGCATCTAACAATGGTTACCACATATGGAGTGGCTTATGGGAAACATAGTGGTGTTGTGCAAAGGCAGGTTACGTTGGATGACTTGTTCTTGTAACTCTGTTGACGAATTTCTTTGTCAACAGAAGGCAAAGATTTAGGCAAAGATTTCGCGTGTAACTCACATGATTTTCTGTGCGTAAGAGATGAAATCAGGCTCGTTGAACAACATCCAAGTAAACTTGTGTTGCACTCGCTTGCTGGCGCGTTGATAAAAAGAATTTTATGATTATGCGATATTATACCTAAAAAGTACACCCTCATCCTTCAATGGATAAAAAACTATTCTAAAAAGTTCCTGCCCTTCAAGGGGACATTGCTTATTACGCAATGTCCTCTTCAAGAGGAGGAATATAAATCATTGAAAATTACCAATATACGACATTCTCCCTCTTGAAGAGGGAGTGCCCAAAGGGCGAGGGAATTCCAATCATTGGCTTAAATTTGTCTTCATAAAGAATGTGGCTTGTAGCTACTTAAATATTGAATTTTAAACGACTAAAACACGTTTACCGGACAGCAATAATTAGAAATTCTCCCCTTTGAGGTAATCCCCGAAAAGTGGGAAGGAATTCTAAAACCTTCCGCGATAGTGGAAAAAAGGTTGCAATGGCTTATGTCGTCTGCATAAGCCATTGCAACCTGTTTCATATTGAGTTTCACCTCTCTTATCTTATTTCAAGCACAGTCTCAATGGGGTAGTGGTCCGAGATGAACGGTGCGCCGTAGTTGCCGTCGAGCGTGCGGTATTCGCGGCATTTGACCTTCTTGCCACGGTAGAAGATGTGGTCGAGGATGCACTTGCGCTTCATCTTGCCGAACTGGTTGAATGTGCCCTTGTCGTCACTGATTGGGGCAGTCGTGCGTGTGGAGAGAGTGAACTTTTCGAGCGGCAGGAATATGCTGTCGCCAGGCTCCACGTTGAAGTCTCCGCTGAGGACGACTGTTGCTCGCTTCCCCGCAATCTCCTTTATCTTATCAATTATCAGTTTGACCGATTCGGTCTGCGCCACGCGTCCCTTGTGGTCGAAGTGGGTGTTGAAGTAATAGAACTTTTTACCGCTTTCCTTCTCTTTAAGTTCCACCCATGTGGCTGTGCGGAAGCAGGCTGCATCCCATCCGCGGGATACCTTGTCGGGTGTCTCGCTCAGCCAGAATGTGCCGCTGTCGAGAAGGTCGAACCGCTCCTTGTTGTAGTAGATTGCCATAAACTCCCCGCGCATCTTGCCATCGTCGCGTCCCACTCCTACGCGGGCATATCCGGGGCACACGCTGTCGATGTATTGAAGATGGGCAACCATTGCCTCCTGCAGTCCGAACGCGTCGGGGGCATGACGGTGGAGCATATTGGCGGTGGCGTGTTTGCGGAATTGCCAGCTGTTGCTGCCGTCGCGTGCGAGGGTGCGTATGTTGTATGATATTATCTTTATCTCTGTGCCCTGCTTTGCGAATGATGCACCGCAGGTAACGATGATTGCAAATAGTAGTGATATGATTTTTTTCATGGTTCTCTGTTTTTAGGGAGGTTCTATAAATTACTATTCTTTTATACTCAGCAAGGCAAGTTCTATTTCGGCCGCTTTTTGTTTTATGCCGGCATCTTGTCTATTTTCACTCAGTTGCAACACGAAGGTTGCGCCTCCGTTAAAAAAGACAATCTGCTCGATATAAATTCAAAAATCGACTCGAAAGTTGCGGTTAAACGAGCGCAATGTGAACTTGTTCACAAATTGCATAGCGAGTAAAAGCAACTTCAACAGTGTTAACTAATTTATAGAACCTCCCTTTGGAATTTTTATCTGAGGTCGACAATGGTTATTCCTGCTCCGCCGAACTGCACATGTTCGTCGCGGAAGCTCTCCACTGCGGGCATTGTGCTCAGTTGCTGCCTGAGCAGTGTGCGAAGTATGCCGTTGCCTGTGCCGTGGAGTATGCGCACCTGTCGCACTCCGCAGATGGTTGCATCGTCGATGAAGTAGGCGAGTGCCTGCATGGCCTCTTCGCCGCGCATTCCGCGCATGTCAATCTCCGACTTGAAGTTGAGGCGCTTGTTGTGTAGTTGCTCCTGTGTTTCGCTGGTGAGGAACGACACGGCTCGTCTCTCCTCTTTGGGCGCTTCGCATGGTTCGAGACGCTCCAGCTTTACGGTGGTCTTTATGGCGCCGAAGCGTATCTGTGCATCCTTCTTTCCTATGGAGAGTATCTCTCCTGCACTCTGCTGTCCGCGGATTCTAACGTATGATCCAACGGTGAAGACCGGAGCCTCCTTTTTAGGTTCGACGGTGGCGGCGGCATTTGCGCCCTCTTTCTTCTTGTGCTTCTTACGCTCGTTGCGGGCAATGATTTTTGCCATTTCGCGGTCTATGCGCTCCTCCTGCTGTTTGCGTGCGAGCTCTTCAATCTCGCCTTTGAAGTCGCTTAGCTCTTTGCGTGCCTGCTTGGTGCGCTCCTTTTCGGCCTTAGCTTCTACAATGGCACGTATGGTGTTTTCAATTTTTGCGTTAGCCTCCTTGATGAGCCTCTCCGACTCCTCGCGTGCCTCACGGAGTATCTCCTTGCGCTTGCGGCGCAGCTCTTCGGCCTCGGTGCGATATTTTTCGAGAGTCTCTTCAAGCTCTTTCTCCTTGCGGTGCACATTCTGGCGCTTGTTCTCCCAATAGCGCTTGTCGCGCACAATGTCCTGCAGGTATTTGTCCGACTGTATGTAGTCGCTTCCCACAATCTCAGAAGCATCTTTTATAATCTCTTCGGGCAATCCTATCTTGCGGGCAATTTCCACTGCGAACGAACTGCCGGGATTGCCTATCTGCAACTGGAACAGGGGGCGCATCTCGCCTCTGTCGTACAGCATGGCGCCGTTGACAACCCCGTCGGTGGAGTCGGCAAAGTGCTTCAGATTCTGATAGTGTGTGGTGATGATTCCGAATGCTCCCTTTTCGTTGAAGCGCTTGAGGATAGCCTCGGCCATTGCACCGCCGATGAGCGGCTCTGTGCCGTTGCCGAACTCGTCAATAAGTATCAGTGAGTGGGCATCGCAGCGTCTGAGCGTGTTTTTCATGTTCAGCAGATGGCTCGAATAGGTACTGAGGTCGTCCTCTATGCTCTGCTGGTCGCCGATGTCTATGAACAGGTGCCGGAAGATGCCGGCATTGCTGCGCTCGTGTACGGGGATGAGCAGTCCGCATTGCAGCATATATTGCAATAGTCCGGCGGTCTTCAGGCAGACAGATTTTCCGCCTGCGTTGGGACCCGAAATGAGCAGTATGCGTCTGTCGCCTTCGAGTGCAATGTCGAGACGCGACATTTTTCTGCCATGTTTCTGCAGTGATAGTTCGAGCAGTGGGTGGCATGCGGCTCCCCAGTCAATTACGGGACGGTTGCTCATGGCGGGCTTTACGGCATCGAAGCGCATGGCGAGCTGTGCCTTTGCGCGTATGAAGTCCATCTCTCCAAGAAAGTCGTATGCCGACAGCAGATGCGGTATGTGCGGGCGCAGTTCGTCGGAGAATGCGACGAGTATGCGTATCACTTCGCGCCTCTCCTCTGCCTCAAGTTCGCGTATGCGGTTGTTGGCCTGCACCACTTCGGCAGGCTCTATGAATACGGTCTTTCCACTGGCCGACTCGTCGTGTATTATACCGTTCATCTTGCGTTTGAGCGCAGGGGCGACGGGGATAACCAAACGGCCGTCGCGCAGTGTGGGCGAAGCGTCCTTCTCGACAAGTCCTTCTGCTTGTGCGCGGCGCAGGATGGTGTTGAGTGTGCGCGAAATGCTGCCGGCTGTGCGCGACAGTTCGCTGCGCAGCGATGCCAGTGTGGGCGATGCCGAATCTTTCACCTTGCCGAACTTGTCTACTATCCCGTCAATGGCTCTCAGCAGCGAGGGCAGTATGTCTATGTCGCCGGCCAAACGGCGCAGATTGGGGTAGAGAGGATTGTCGTCTCCACTCTCCGAGCCGTTGCCCTGCTTGCGCAGCAGCGTCAGCATCCTGCTTATGGTGTCCAGTGAGCGTCTGAGCGAGAACAGCTCCTCTTCGCCCATATACATTCCCTCGATGCGTATTCTTTGCAATGGCTCGCGCACATCAAAATAGTGGTCGCTTGGGAAATTTTGCTCCAACTGCAACAGTCTGACAAATTCAACAACCTCGTCGAGTCGGCAATTTATGCTCTTGAAGTCTGTCATGAACTGCATGTCGTCGACGCGCTCCTCTCCTAACCGGCAGAGCGTATACTCCTTGAGCATACGGCGTATGGCATCGAATTCTATCTTTATCTCAAAATTGTCGGGGTATATCATGTCATCAATATCTGTTGATGTATGTCTCTTTGTCTGTACTGCAAAATTAGAAAGAATTTATGAGACACTCTTTCTTATTGCCTTAAATTCTTCATCGGGACAGCTTCTAAAAAGAAATGCGGCTGTGTCGACGACACAGCCGCATTGTCCGATATTCGATTTGTTATCGAATTAGTTGTTCTCAGCAAAGGGTATTACTGAAACATAGCTTCTGTTCTTGAGGCCCTTCTTGAAAGCAACAACACCGTCTGTCAAAGCAAACAATGTGTGGTCGCTACCCATACCGATGTTCTCACCGGGGTAGTGTACTGTACCACGCTGACGAACAATGATATTACCGGCTTTACATACTTGGCCACCCCAAATCTTTACTCCGAGTCGCTGGCTAGCTGACTCACGTCCGTTCTTAGAACTACCAACACCTTTCTTATGTGCCATAATACTTAAACTTTAAAAAATTAACCGATAATTTCTTTAACTACGAGCTCTGTGAACTGCTGGCGGTGACCGTTGAGTTTGCGGTAACCTTTGCGACGACGCTTGTGGAATACGAGCACCTTGTCACCCTTAACCAATGTGGGGTCGATTGTGCGTGTAGTCTCGATGTTCTTTCCGTCCTTAGACTTGCGAACGATCTTCATCTCGCGAACGTTGCCAATATAGCAAACTACCTTTGCGCCCTCTACTGTGGGAGCACCTACTGTGATTGCACCGTCGTTGTCAACCAACAATACGCGGTCGAACTCTACGGTTGTGTCATTCTGAGCACCTTTGATGTGGTGCACGAACAGTTTCTTGCCGGCCTCAGCCTTGAACTGCTGTCCATTAATCTCAACAATTGCGTACATTTAATTTAATCGCTTTAATTGTGGATTCCGCGAGGTGCATCTTCATCGTGAAAATGACTTCTTCTACCTCTACGGAGTAAATCGGGCGCAAAGGTAGCTATTATTTTTGTTTAAATAAAATTTTTATTCGTTTTTTTGCTATTTTTGCATGAAAATAAATAAGAAACATCAGAACCATGGCTAAAAAAGAAGGTATAAGAAAACTATTCGATAATATTGCTCCCGATTACGACAAGTTGAATCATATTCTCTCCCTGAACATCGACAAGGGGTGGAGAAAGAAGGCAGTGCGCGAAATAGTAGATGTGCAGTCGCCGCTGACTGTGCTCGATGTTGCCTGTGGTACGGGCGATTTTACGATAGAGATTGCACAGAAGGCGGCAGAGGGCAGCACCGTCATTGGCATAGACCTCTCCGAGGGTATGATGAAGATTGGCCGCGAAAAGATAAAGGCAGCCGGAGTCTCTGCCGAAATGGTGCAGGGCGATTGCGAGGCATTGCCTTATGCCGACGCTACATTCGACAGAATTTCCGTAGGCTTCGGTGTGCGCAACTTCGAGCATCTTGAACTCGGATTGCAGGAGATGCTCCGGGTGTTGAAACCCGGCGGCAAGCTGGTGATTCTTGAACTCTCGGTGCCGTCTAATTCGCTGGTGCGCTGGTTCTACAAGCTCTACTTCCTGAAAATACTTCCTGCCATCGGAGGAATGGTCTCAGGCGACAGAGGCGCATACGAATATCTGCCCGACTCGGTGCTTAAGTTCCCCGCTCCGGGAAGATTTGTACAGATGATGTTTTGCGTAGGATTTAGGAATATTGTTCACAGAGCGTTGACATTCGGCATTTGCAGAATGTACATAGGCACAAAGTAGTGTAGGTATGTTGCGCAGATGGATTGAGGCGATGCGTCTGAGGACGCTGCCGGTGAGTGTGGCCGGAGTTATTGCAGGAACAGCCTGTGCTGTCATGTGCGGTGGTTTTTCTGTTCTTCCTGCATTGTTGTGTCTGTTGTTCGCCATGTTGGCACAGATTGCATCTAATTTCGGCAACGAGTATTACGATTTCAAGAACGGGCTCGACAAAAAGGGACGCGCCGGTTTCCGTCGCGGTGTTACCGAAGGGGATATTTCCCCGTCGGCAATGAAGGCTGCCACCTATCTGACACTTGCCGCCGCTGCTGTCGTGGGGCTGATGTTGCTATTCTTTGGCGAGTGGTGGCTTATTATTGTCGGTGCCCTCATAGGGGTGTTTGCGCTTGCATACAGTGCAGGGCCTTATCCTCTGTCCCATCATGGGCTTGGAGATGTGGCTGTGGTTATATTCTTCGGTGTTGTGCCGGTTACCTTCACCTGTTACCTTCAGACGCACGATTGGGCAGCATTGCCTCTCTTGTTGCCGACGGCTGTCGCCACCGGATTTGTTGCGGCAAATGTGCTTATAGTTAACAATTACAGGGATGCCGAGGATGACGCCTCCGTAGGCAAACGCACCACCGTCGTTATTTTCGGCCGCAGGGTGATGGGTACGTGCTATCTGCTTTCAGGCTTGCTTGCCATGCTCTTGATGATGCCCGTGTGGGTGAAACTGGGGCTCTATTCACTCGCTGTCCCTGCTGTGTATATTGCGCTGCACGTTGCTACATGGCGCAAGGTTGTAGCGAGCCGCGGAGCGGCGCTCAACCCTCTGCTCGGCCGCAGCGCGGTCAATCTGCTTGTCTTTGCGCTGCTGTTGCTTGTGGCTGCGGTTTTGGGGTGAAAAGAGGGGGTAATTGTTGGCTTCAAATACTTGTATAGTTATTGGTATATCTGATAATCAGTGATACAAAATACGGGAACTTTATGGTAGTAATTCATAAAGTTCCCGTATTTTGAAATTACAATGCTATGCTTGACTGAGCAACTTTTATAGCTTCTGATTTTAATTCTTCTTCACCTTCAACAGCATCAAGGACTTTATCTGCAACCCAGAGAATAAGAAGTTCTTTTTCGTCAACATTGAAATAATGGGCTATTTGAATATATTAGTGTCCGGTAAACGTATTTAAGTCGTTTAAAATTCAATATTTAAGTAATTTCAAGCCCCAATTCTTTATTAAGACAAATTTAAGTCAATGATTGGAACTCCCTCGCCCTGCGGGCACTCCCTCTTTCAAGAGGGAGAATGTTATATATTGATAATTTTCAATAATTTACATTCCTCCTCTTGAAGAGGACATTGCGTAATAAGCAATGTTTGCGACGACGAAAGCTTTAGCTTTCCAAAACTATAGCAAGCGAGTGAATGGAAGTTTACTTACATTTACAACGAGCGCAGCATAGT
>SUXT01000007.1 GCA_015060835.1 Bacteroidales bacterium
CATTTATTTTAAATCAATATATGCTATGCTTTTAAATATCAGCAAAAAAGCTTATTAAAAAAGCTCCTGCCCTTAAAGGGGAGGTGGATTCAAAAAACGAAGTTTTTTGAAGACGGAGGGGTTTTCCTCGCGTAGTACGGTTTATTGCAATACGATGGGTTAAGAACCCCCTCCGAACTTTTTTCCGAAAAAAAGAGGAAGACCTCACATGCGTTCGGCACTCCTTTGGGAATATAAATATTCCGTCGTCGCAAGCAACGCTCCATTCCGCGTTGCCCCCCTTTAAGAGGGACAGCTTTTTAAGTTTCTTATTTTGAAGAGATTAGCAAAATATAAAAACTGAAAGATGTGTCAAAAGATTAGCTTAAAGTGGGACAACTTTTCAAGTTACTTATTTCCACCGACATTGCAATGCAACGTTGCATTTTAGGTAATATATTTGATAATCATTTATTTTTATATCATAATCCTGATTGGCATAACGACAAACAGCAACAAAAGTAAGAGGGCTGTCGCAAATTTGCGACAGCCCTCTTACTTTTGTATACAACCGAAACGGTTTACTTGGTCTTATTCTCAACCCATGTATATGCGTTGCGGAAAATCTCAATCCACGGAGTAACATCCTCTGCAAGACGCTCTGCGGGGTAATTAGCACACTGCCAGGGGAAGATTGCACGTTCGGGGTGAGGCATCATTGCCACGTGACGGCCATTGGCACTTGCAAGAGCTGCTACATTGTAGTCAGAGCCATTGGGGTTGCCGGGATAGCCCTCGTATGAGTACTGTGCGACAATGTTGTACTTCTCCTGCTCGTAGGGAAGTTCGAAGCGTCCTTCGCCGTGAGCCACCCATACACCGAGACGACTGCCTGAGAGTGAACCGAAGAGCACAGAATTGTTCTGAGGAACATTTACGCCAACGAATGTTGACTCAAACTTGTGAGAGTTATTGTGGCGCATATAGCCTCTCTTCTCGAATTCAGGATTGATTAGGTTGAGCTCCATCATCAACTGACAACCGTTGCAGATACCGAGTGAGAGTGTATCCTCACGGGCATAGAAGCGGTCGAGAGCAGCCTTCGCCTTAGGATTGTAAAGGAATCCTCCTGCCCAACCTTTGGCTGAACCGAGTACGTCGGAGTTGGAGAATCCACCACAGAATACAATGAAGTTAACCTCGTCGAGTGTCTCGCGGCCGCTGATAAGGTCTGTCATTGTAACATCCTTTACATCGAAGCCTGCAAGATACATTGCGTATGCCATTTCGCGCTCACCGTTTGTACCCTTCTCGCGGATGATTGCAGCGCGTACGCCTGACTTTTCGCGGCGGTTAGCGTCAATGCCGTATTTAGAAAGCATTCCGGTGAATTCAGATGCGAAGCGGTAACGCAAGGGCTGGTTCTTGTAGTTCTGCAATCTCTCATCGGCACAGCCGTTGAAGCTCTGCTTGCGATCCATCAGATAAGAACTGTCGAACCATACATCACGCATATAGTCGATATCAAAGAGACGGGTGCGCTTGCCATGAGCAACTGCAATCTGGCGTTTCTTCGAGGGAACACCGATCTTCATGTAGCATACGCCTGCCTCTTCGAATATAGCCTCCATCTTTGTCTTGTTTGCATCGGCTACCTGTATCACAAGACCAGGGTTCTCGGCAAAGAGCAGTTTAACAATATCTGTCTCTGCAATGCCGTTAAAGTCTATCTCCATACCTCCCTCAACGTTTGCGAAGCACATTTCGAGGAGTGTTGTAATGAGACCGCCGGCCGAAATATCGTGTCCTGCAAGGATAAGGCCTTCATTCACGAGCATCTGCACTGCATTGAAAGCCGCTGCAAAATATTCTGAATTTACGGTAGGAACATCGTCACCTACGCGATTAAGTGTCTGCGCAAACGCAGAACCACCCAAACGCAGGGCATCATAGCTGAAGTCGATGTGGTAGAATGAACTCTTCGCATTGTTCACCATTACGGGAGAAACAACCTTGCGTACATCTGAAACCTCGCCACCTGCCGACACAATCACTGTACCCGGGCTTATAACCTTTGTACCGTCGGGATACTTCTGTGTCATCGAGAGCGAGTCTTTACCGGTAGGTACGTTTATGTGGAGATCGCAGCAGAAGTCTGAAAGTCCTTTCACACCCTTGTAGAGACGGGCATCCTCACCCTCCTGTGAGCGGCAGGGCCACATCCAGTTTGCGCTGAGTGAAATTGATTCGAGACCATCGGCAAGAGGTGCAAGCACGATGTTTGTGAGTGCTTCGGAAACGGCAAGCACTGAGCCCTTCGCAGGGTCGGCAAGGCCGGCCTGAGGTGCGTGACCTATTGAGGTTGCAATACCTTTATTGCCTCTGAAGTCGAGTGTAACTACACCGCAGTCGCTCAAGGGAAGCTGTATTTCACCCTGACACTGCTGACGGGCGATGCGACCTGTTACCGAACGGTCAACCTTGTTTGTCAACCAATCCTTACAAGCAACAGCTTCGAGACGAAGTACATTTATGAGGTAATCGTTTATCTGTTCTGCATCGTACTCTGCATCCTTATAGCGGCGCTCTTTTGTGCTGTCGACCATATATGTCTTGGGCGAAGAACCGAACATCTGGCTTACGGAGAGGTCGAAGGGACGCTTGCCGTCGGCCTGTTCGAATGCGAAGCGGGCGTCGCCTGTTGTCTCACCGACAACATACATGGGGGCACGTTCGCGTTCCGCAACCTTTCTTACATATTCGATTGCATCTTCCTTGATAAGCAATCCCATACGTTCCTGAGACTCGTTGGCGATAATCTCCTTTGCAGAGAGTGTCTTGTCGCCTACGGGGAGCTTGCTCATATCTATAAGACCTCCGCACTCCTCAACAAGCTCGGAAAGACAGTTTACATGACCTGCCGAACCGTGGTCGTGGATTGAAACTACAGGGTTGGTGTCATCCTCGCAAAGTGCACGCACCACGTTGTATGCACGCTTCTGCATTTCGGCATTTGCACGCTGTACTGCATTAAGTTCGATACCCGATGAGTAACGGCCTGTATCTACAGACGACACTGAACCGCCACCGAGACCGATGCGGTAGTTGTCGCCACCCATCACAATCACCTTGTTGCCCTTTTCGGGAGCACCCTTAAGGCAGTCGCGGCGTGTGCCGTAGCCTACACCACCGGCGAGCATTATCACCTTGTCGTATCCATATGTCTCTTCATTCTCCTTGTGCTCGAATGTGAGTACAGAACCGCAGATAAGGGGCTGACCGAATTTGTTTCCGAAGTCTGATGCACCGTTCGATGCCTTGATAAGTATCTGCTCGGGTGTTTGGTAGAGCCATTTGCGCACAGGAAGCATCTCCTCCCATTTGCGGTCGTTGTATGTACGGGGGTATGATGTCATATATACGGCTGTACCTGCGATGGGCCATGAGCCTTTACCGCCACCCATACGGTCGCGGATTTCGCCACCGGTACCGGTTGACGCACCGTTGAAAGGTTCAACTGTTGTGGGGAAGTTGTGTGTCTCGGCCTTAAGCGAGATTACAGTCTCGATATCTTTTATAACGAAATAGTCGGGGATTGAATGATCGGCGGGTGCAAACTGCTCCACTACGGGACCCTGCGCAAATGCCACATTATCCTTGTAAGCAGAGATTATCTTGTTGGGGTTCTCTTGTGTTGTACGTTTGATCATCTGGAAAAGTGACGAGGGCATCTCCTCACCATCAATGATGAATGTTCCGCCGAATATCTTGTGGCGGCAGTGCTCTGAGTTAATCTGCGCAAAACCGAACACCTCAGAGTCGGTAAGTTTGCGTCCAAGTTCGCCCTCTACCTTGTGGAGATACTCTATCTCCTCGGCTGAGAGTGCAAGTCCCTCCTGCTCGTTGTAGCTTTCGAGGTCCTCAATGAATTCTATGGGCTTGGGAGCAATGTCTACTGTGAAGACATCCTGATCGAGACCTTTGTAGAGACGCTGGAGCATGGGGTCGTAGTCGGCATTCTCGTCCTCTACGGCAAAATACTCCTCGATGCGCTGAACGCCCGAAATTCCCATATTCTGGGTAATCTCAACGGCGTTGGTGCTCCACGGAGTAATCATTTCGCGGCGGGGACCGACGAAACAGCCTTCGATTTTCTCGGCATCGACAAGTGATGCTTCGCTGTAGAGCCAGCACAGTTTTTCTATATCCTCTTTGTTTAATGCAGTTTCCGTAGCGGTTGCAATGATGCTACGGCTGGAGGTTGTGAAAAAGTAAACCATTTTCTGATGTTTATCTTATGTTATAAATAATTCTTAATCACTCGATTGTCTGCGTACAAATACACAAAAGACAATTTAATTGCAAAATTAAAAAAAAATCTCAGAAACGGCTTGAATTTTACAATAAATATTTCGTATTAGACAAAGAAGAGCACCACCAACGGATTTCCATATAATCCGGGCAGTGCTCACTACTTAACTGCAAGCAAGCTATTCTACAGCATTCTTACTCATTATTGCCGCATTTATTTCACGTGTACAGTCGGCATAGCCGCAATTCTGTGCATCCCGATATCGAATGATAGCACTTTCGTAAAATTTTTTCTGCAACGCCCGACTATCCTTTTTCCGTAGATCGTGAAAATTTATCCTGCCGAACTCCGTATAATCTTCAGCTACCACATACAATATCCTTGCCATCTTTTTTTGTTGCTCGACAATTTTATTATGTTGCTGCTGTAAACGCAGATAATTTTTTTCAAGTTCCGCATTACGATCAGCAAGTTCTTTATTCATTTCATCGATTTTCTTACCCTGCCCCTTCACTTCTGCCTTCAATCTTCGTATCTGATTTTCTTTATCCTCCAACAAAACCAGCAGATTCCTGGCCATTACGCGGTCAGTCGAATCGGCAGCCATCGTCTCAAGAGTGTGTATTTTTTTCTTAAGCATCGATATTTTTTTGTTCAGTTCCTCGGCATGACTCATTTTTTTAGTCTCCTGCATATTGTCTATCGGACCGGTAAGTTCTGCAAGTTCCTTGAGCGTAGCTTTTATAAGCTGCGTTTTTTCAATATTCTGCCTGTTGAGGTCTTCCAATGCCGCCTCGCTTGCAGCCTCGGTAAATCCCCCATTTTCGGAATCCGAAACTCCACAGCCGGTTACAGACAGAAGCACTGACATTGCGAGGCTGACACTAATAAACCACATAAAGTTCATTGACAAACAATATTTTCTCATTCTGCACTTGTTCTTTTCAGTATCCATTTCTTTCGTCCTTTTTTGAATTTTATAACCAGATTCTTGTTACTTTCGAAAATAACCCCCTTACCCAATGTCTCCGATGCAAGCGAGTCGTTTGTAAAAAACCAGAACAAATGACGTGAATCATAACCTGACGCCGAACAATCGACTATGTATATCGAGTCGTTATACAGAACTAAAGCAGATTGCCATTCTCCGCTCCCGTCCATTGTCTCTTCGGCAAACACATAACTGCCGGTTATATTTCGTCCCGCATTGTGCACGTCATATTCGAGTTTCTCTTCTCTGAAGCTCATCAAGTACGACACCAGAACGCCTATCAATATCACCGCAGTAATCAACAACAGCAATATTGGGACATTTATTGATATTTTTCTTAAATCTATCATACCAAACGTCTTGTAATATCATCAGGCATAGAGTCGGAGACCTCTACATCTCCGTTTGCCGCATAACGCGTAAGCACATCTTTCACTTCCAACATTTGGGGCATAGCATTTTTCATAGCCTCAATCAGTTGCAGCAAGCCTTTTCTTTCGGCATCCGCACCAATCCACACACCACCGTCTATACCTGAGTCAATAATCTTTTCTATCAACTCCTTATTATTGACAATAGTGTTTATCAGATCTATAGACGGAGCAAAGGTTATAATTTTTCTGTCTCTTTCTGTCACAGACTCTATAATTTTTCTGTCCCGTTCTATCATAGACTCTATCTGCGACATATTCCGTTTATGATTTTCCTCGTCCTTCTCCTTATCCTGTCTCTCTTTGTTCTTTACTTTGTCATTGTGCTTTTTCTGTTCTTCGTTCAAATTGCTCTCATGCAATGTCGCATAAATGGATACAGATTTTATTTCTATTCCGTATTCCTGAAAGCGCTTCTCAATGTCCTGCCTTATCACCTCGATGATCGATCTGCTTGTTGCATTCGTTAAGTCATTATTGGATCGTCCTCGCACAATAGTTTGGATAGTCGGAATAGAATTTGAAGCACATTTCTCGACTATGCATCTATTGCCCAGGTTGCTTGAATCATCTATTTTTTCCAACAACAATTCAGGGGCACTGACCATGTATCGCACATCAGAAATTGTAATTGTGGGCATACGGTACAGTCCATCTTTGCACCGCACTGCTTGTTCTGTGTCTTTACCGTTTATTACGACATCAAGATCTGAGAGCTGAATCTCGCCTGTATATACTGCCGCAAAACTGACATTATATTCATTATTGAACCCCCAACACAAACTAGGACGAGCCTGCAATTTTTCAAATTTATTAAGTTCTATATTTTCATTAAGCAACTCACCACCTCTGTACGAATTTTCCAACTGATATACCGACATATTTTTACCAATTTTCACCTCGCTACCACGCGTTGCGGTGGTAACTTTTTCATCACAATAATAGAACTTAACCAGGTTTTCTCTATCGTATTTAAATTCAAATTTATCAAAGCTTTTCATATTCTGTTCTCTATTTAGTATTGTTTATAAATATCTATTGTTTATTCATAATCCCGCTTACAAAAACAAGGACTACTTATTTATTATCTTGGACATAATTTCCGCACAACCGCCATAGCCTTTTATAATTTTTACATAATTCCTTAAGAATTCTGCCAAAGCCATTGTGCTGACATCTGCTAAAGTCTTTGTACTGACATCTGCCGACCCCGCCCATTGCTTTTTTAAATCTTCTACCAATGTTATTATCTCCACATTCTGACCGCTCGTAGCACGTCCGATAATATAATCCCCTATCTGTTGTAACTTGTTTCTTAATGACTTATTTCCGATAGCATAAAAAACCGTCTCATCGCGGTATTTTAAATCGCCTAAATCTCTTTTGATATGAGCCCAGCAACAGTATCTATACTTCATCAAAAGCTTTGGCTCTGAACAGTTTTCTTTTCCTATATATTTATCAATGAGTTCAAAGCCGTTTTTCCCGGTCTCTTCATAAAGATTTTTAAGACACACATCATTTTTATCTTTTATTCTATAGTAACCATTTCTCCCCACTGTTCTTATATGTGAATCGCATACGATGCAAGGACAACATCTGCATATTGGATATGGTTTTCTCAGATGCGCATACTCCGTCCAGAAGCCACTCATCATTCGTGCAGCCTCTGCATCGGAGACATCCTTCAGGCGGGAGAGTCGCGGAGGGGTCTTCACCTGTATCGGGGTTGAGACACGCGTATCCTTCACAAACGCTTCGCCCGGTTGCAGTTTGCGCAACTTTTCGTGTTTTTCCAATCCTATTATTTCGCCTACATCCTTGTTGCCCAACTGTAGGTTCATTACTATCTGCGTGTGAGTCTTTGCCATTATACTGAGAAGTACACTCGCTGTCTGGTCGGCAAAGACCATTGAGAGACCATACTTGCGTATTTCGTCGAGCATATTCTTTATCATGCCTATAACCGATTTTTGGGCATTGTTCATATTTTCACCACTCTCCAATGCATTCAGTATACAGTGAGCCTCGTCCATCACAAAAAGCAGGCGGGTGCGGTTGTCGTCCATCGGCTTTAGCACAGTCTGTTCTTCCACATAGAGACGTACAAGTTTCAATATATATATCAAAATCGTACTTTTTACCTCAGGTTGCTGCATATACCCCAATTCTACGACTGTAGGACGAGAGCATATCCTGTCCAACGGAATTTCGGCATATGTATCGAAATATGGCAGCAGGCTATTTAACCGAACTTTGGCTGCCGAGAGCATATTGCGGGATTCTCCTACATAATTGAGGCCGTTGAATACCTTTTCGAAGCAAACAATAAAATCAGAGAGGTTGAAGGTTATTCCAGGATTGCGTGTTTTTGTCGAATCGTCCAACCAACGGAATTTCCTATAGGCATAATCGATTGCTTGGCTCAAGAACAGATTGAGAGGGCTGACCAACTGCATTGAGTTACACAATAAGTCATTAAGTATGCTTTTGTAAGACTGTACCGTTATATTCTCTGTCGGCAAAGCAAACGGATTGAACATAAACGGGGATATACTGTCGTTTCCCGGTGTAAATAATTGCAGTCCGTCTATCACATGCGTCAATTGGCGGTATTCTGTGCTTATGGGGTCGACCACCAAAAAGGGTATCTTATGTTCCTGCCACACTCCATGCAGCAGGTTCAGCAGAAAGGTCGATTTTCCTGAGCCCGACATACCCAGCACCGACAGATGGGAGGTCTTTTCGTGCAGAGGCAATCTGAAGAGTGATTGCCCATGTCCGCAAATGGTACCAATCGGCACTCCGTCAGCGCCATTTAGCATTTCTTTAGGAAGTAATGGTAATTTCTGGGGTTGCGCTACGGTTCTTATGTCGTAGCCTATACCTTTAGGTAGAGCTATCAACTTTTTCAGCGTTTCATCGTCAATGTAAGTCTTGTGTGCCTTATTGCTGCAATACAATCTCATAACGCAGTAATAGGAAAAACTACCTTGAATGAGGTTTTCAGTCGGGGGCGAACAAAGGCACAGAGTAGAATAGAATACCCTCATCAGATGCGCTCCCACTGCTTTGTCAGGTGCCATGAAAAGCGCATCGAAACATATCTCGCTTTTTGGTTTATCAAGGGAGTACATCATAGAGATTCCGCAATCCTTGTATTGCACCACTGCCGGTAGAAGTTGCTGGAGGACCTCGTTGCTTACAGAGATTCTATCTGTGCCATTCAGCACTACGATGCTGCGCCAGCATGCAGTTGCAAGGTAGTCATCAAGGGGGACGCGCTGCTTGTGCTCGCAAAATTCATAGTTCATTGCAGACAACGATATTTTTACAAAGTCAAACAATCCATCCGTACACCCCTCTGTCGAATAGAGTATTATAAATATATGTGGCTGAATGTATTCGCTGTCGCTGGTGGACATGAGCAATATTTCGAATTTTGCTACGACATTTTTCTCCGCATATGAAAAGATTGTCTTCACGCAGTTACTCAGGTCGTCTGCGTGCCGTTTGAGCAATTCTACATATTCGCCATCATAATCCCCATAATCAGGCAGGCCGGTTATTTCCAATATTCTAAATTTCACTGACATACTCAAAGTTATTATATAAACCTATAAAATATAAATTTTTATCTAAAAATGATTATCAAATTTATTACCTAATTGAAATGTTGTTGAAATTTAACGTGAATTCGATATTGGACACTCCATCCTTCAACAATTTATACAAACTCCTCCTCTTGTCCAAGTGAAGTGCTCCCCAAAAGTTGGACGAGTTAATAAATAATTTTATTGGTGAAGGGTTCGGTATTCCACCGGGCTCTTTCCTTTTAACCGATATTTTATTCTTTTATTGTTTTAAATTCAATAGTTTAAAGAGTTAAAACTATTCTTTTAGGTAAGGCTTTATCGTTCCCTTGTCCTTGCGCCACGCCCTTCTCCACCACCACCACAATCATCATCATCATCTTCACCCCAAACAGCTTCATTCACATCATCCTGAACAGTTTCATTAATTACATCATCTATCAAGTCATTGATACCTTCAATATTTTGTTCACGACCTTCCGGATAAAATTCTGAATTACACATAGTATTATTTATTTTAAGTTAATAATAGTTAATTAGAGATAGATAAACCATCAGTTGGTCAGGTGTAGAAATCATTTTATTTCATGGCAAATATAATACTTTTAATCGGTTGAACAAAATATTTTTTAACGAACGTAAAATTAAAACGACCGACAAAATTCTCGAACTTTGTGAATGCAAAGATACATTACCATTACGCAGTCTTTCTGCGTAGTTCAAAAAAAAATCTGTTTTTTTATTGTTTCTTCAACATTTTCCCGAAAAATAATCGTACATTCGCATTATCAACAGAGACTACAATGGGAAACTACATAGTATCGGCGCGTAAATACCGCCCGGACACATTCGACACAGTGGTTGCACAGAAAGCGCTGACCACGACACTGAAAAACGCCATACTCACCGGCAAGCTTGCACATGCCTATCTGTTCTGCGGCCCCCGCGGAGTGGGAAAGACCACTTGTGCACGCATATTCGCAAAGACAATCAACTGCGAACACCCTACCGCCGCAGGCGAGCCTTGCAACTGTTGCGAATCGTGCCTCGCATTCAACGAGCAGCGTTCGTTCACCATACATGAACTTGATGCTGCCAGCAACAACTCAGTGGACGACATCAGACAACTGAACGATCTGGTAAGAATCCCGCCACAGGTAGGACGCTACAAAGTGTTCATAATAGACGAGGTGCATATGCTTTCACAAGCGGCATTCAACGCTTTCCTCAAAACGTTGGAGGAACCGCCCGCACATGCAATCTTCATCCTCGCCACCACTGAGAAGCACAAGATAATCCCCACGATTCTTTCGCGTTGTCAGATATACGACTTCAGCCGCATATCGGGTAGCGACATTATAGAGCACCTGAAAAGCATCGCCGACCGCGAAGGAATCAACAGCGAATATGACGCTCTACGCATAATAGCTCAAAAATCAGACGGTTGCATGCGAGACGCCCTCTCACTGTTCGACCAGATGAGCAGTTTCACACAGGGCAATCTCACATACGAAAAGGTAATAGAAAGCCTCAACATACTCGACTACGACTGCTACTTCAGATTCACCGAGCAGATACTTGCAGCCGAAACGGCACAGTTGCTATTGATGTTCAACAACATACTCGGAAGAGGATTCGAGGGCAACATTTTCATTGCAGGACTCGCATCGCACTTCCGCGACCTTCTTGTAGCCTGCGACAGTGCAACGCACCGTCTGCTCGAATGTGGCGAGGAGTTGCGCAAAAAATATATAGAACAGGCGGCTAAATGCACACCGCGTTTTCTATTCAAGGCCATCAAGTTGTGCACCGACTGCGAAATGAATTTCCGCGCGAGCCGCAACAAAAGGCTTCTTGTGGAACTGACAATAATACAGTTGTCACAAATCAACAGCGAAAACGGCGACGACTCTTCGGGGCGTAGCCCCAAACAGCTTAAACCAATATTCAACAAGATAGCAGCAAGCGAGGGCAACACCCCTCAACAGGCTCCGGCGACAACAACAGTAACAGCGACCGCAGTAAACACACCGCCCCACGCAGCACAGGAACCGCAAACAGTGAAGCCGACACAAGAAGTACCTCAGCCAACTGTACTTAGCGGACGACCCGATACACTAAAAAGGGCCGGCGGCAATGGAGCAACCCCATTTGGCGGTATGTTCCGCAGGACGCACAACAACCATTCACAGGAAAAGCCAGCCGAAGAACAGCATAAAACAATCGGCACAGCGGCAACAGCAGCACCGGAAGCAAAGGTAGCAACTCTGACAAGCGAACAACTGCAGCAAAAATGGATGGAATATGCACTGCGCCTGCCGGAGAACGAGCGCGCACTTGCCGACAGAATGAAGATAATCACTCCCGAAATCATCGGAGAGAATCAGTTTGTAATAAAGGTAGGCAACAGTCTTGTGATGGAGTTTTTCACAAAGGAGATAAAGGCTATCACACAATACATTGAAGATGGGACAAAATGCCGCAACGTTACCATGAAAATAGAGATTGAGGAGCAGCAGACACGCCGTCGCATTTACGACAGAACCGAGCAGTTCAAACTGTTGACAGAGAAGAATCCTACCCTTGAGAAATTGCGCAAGAATCTCAATCTTGATTTTGCATAAGCCACTATAAAAGAGAATGCACCGTGCTTCATCAATGAGCTACGGTGCATTTTTTTCTACATCCCTTTTCGTTTCATTTTTCTGCAATCCTTCGAGCAGTTTTTCAACATCTGCCCGCAGTTTTTTGTACGGTGCCGAATTCTTATAATTAAGGTTTCTGCGCAGCGCCGTCATTATATCGCATTGACTGTTCCTATATGCAGATATTTCATTTGTGTACTGCACACGATGATAGGCCAATCTCTGTATCTCATCTTCGCGTGAATGGCGCAAGGAGCGACAGATGGGGTTAAGGATACGCATCACTACACCATCGACCAGATGATGGCCCTGCATATATAAATAGGTATCCTCTTCGGTTACGCCAAGGGTTTTTATGTCGTTTTTAAGTTTTTCGTACTTGCCTTTAAGGTCGGGGCGGCGGCGCGATAGAAGGGCTACATTGTGGTCTACTCTGCCGGCAAGCTGCTTCAAAGCGTGGTCGGGACGACCTATGCTGAATGAGGTAAGGCGCACTATTTCGCAGAATTTAAGCAGCGGCATTGTGGTGAGGTCATGCTCACGATAAAGGAGCACACTCCACACAAATAGCGGGAAGCAGATGCGGGAATAGAGATGCATCAATTGGGCAATGTCTATCAGTTTTGTGTCATTTAGGGTAGACTGAACGCATATCTGATGAAGACTTTCGGCGTAGCACTGATAGTTTTCTATGGCGTATGTGTAGGTGTGGAGTATGTAGGGGTTCTCTATCATATTGCGGGAGGTAGAGGTTGCTCCCTGCAACAGATAATCGTAGTCGCTGTCGACGCAGGCTATCATATTCTTGCCGAATGCTTTACCGAGCATATTCATCATAGCCTGCTTCTTGCCTTTGGAGAGGTTTGAGCGGGCGGGAAGCATCACTTCGAAGTGGTATTTTTCATTTTCGTACTCATCGAAGAGAGCGCGCCAGAAAGAGATGTCGTCGTAGCTTTCCACGTAGGCCACTATGCGGTGCTTGGCACTCTTGGGACGGAGTGCATTTGCCGCAGCAACAAATTCGGAGTTCAAGTATGTTGTAAGTGGTTTGTGCTTCATTGCATCTGCGCGGGCTACGATGTTTAACGAAAAGGTTACTGTGTAATATCTGCTATTTCCGTAACTGCATCTATCCACCCATCCATGATTATTGCAGGAGAGTGGGTGCAGAGGATTATCTGCACATTGGGGTTCAGGGTGCGTATAAGGGTTATCAACCGCTTTTGCCATTCGATGTGCAGTGATATTTCGGGTTCATCCATAAAGAGGACTCCCGGTCTATTGTCCTGCACAAGCGCCGTGAGGAGTATCACAAGCAACTGTTTCTCACCTGAAGAAAGTACGTAAGGGGAAATCCTTTCGCCATACTGCATGAAGTATATTTCGTTGCTGTCGCGGACGATGGTCTTTCCTGTCTCGCTGAACAGTTCGTCTATTAGATCCTGAAAAAGTCTTTTGGGGCGGGAGAGTTCGGCTGCGGCCTTCTGTTCTTCGGGCGACGGGCTTGTGAGCATTGCTATTATGCGGTTGCCTATGTTCAACTGGTAGTTGAGGTAGCGGCGTTGCAGTTGGTAGAGTTGCCAGTCGAGTTCGGTGCGCACATTGGCATCGGACATCTTTTCGAGCAGTTCGCTATTGAGTACCGGCCGGTCGATACTACGTATTACATCAAAGTTTATTATAGTAGCATCAGACGGATGGAATATGAAACGTACGCCATCCTCGGGACGGGCGGTGAGCTTGTGGCTTCGCAGTATATCGAGCTGCGATGCGGAGCGGTTGATTATGGTACTTTTACCCAATCCGTTGCTGCCGCTGAGAATGTTTACATCGGGACGGAGATTCCACAGGATGTGCTTGCGGTTGTTCCACAGGGAATCAATCTCTATGCTTTGTATGTATTCGGCTTGCTTTTCCATAATCTTACCGGTATTAAGGATTGGTTATTTTTCCATTTCTGCGGGGATGCGGAACGAAGTATAGAGCTGCAACAATGCGCCAACAGTCATCGCAACTATCCATTCGTTACGGTGATGGGTAAACATGAGCACTCCGGCTGCTATCAGCGCCAATGAACCTATTGTCTGCATGGTTACAAGACGACGCACAACAAAGGTCTTGCCCTTTACCCTGCCGAGGAACTGCATTATGGCGAACAGTACGGCACCTGCTGTGTAGAGGTATGAGGCCTCGTTGCTCATGGTCATTTTAAGCATTGCTCCTGCCAGCAGCATTATGGCTCCTGTCATTGTCAAGATTCCGCGTATTTTCATTGTCTCTTGCTTTATCAGTCGTCAAATATAAATATCTCTTCGCCCTCTTTGTGCATCTTGTACCGGTCGCGTGCTATCTTTTCCATATATACAGGATCGGCATTGAGTTCGTCAAGCTTACGCGAGAGAACATCGTACTCTTCAAGCAGGTCGGACTTTTGGGATTCAAGGGACATTATCTCTCTTCGGTTCTGTATGTGCTTCATCATATTGTTTTCGTCAAGAAAGACGATTATTATTAGGAAGGCAATTGTTACAAAGAGGTATTTATGCCTGAATATCCATATTTTAAGCTGTTCTATACTGTCGTTCATATTGAAAAGAAACTTTAGGGTGTGCTCTACAGACAAGAGGAATGTATCTTTGTCGTTAACGACAAAGATAGTATAAAATTTTGGATAAATGGGATTTTTAGAAAATATTGTAAGAAGAGAGAATAAAGTCTTTAAGGTCTTTAGAGTCCTTAGGGACCTTAAAGACCTTAAAGACCCTAAAGACTCTAAAGGCCCTAAAGACCTTAGTTCAAACTGTTCTACATAAACTCGTCGCCGAACTTCATGCGGGCATCATTGAGGAATTTTCTTATATCTCCCTCCTTACCCTTTTTACATACAAGAAGTACATTTCCGGCATCGGCAATGAGGAGGTCTTCGACATCCTGCATTATTATCAGTTTATCCTTAGGAAGAACCACTACGTTGTTGCGGCTGTTGTATGAGATTGTGCGTGTCTTTACAATTACATTACCGTCGCGGTCTTTAGGGATTGTCGTGTAGAGGGAATCCCATGTTCCGAGGTCGGTCCAACCGAATTTTCCTATCTGCAAATATACATTGTCGGCCTTTTCCATCACCGCATAGTCCATTGATACATTGGGGAAGGAGGTATAGGCGCTGTATATACGCTTGCGGCGTTCGTCCCTGTCGGGATGCTCTTTGAAGAGATGTTCGAGTGTACCCATCATCTCCGGAAGCATTTCTGTCATTGTATCTATTATGGTCTGTACGTTCCATATATATATACCTGAGTTCCAGTAGAATTCGCCACTCTCCATGAATATTTCGGCAAATTCGCGGATGGGTTTCTCTGTAAATGTGCGGACTTTATGGAATGTGCCATTTTCGGAGGGCTCAAGCTCCGCTTCGGCCTGTATGTATCCGTATCTTGTTTCGGGACAGGTGGGTTTGATGCCTACCACTACCAGCTTTTTGTTTTTCCCCACAAAGTCGAGGCCGTGGTTGATTGTCTCCACGAACATATTTTCATCGAGTATCAACTGGTCGGACTGCGCGACAACTATATTGGCATTTGCATTCAGGTTGCGCACATGACAGGCAGCGTAGGCTATGCTGGGTGCAGTACCACGATAGGTAGGTTCGTGCAGTATCTGCTCCGATGATATTTCGGGGAGCTGCTCCTTTACAAGGTCGGAGTAGTCGCTATTGGTGGATACTATTATATTCTGCCGCGGAACAATGCGGCTGTATCGGTCGAATGTCTGCTGCAAAAGTGTTCTGCCACATCCCAACAAGTCCTGAAACTGCTTGGGATATGCCTTCTTGCTCAATGGCCACAGGCGGCTGCCGATACCTCCTGCCATTATAACACAATACCTGTTGTTATCCATCTTTTCGAAGATATATAGTCTCCTGCGCTCTGCGCAGGAGACCGGGAGAAATTTATGTTAGAATTCTGCGTTGTTGGGGGTACGGGGGAAAGGTATAACATCGCGGATGTTTGACATACCCGTAACGAAGAGGAGGAGACGCTCGAAGCCGAGTCCGAAGCCTGAGTGGGGGCATGAACCGTAGCGGCGTGTGTCGAGGTACCACCACATATCCTTCATAGGAATGCCGAGTTCCTCAATGCGAGTGAGCAGTTTGTTATAGTCTGCCTCACGCTCGGAACCACCGATGATTTCACCAATTTTGGGGAAGAGTACGTCCATTGCGCGTACTGTCTTTCCATCCTCGTTCTGCTTCATGTAGAAGGCTTTTATCTCTTTGGGATAGTCGGTGAGGATTACAGGACGTTTGAAGTGGTGCTCGACGAGGTATCTCTCGTGCTCTGAAGCAAGATCTACACCCCAATATACGGGGAATTCGAACTTGTGGCCGTCTGCTACTGCCTTTTCGAGTATTTCGATACCCTCTGTGTACTTGAGGCGTACAAACTCTGTATTCACGATTGAACGCAAGCGCTCGATAAGTTCCTTGTCAATCATATCATTAAGGAACTTGATATCATCCATACAGTTGTCAAGTGCCCATGATACGCAATATTTTATAAACTCCTCGGCGAGATCCATGTTGTCGACAATGTCGTTGAAGGCAACTTCGGGCTCAATCATCCAGAACTCCGCGAGGTGGCGGGGTGTGTTTGAATTTTCGGCACGGAATGTGGGACCGAAGGTGTAGATGGCGCCAAGTGCTGTCGCTGCAAGTTCGCCTTCGAGCTGTCCTGATACGGTAAGACTTGCCTGCTTGCCGAAGAAGTCGTCGTCGTATTTAATAGAACCGTTCTCGTCTTTCTTAAGGTCGTAGAGGTTCATGGTTGTTACCTGGAACATCTGTCCTGCACCCTCACAGTCTGATGCTGTGATGATGGGTGTGTGGAAGTAGTAGAAGCCTTTGTCGTGGAAGAACTTGTGGATGGCGTATGCCATGTTGTGGCGTATGCGGAAGATGGCACCGAAGGTGTTGGTACGGGGACGGAGGTGCGCTACAGAGCGCATGAATTCCATTGTCTGGCCCTTCTTCTGCAAGGGGTAGGTGTTGTCGCATTCGCCAAGTATTTCGATGGTTGTAGCCTGTATTTCAACACTCTGACCACCGCCGATTGATTCTACGAGTGTACCGTTTACTGAAAGGCAGGTACCGGTAGATATTTTCTTTACAAGTTCTTCATCGATTTTTTCAAGGTCGATTACTATCTGTACGTTTTTGATTGTGGAGCCGTCGTTGAGGGCAACGAATGCAACCTGCTTGCTGCCGCGGCGGGTTCTCACCCAGCCTTTTACGTTTACTTCGGCACCGTATGTGGTGAGACCGAGAAGGTCTGAGATTTTTGTTCGTTTAATCGTTTCCATCTGTTGTTTGTTTTAGGCCGGCACCGTCCGTAGAATAGCGCCGGCCATAAGGGTTGTTCTATAAATTACTAATCTATATTTCTTTTCCGGGTGTATTCTATTTCGGTCGCTTTTTGTTTTATTTCGGCATCTTCTTCATTTTTACTCAGTTGCAACACAATGGTTGCGCCCTCGTAAAAATAAACAATATACTCAAAATAAACTCAAAAATCGCCTCGAACTAATTTATAGAACCACCCTTAAGGGTTTATTTGTTTATTATTCGTATGCTCCCATGCGCAACATGTTCACCTCTTTTTCTGTAAGGTAACGCCAGTCGCCGCGTTTGAGGTTCTTCTTTGTGAGTCCGGCAAAGAGCACACGGTCGAGTTTCACTACCTTGTAGCCGAGGTGCTCCATCATGCGGCGCACGATGCGGTTTTTGCCGGAGTGTATCTCCAGACCTATCTGCGAACGGTCGGCATCGTTGACATATGTTACTTCGTCGGCGTATGCCTTGCCATCTTCGAGGTCGAGACCGTTGACGAGAAGTGTCATGTCAGACATTGCCACATTCTTGTCGCAGTAGACATGGTAGATTTTCTTTTTCAAGAACTTGGGGTGTGTCAACTTTGAGGCAAGGTCGCCGTCGTTGGTCAACAGGAGTACGCCTGTGGTATTACGGTCGAGACGGCCTACGGGATAGATGCGTTCCTTGCAGGCTCCGCGCAGACAATCGAGTACGGTCTTGCGCTCCTGAGGATCGTCTACGGTTGTTACGCAGTCTTTGGGCTTATTGAGCAGGATGTAGACTTTGCGTTCGGGGTTTATGCGTTCGCCGTTGAAACGGACATCGTCATTACGGGTTATCTTAGTACCGAGTTCTGTTACAATGGCACCGTTTACGGTTACAAGACCTGCCTGTATGAAGTTGTCGGCTTCGCGGCGTGAGCATACACCGGCATTGGCAAGGTATTTGTTAAGACGCATAGGTGCATCGGGGTCGGCAAGGGCCTCCTTGTACTCGATGCGTTTTTTCTTGCTGTACTTTGCTGATGCGTCATAATTGCCGCGCTGTGAGTATGCGGGCTTTCTGTCGCCGCCATGACCGTTGTATTTTTCGGTACGGGGTGCATTGCCTCCATCGCGATAGGGACGTGCGCCGCTGTTCTGCTCCGATTCACGGGCATTGTTGAAGCGGGGACGACGATCATTCTGCTCATCACCGAAGCGTCCGCGGTTGTTGCGGCTGTTGCCATAACGGTCGTTGTCGCGATTGTTTCCGTAACGGTCATTGTCGCGGTTATTGCGGTTATTGAAGCGGAAACGGTTTCCGTTTTCTTCGCTATTGCCGCCAAAATCTTCTCTTCCACCATAGCGGTTGCCACGCTGAGCGGGACGTCTGCCACTCTCGGTCTCGTTGTTACGATTGTAGGAACGTCCTCTGTCGTTTCTGTTCGAAGAGTTGTTCTTGTCGAATCGTTTGTCTCTGTAATTGTTCATCATTATCTATTTTACGAACCTCACGGTCCATGTTATTCATTGTTGTCTTACACTCCTGTATATGTATGGGGAGTGATACTGCGGAGTTCCTCCTTTACGCTATCCGACACGTTGAGTCCTTCGATAAATTCGAGGAGAGATTCACGGGTAATCTTGCTGTTGGTACGTGTGAGTGCCTTGAGCGCCTCGTAAGGATTGGGGTAGCTTTCGCGGCGAAGGATTGTCTGTATACCCTCGGCGCATACATTCCACATATTGTCAAGTTCATCGTAGATTGCTGTCTCATTGAGCAGGAGCTTGCGCAAACCAACCATTGTGCTCTTGATTGCGATGATGATGTGTCCGAAAGGAACACCTACATTACGAAGCACGGTCGAGTCGGTAAGGTCGCGTTGCAAACGTGAGATGGGAAGTTTGGTAGCAAGGTGAGCGAGGATGGCATTTGCTATACCTAAGTTGCCTTCGCTGTTCTCAAAGTCGATGGGGTTTACCTTATGGGGCATTGCGCTTGAACCTACTTCGCCTGCCTTTATCTTCTGCTTGAAGAACTCCATTGAGATATACTGCCAGAAGTCTCTGTCCATGTCTATGATGATGGTGTTGATGCGTGCGAGAGCATCGAAGAGGGCAGCCATATTGTCGTAGTTGGAAATCTGTGTGGTGTACTGCTCACGCTGAAGTCCGAGCTTTTCGCTGACAAACTTGTTTCCGAACTCCTTCCAGTCGATTGAGGGATAAGCAACATGGTGTGCATTGAAGTTACCTGTTGCACCACCGAATTTTGCGGAGATAGTGCAACGCTTGAGTTCCTGCAACTGTGTCTCCAGACGATACACGAATACCATAACCTCTTTACCCAATCGTGTGGGCGAAGCGGGCTGTCCGTGTGTGCGGGCAAGCAATGCAATATCTTTCCATGCCTCGGCATACTCCTTGAGTATCGCAAGCATTTCGTCAATCACAGGATAGTAAACCTCTTCGAGAGCAGCCTTCACTGTGCAGGGGATTGAGGTATTGTTGATATCCTGCGATGTGAGACCGAAGTGTATAAATTCCTTGTATGCGTCAAGTCCGCCGATTGCATCGAAACGTTCCTTTATGAAATATTCTACAGCCTTAACATCGTGGTTGGTAACCTTTTCAATATCTTTGATGCGTGTTGCGTCCTCTACGGTGAATTCGCTGTATATCTTGCGGAATTCAGGGAAAAGAGAAGCATCCACCCCTTTAAGCTGAGGCAAGGGAAGCTCGCACAATGCTATGAAATACTCAATCTCCACGAATACGCGATATTTCATCAGCGCGTACTCCGAGAAATAGTTTGCCAAAGACTCTGTTTTACCCCTATATCTGCCGTCTATAGGTGAAATTGCTGTTAGAATGTCAAGTTTCATTATTTGTGAGTATAAAATTTAGTCCTAATTTTTATAAATTTATTTTATAAGGTAAACCCCATAAAAAAATCGGGTACAAAAATAGCACTTTTTACCCATAAACACATTATAATAAGGAAAAGTTTATTTAAAAATAGAAGATTTTTAATGCAAACAGCAAAGATGAGGCGTATAAAAACAAAAAGAGCCTGCTTTCGGCAGACTTCTTATCGGTGGGCGTTGACGGATTCGAACCGCCGACCCTCTGCTTGTAAGGCAGATGCTCTGAACCAGCTGAGCTAAACGCCCGATTTACGGTTGCTTTTGAGGAGAGTGGGCGTTGACGGATTCGAACCGCCGACCCTCTGCTTGTAAGGCAGATGCTCTGAACCAGCTGAGCTAAACGCCCCTTCAGTAGGGCTCAACCCTCAATTGCGATGCAAAGGTAATGCTTATTTTTACACCCACCAAATATTTTCGCAATTATTTTTCATAAAAGCGCAAAAAAAGTTATCTTTGCAGAAAATTACAGTGGTTTTCAACCTCAGAAAACTGCGACATAGAAGAAAAAGGAGAATATTAACAAAGCAAACAAACAGCATTACAATATGGAAACAGTAGTGAGCGGCATCCGCCCCACCGGCAACCTACACTTGGGAAATTATTTTGGAGCAGTAACAAACTTTGTAAAGATGCAGGAGGATTACAACTGCCTCTTCTTCATCGCCGATTGGCACTCATTGACTACTCACCCTAAACCCGAAGACATACGCAAGAGCGCATACACTATCCTTGCCGAGTATCTCGCATGCGGCATCGACCCCGAAAAATCGACCATATACATACAGAGCGATGTAAAGGAGGTGCTTGAGCTCTACCTTTATCTTAATATGAACGCATACCTCGGCGAGCTTGAGCGCGTAACATCTTTCAAAGAAAAGGCTCGCAAACAGCCCGACAACGTAAATGCCGGACTGCTCACCTACCCCACCCTGATGGCTGCAGACATTCTTATCCACAAAGCTGTAAAGGTACCTGTAGGAAAGGATCAGGAGCAGAACATGGAAATGGCACGCAAATTCGCACGCCGCTTCAACAATATATACGGTGTAGAATATTTCCCCGAACCCCAATCCTACTCACTCGCGGGCAAGGGTATAAAAATCCCCGGACTCGACGGTTCGGGCAAGATGGGAAAATCGGAAGGAAACTGCATTTACCTTATAGATGATGCAGCGACCATACGCAAGAAGGTGATGAAGGCTGTTACCGACAGCGGCCCCACAGAGCCCAACTCAGAAAAGCCCGAAGTAATACAAAACCTTTTCACTCTCCTCGAAGTGGCATCTACCCCCGACACTTATCAGTATTTCAACGAAAAGTGGAACGACTGTTCGATAAGATACGGCGAACTTAAAAAACAACTTGCCGAGGACATTGTAAACAAAATTGCCCCCATCCGCGAAAGAATTGTGGAATACTCTTCAAATACAGAGCTTTTGAGAAAAATCGCCGCAGAGGGCGCAGAGAAGGCACGCGTCAGCGCAGCAAAGACTCTCAGCGAGGTACAAAAAATCATCGGATTCACAAATATGTAATACATTGCATATCAACAACAAAAGACAAGAATTGACTGATTCTTGTCTTTTGTTGTTTTTTAAGCAAGCCTACCCTACACCAAGATCTGTATTACCCAAAAGAACCTCCGCTTTTTGCGAGCGGAGAAGCCGGGGATACAATTCATCCATAAAGCGACCGACAAGAGCCTCATCGCGCTTCAACCCGGAACTGTTGTCGCAAAAAAGATTGACACTATAATACTCAAAATAGCGCTCGGCAATATCAACATCGGCAGCTATACGCTCGAAATCCTCGCCCTCGGTACAACAGAGCAGGCAGACACCCTGAAAATAGCGTGCGACATCCGCAGGAGTAACATCCAACGGAACGCCCTTATTCCACAGTTTACGCTGCGCTCCATCGAAACTCTCTATTCCACAGCGGAACTTTACCGCAGCAGGAGCAAACCTTGCAGCAAACTCTTCCAAGCGATGACGATACATATAGTGCGCCTCAAACCACAATGTGTGTATTCCTTTTTCCTTGACTACACTGTTTATCATTGCAATAGTCTCATCATCCAACTCCATTGCCGAACCGGAATTTATCACATCCAGTACTCCGTAGCAACCTGTTACCTTTTTCAGCACTTCACAGTTGACAGCAAAAGGATTTTCGCTTACATCATTGTGGTAATCGCAAAAGGTGCATTTACCCCAACGACAACCGCAGCCTTGCAAAAGCACAAACTCTCGCGGCATTATTGTATGTATGACAGAATATCTTTCCATTAGTCTATTTTTTACCGATTGCCTTTCTTTTCACCCAATATATCACAGCGTAAGCCATAGGAGTACCCATTGTAGCCTCTATAATCAACTTCGCAAAATATTGGAAAGCAAGCATCAGCAGCAGTTCGCGCGTAGAGACTACTCCGGCAAAAGCTATCAGCACAAACGGAAGGGTATCAAAGACATACCCCACCATAGAACTACCAATCGTACGCATCCACAGGCGACGGCCATGCATTTTCTTTTTCATTTTCTCCATCACCCACGCATTGGAAAGTTCGCCAAGCAAGAAGCCTGCCAACGACCCCAACACTATGCGCGGGACATATGTAAAGACATGATTGTAAGCCCCAGCCGTCTCTGCAAGATAGTCGGGCGATGGCAGCCACACACCTATCTGCGTACAGGCAACAAGCACTATGTTACAAAGGAAGGTTATCCATATTACACGTTTGGCTGTATGGAAGCCCCATAGTTCCGTAAGGACATCGCCAAGCATATATGCAAACGGGAAGGTTATTGTACCTGCATCGAAATAAAACACTCCGGCAAAGCCTATCACTTTGACCGCCATAATATTAGAGACTAAATACAGCGTAACGAACAACGCCGTAACAATCATAAGCGGCATTCCGTCCGCTTGTCGGTTTTTTAAAGGGTTTTCCGAGACCTTATCCATAAAATCTATATTTTGAGTGCAAAGGTAGCAACAAACGAGCGAAAAACATGAAGTACTTCAATGTTTTTCACAGCGAATACAGTCTATCTTCGCCGTTACGGTAAAGATAGTGAAAGGCCATAGAATAAAAAAAACAAGCTTGCTTGATTTTTTATTCCAAGCCGCATCCCATCTTCGAAGTCGGGATAATTAATATTTTACAATAAAAGAACTACACTATTTTATCTTTATTGGTATAACAGACAATCAAATTCAAATTAAATAAGTACTTTTGTACCTTGGATGTGGTATATACCACTTTCAAAACAAGAAAGATAATGGACCGCCTGACAAAAGAACAACGGTATAAGAATATGTCGGCAAACAAAGGGAAAGGTACCAAGCTTGAACTTTTGTTTGGCAAATTGTTGTGGAATGCCGGTGTCAGATATCGCAAAAATGATAAAACCGTCTTTGGGAAACCGGACTTTGTTATTCGAAAAATGAAAATTGCGATATTTTGTGATGGTGAATTTTGGCATGGAAGAAATTGGGAAGAACGTAAAAACGACCATAAAAGTAATTGTGATTTTTGGCATTCCAAGATTAAGCGGAACATCAGGAGAGACAAAGAAGTAAATGAACAATTAAAAGCACAAGGTTGGACTGTCTTTCGGTTTTGGGAAACGGAAATAACCAAAGAATCCGATAAATGCTTAAATAGAATTTTGAACTATATGAACGCTAAAACAAAAGCAACCGATAAAATCGCCATTACACAAATGTGTGGCGGTAGCAAAGTATCGATGCAGATGTATGGTCCCCATTCATTGAATGAGGATGGAACGATTATACCGTTTGAAGAACAAATGGCGATAGTATCTCATTATCTCCATAATCAAGGATATAAATCAGCCAAGCCCTATGAGAACATAGCTGAAGGATTAATAGAGGATATATACAATGTTCATCATAAGACCATTGAAACCAATTGCGTGTCGGATGTAAGTGTTCAATATTCATTGTTCTCAGATTTATTCTCTGTTCCGTTTTTACCAACAGATAATCCTAAATTTACATTTATAGATTTATTTGCCGGTATTGGTGGTTTCAGAATGGCAATGCAAAATCTTGGAGGTAAATGTGTGTTTTCTTCAGAATGGGATGCACAAGCTCAAAAGACATATCTTTTGAATTATGGTGAGGTTCCTTTCGGCGATATTACCAAAGAAACTACTAAAGCATTTATTCCGGACGATTTCGATGTCTTGTGTGCAGGCTTCCCCTGTCAAGCTTTTTCTTTAGCCGGTAAAAGATTGGGATTTGAAGAAACGCGAGGTACATTGTTCTTTGATGTGGCTGAAATCATCCGTCGTAAGCGTCCTAAAGCATTCTTCTTGGAAAATGTCAAAGGATTACTCATTCATGATAAAGGGAAGACCATTCAGACTATATTAAAGGTTCTAAGGGAAGACTTGGATTACTATGTTCCTGACCCTCAGATAGTGAATGCAATGAATTTCGGCGTACCGCAACATCGGGAAAGAGTTTATATTGTTGGTTTCAGAAAAGACCAAAATGTAAACGAATTCACATATCCGTCACCGACAGATAAGACCAAGACTTTTGCCGATATTAAGGAAGAACATACCGTTTCTGCCAAATACTATCTATCCACTCAATATGTGAAAACCCTTGTGGCACATAAGGAGAGACACGCAGCCAAAGGCAATGGTTTCGGTTATGAAATCATTCCCGATAACGGAGTGGCAAATGCCATTGTTGTTGGAGGTATGGGAAGGGAACGTAATCTCGTTATTGATACACGTCTTGAAGATTTCACACCTGTTACCAATATTAAGGGGGAAATAAATCGAGACGGCTTACGCAGAATGACTCCGAGAGAATGGGCTCGTTTGCAAGGTTTTCCAGATAATTTTATAATCGGAGTTGCTGATGCATCTGCATATAAACAGTTCGGAAATTCTGTTGCAGTTCCTGCTATTCAAGCAACAGCTGAAGAAATCATTAAAAGAATAAACCTATCAAAATCTATTCAATATGGCACTGACAGGAAATAAAGGAGAATGGAGTGAAATATACACATTACTCAAATTATTGGGAGAAGGGAAAGTATATGCAGGTGACCAAAATCTGAATAAGATTCAAGACCTTTTCTACCCAATCATTATGATTCTTCGTCAAGAGAAAGACGGTAACTATAATTACAGACTGCAAGACAAAGACGTAGTAATTCAGACACCGGCAGGTGAGGAATTGTTACGTATTCCTGCATCAGTATTCCTTGTCGAAGCAGAGAATCTGTTGAAAGCCATAAATGAAAATGACGGAGCCTTCGGAGTACCTCAAATAGAAGAATTCATGAACAGTATTTATTGCCATTCATTGAAGGCAAAATCTTCTGATAAGACAGATATTCGAATCATATTGCATGACCGCAGAACAAAAATCAACTCCGAAATGGGATTCAGTATTAAGTCTCAATTAGGAGGTGATTCGACATTGTTGAATGCAAGTAAAGCCACCAATTTTAACTTTAAGGTAACCGGAGTAGATTTGTCAGATGATGAAATAACAGCAATCAATTCTATCAATCCAAAACGCAATAAGGTTATTGAAAGAGTGAATGCCATAAAGAAGAAAGGTGCATCATTGGTTTTCGACAAAGTGGATAATTCCACATTCCGAAACAACCTTGTTATGCTTGATGGCGATTTGCCTGCTATTATTGCAAACTTATTGTTGGAGCAGCTGAATACCGGTGTTTCAACATTGAAAGAATTGGCGGGAAAAATTACAGAAACCAATCCTTTGAAATACGATGTGGAGCAGGCTTCTCCGTTCTATGCCTACAAAATCAAACATCTGTTAACTTCAGCAGCATTGGGTATGATGCCGGCAACTGCATGGAGTGGCAAGTTTGATGCCAATGGTGGCTACTTGGTAGTGAAAAAGGACGGTGAAATACTTTGCTACCACTTCTATGACCGCAACCGATTTGAGGATTATTTATTCTCAAATGCATATTTGGAGCGTTCAAGTACAACTCGTCATGAGTATGCTACTATAGTAAAGGAGATAGATGGAACATTGTCGTTTAAGTTGAACTTTCAAGTCAGGTTAAAATAGTATGTTTAATTTTATTTTTAATTATTTAGACAATATAATTACAACAAACAATGCTAGGCAACATAATTCCTCTTTGTCAATAACTAAAAAAATAATTGTTATCTGAAAATTTACTTTAAACTAGAAATAATATTATATGAGTGAACAGCTATTAACAACTTATTCTTTTTTTGCTGCACTTACAGAAAATAGTACGGATATTTATAGAACTGTCTACATTCCAATATGTAAAAGGGCTCTATCATTATACGCAAAAAAAAAGTCGTGGTTCTGACCAAGATATACGAAATATAATATCTGATGAATACGGTATAAATGTACCGTTACTAATTATTCGTAAACTTATCAAATCTGTAGTAAATGATTTGTCACGAAAAGATAAAAGTAAATTTGATTTTCAAATTGTAGAAAGCGGTAATAATTTCTTTTTTTCTTTTAAATTATTTTCTTTTAGCAATATTGAAAATTCATATGAGGCCGAAAGACGTAAAACAAATGCATTGCAACAAGCATTTGAAACATTTACTAAAGAATCTGGCGATAAAGTAGAAAATATCCCGACCTTCTCAGAATTTATAAACAAAAACAAAAACAGAATATCCTCATTTTTATCAGGAAGAGTTAGTGATATAATAAACATAAACGATTCAGCGAGATCTTTCCTTCCACACGTTCGCTTTTTGCAATATATTGAACAATACAACGATGTGCTATATAGTACAACAAAACAAATTTTTATAGGATCTGTTATTGCATCGTATTTAGAATCTGAGCTGGATTTAGATGCAAAAATGGAACGGGGAACTTCATATTATCTAGACACGCAGATTGTTCTAGAACTTTTAGATTTACAGAGATCCGAAGACACTCTACCAACAAAAGAATTAGTCAACTTAATTCATGAAACAGGAGGTAATGTCAGAATTATGAGTATTACTCTTGAAGAAATTAGAACCAGCATAGAGAATGCTATACATAGTTATGACCGAAAAGCTCCAACTTCCACTATTAATGAAGCGTGTAAACGTTTAAAAAAGAATAAAACGTGGTTAATTAATTTAAATGGAAAACTTGAAGAAATATTAACGAAAGATTATAAAATAAATATTGATAAAGTTTCCGATAATTATATAAATGAAATATCTGTTTCTGATGATGCGAAATTCTTGAAGGAAATACGATATAAGAAGAATACAGCCTTGCATGATGTCGTTGCTTATATGTTTGTTAGAGAAAAACGTAAGCACGATTCTAATAAAAAGTTATTACAAAAAGCAAGTTATTGGTTTATCACAGCAAATAAAAAATTGTGTGAGTTTAATATTGCAAAAAAAATAAATGGAAATGCCCCCGAAATAATATTACCAGAAGAATTAACAAGTTTATTGTTTTTGCAAAATCCAATTAAATATTCTGGAAAAGTATCATCAATAGGTTTAAATGAATTAATCGCTCAAACTTTATCAGAAGAATACCCTAGCAGAGATATAATAAATGAATTTGATGAAGCAATATCTACGATAAATGATATAACTAACGATGATTACAAAATATTGTTGTCATCAATATCTCAAGAATCAACTATTAATATTCAACGTTTGCTTCACACTTCAAATTCTCAGCCTGCAGAATTCAATAAAGCCATACATTCAATAATTGAAAAAGAAAGAAACAACAAACTAGAGACAGATAACAAACATAAAGCTGAAATTCAGAGGAATAAAGAGTTACAGAAAGATAATGAAAGTTTATCAAAACGCTTATCTGCTATATCCCAACAAATTGCTAATATTCAAGAACAACAACGATTAGACAAACAATCTGAAGTTGAAAATAAAAAAAGAAATCGAAGAAATAATATTATGTACATCTCTATTATTATTTCTTTGGTCTCAATTATCATATTACAAATCTTTCCAAACATTATTTTTTGGCTAAAAACATGTATTCAGGCAATTGGAGGATTGGGTGGATTATGGGGATTCTGTAACTTGTTATTAAATCTTTACTCCAAATTTAAATAACCTTGTATAATGGACTTATTAGTTTTAATAAAACTATGTTAAAAGAATAATATACTTATTTAGTTGCAGAATAGTGGTGAATTAATGCAAGAAGACGGAAGTTTTGCAAAGTAGGTTATTAATAAGTTATAGTATAAAAGTATCCAAACTCTTTGTTCTGTCAAGGAGTTTGGATACTTTTGTATCAGAGTTGTTTGAGAAAGACAGCGCAAACCGAGAGCAGAAAAAAAACTTGTTTTAATTATGCCGAGGTGTAGTCTGTTTTATGTAAAGCATAATGCAGAAGATTGGTGCAATTCCAAAGTCGCCAAATCGTCACCAACAACTTTCTACCATAGCATTCGATATTTGTGTATCAGTCAGATACGGAATAATTGATTATCCGCGGCAAAGATAGTAAAAGGCGAGAGAAGAAGAGTGCCGAAGTTACTTTCGCTCGCTTTGCACTAAAAATAAACGAGTTTATTTTGTATTGCGCTCGCTTATTCGTAACTTTGCCACGTAAATATATTGCCTTAATTGTACCCACAACAATAATATGTAAAAGTATGAAAAGGAGTTTGTCTTATATTATAATAGGTATATTCGCCGCTGTTTCGGCATTTGCACAGACAGATGTAAAGAGTTACAAAGGCGGAGAGACGGAGGGAGTAACATACTATCTCCCCAACACTGCGCTCGACATAACCATAGAGGCTGTGGAGATTACACGCACACCCGGAGAATTTGCCGCATACGCAGGCAAATACCTCCACATAAACAATGCAATAACCAAAGAGGAAAAATATTGGGAATTTTCTTCTCTAAAAATAAAGCAGACAGGAGTACCCAATCCCCGGAAGATGTACACCATAAAGTTGGTTAACGGCAGCACCGCCGCCAACGTAAGACTGACAGAGGATGGTATTCTGCACTCTATAAACACCGATGCACCCGAAGAGAAAGTGCCTGTAAAAAAGGAGACACCCAAAAAACGCATCGACGCAAAGAAGTACATGACAGAGGAGATACTGCAAGCAACATCAACAGCAAAAATGGCAGAACTCACCTCGAAAGAGATATATGAAGCACGCGAAAGCAAACTGGCAATAACCCGCGGACAGGCCGACAATATGCCTAAAGACGGTCTTTCGATGAAACTTGTGCTCGAAGAGCTCAACAATCAGGAGCAGGCACTTACCACCCTATTTACCGGCACCTGCGACACTGTAAGATACACCTGCGACATACGCCTCACACCCACCGCGGAGAGCGACACGACGAAGGCTGTGCTCTTCCGATTCTCCCGCAAGCTGGGTATTCTCAAAAGCGACGACCTTGCAGGAGCACCAATATACTACGACTTCGAGAATCTATTTTCCGTTCCCCAGCCCACTGAGGATGGCAAGAAGAAAAAGGCTCCCAAGAACGAAGGAGTATTCGTAAACATTCCCGGAAAGGCAGCCGTGAAGATATACTCACCCAAAGAGGTATATTTCGAAGGTGAACTGCCGTTCGGACAGCTCGGCACAACCGACTGCCTGTCAAAAGTTCTGTTCAACAAGAATACATACACCAAAGTAATCCTTGACAAAGCAACAGGCGGAGTAATCAGCATAGAAAACAATTAACAACAATATAACACAAAGAATAGAAGAATATGTTTGAAAATCTAAGCGAGCGCCTTGAACGCTCATTTAAGATACTGAAGGGCGAAGGCCGAATCACAGAGATAAACGTAGCAGAAACCCTTAAGGATGTGCGCAAGGCACTTCTCGATGCCGATGTAAACTACAAGGTGGCAAAGACATTCACCGACACAGTGAAGAACAAGGCCATCGGACAAAACGTACTCACCTCCATCCAGCCCGGACAGTTGATGGTGAAAATCGTACACGACGAACTCACAGCCCTCATGGGCGGTCAGACAGCCGAGATAAACTGCGAAGGACATCCCGCGATTATCCTCATGTCGGGTCTTCAGGGTTCGGGTAAGACAACATTCTCGTCAAAACTCGCCCTCTTCCTCAAGAAAAAGAAGAACAGAAATCCCCTGCTCGTAGCCTGCGACGTATACCGTCCTGCTGCCATCGACCAGTTGAAAGTTCTCGGCGAACAGATAGGAGTACCCGTATACAGCGAGCCCGACTCGAAAGACCCCGTACAGATTGCAAAGAATGCCATTCAGGAGGCTAAACAGAAGAACTACAACCTTGTAATCATAGATACCGCCGGCCGTTTGGCTGTCGACGAGGCTATGATGCAAGAGATCAGCGCCATCAAAGAGGCCATCAACCCCACCGAGACACTCTTCGTGGTTGACTCGATGACCGGTCAGGATGCAGTGAACACAGCTAAGGAGTTCAACGACCGTCTCGACTTCACCGGTGTAATCCTCACCAAGCTCGACGGTGATACCCGCGGTGGTGCGGCACTCTCAATACGCACAGTCGTAAACAAGCCCATCAAATTCATCGGTACAGGCGAAAAGATGGAGGCCATCGACCAGTTCCACCCCAACCGTATGGCAGACCGTATTCTGGGCATGGGCGACGTCGTTTCACTCGTTGAGCGTGCACAGGAACAATTCGATGAAGAGGAGGCAAAGAAACTGCAACGCAAGCTCGCAAAGAACCAATTTGACTTCAACGACTTCCTTGCACAAATTGCACAGATAAAGAAGATGGGTAACATCAAGGATCTTATGGCAATGATTCCCGGAGTGGGCAAGGCTGTAAAAGACCTCGACATCGACGACAACGCATTCAAGAGTGTAGAGGCCATCATCCACTCAATGACACCCTATGAGCGTGCAAACCCCGATGCAATCAACGCTTCGCGCCGCGAAAGAATAGCACGAGGCAGCGGTACAAACATTCAGGAGGTCAACCGACTGATGAAGCAGTTTGAAATGATACGCAAAACCATGAAGACCGTAGCCGGCGGAAAACTACCCGGAATGCCACGTTTTAGAAGATAAAAATAATACAACTATGAAATTACTAAACAAATTAGCTGCCGTTGCAATAGCTGCAATAGCATTGTTCACTGCATGCACAGAGCCTGCGCCCACAAGTTACACAGTAACGGGTATCCTGCCCGACTCATCATTGAACGGACAGACCATCTACATTACACAGTACGACAATAGGGCACGCATAGATACAACCATCATCGAGGGAAATAAATTCACATTCGACGGTGTAGCAGACAGCGCATCATTATGCTTCATCTACGTAAACCGCAATACACAAGCCTTTATATTGGAGAATGGCAACATTGCAATAGACCTCAATGAGAATAAAGTATCCGGTACGACAAACAACCAAATTATAACAGAAATAGCCATCTACGAGGATAGCGTCTACCAAGAAATAATTAACACAGCATCTGAAGATACTCGTAAAGCAATAATAGATGCCGGAAAAGCAAAATTCAACGAATGGTTCGCGCAGCACAACAATAACGAAGTAGGCTATTACCTTTTAAGAACAGAAATTTTTGACAACCTATTCGATACTGACGAGAAAATAGCAATATACGAAAAATGCGGAAGTGCGCTTGCCGAAAATAACTCCGTAAAATCCGAGCTAAAAAGAGCTACAGCCTTAAAAGCAACAGCCGTAGGACAACATTGCGTTGATTTTCAAGGCACAGACATCGATGGCAACCTAGTCAAACTATCGGACTACGTTGGTAAGGGCAATTATGTGGTGATAGACATGTGGGCAAGCTGGTGCGGCCCCTGCAAGCGCGAAATTCCCAACCTTGCCGAAATTCACAATCTCTACAATGACAAGGGAGTAACGGTACTCGGTGTATTTGTGTGGGACGACGTTAAGAACCTTAAGCCCACAATGGAGGCAGAAAAGGTAACATGGGCACAGATAATCGACAGCGAGAAGTGCGCCACAGACCTCTACGGCGTGAACAGCATCCCCGCCATCATGCTCATCGGCCCCGACGGAACAATTCTTGAGCGTGGCAACAGCATGCGCGGCGAGAACATGAAAAAGACAATAGAGAAACATTTGCAGAAATAACATTCAAAAAGCTGACAACCATGCAGATAATCGACGGAAAAGCAATTGCGGCTGAAATTAAGAAAGAGATTGCAGCCGAAGTAAACGAGATAATCGCAAAGGGCGGTAAGCGTCCTCATCTTGCAGCAATCCTCGTGGGACACGACGGTGGCAGCGAAACATACGTTGCCCACAAAGTACGCGCCTGTGAGGAGTGCGGCTTTACTTCCACCCTCATCCGCTACGAGGATGACATCACCGAGGAGACACTGCTCGCCAAAGTCGAGGAACTCAACAATGATGCAGACGTCGACGGATTCATCGTGCAGTTGCCTCTGCCAAAGCACATTGACGAGCAGAAGGTGATAGAGGCCATCGACTACCGCAAGGATGTTGATGGATTCCACCCCATCAACGCCGGACGATTGACCATAGGCCTTCCCTGCTACCTGTCGGCTACCCCCAACGGCATATTGGAGCTTCTGCGCCGATATAATATTGACACTAAGGGCAAGAAGTGCGTAGTTCTGGGCCGCAGCAACATCGTAGGCAAGCCCGTGGCTAACCTCATGTTACAGAAAGGCACACCCGGCGATGCTACAGTAACTGTATGCCACAGCCGCACAGCCAATATTGCTGAGGAGTGCCGTCAGGCAGATATTATAATAGCAGCGCTTGGACAACCCCACTTCGTTAAGGCCGAAATGGTGAAAGAGGGTGCAGTGATAATAGATGTAGGCACCACCCGCGTCCCCACAACAGAGACAAAATCGGGCTTCCGCCTGATGGGTGATGTTGACTTCCCCAACGTATCACCCAAATGTTCTTACATAACCCCCGTTCCCGGAGGAGTAGGCCCCATGACCATTGTATCGCTGATGCAGAACACTCTGCTTGCGGCAAAGAAAGAGATTTACAAATAAGTCACAAGGCAATAAAAGGCAACCATTTCTATATATGATTCCGGAAGGCAATACTTTGGAAGATATAAAACAGAGAGAGAGGATAATACGGGATTTCTACCATGAGTGGAAAGAGAAGAATCCATCGCAACGAAAATACAATCTTTCTCTTAAAGAATATATAAATATCCGCATGGTATCGATAGTGGAAACAAGCGAACACGCTGCGAAGAATTATCTATCAACCTTAGCAGTCCTACAACTCGATGCCATACTTGTGGGTGCAAAAAAAGTTTCAATAAGGAAGACCAAACCCGGCAATAAGAATCAACAGCCTTTTGAACGCATGATGATTATGGAGTATGATATGGTAGGTATTGGTACAATAAAGATGACGGTAGGTGTACGCCGTAGAACACAAGAAAAAGTGCAATATTGTATAACAGCCATCAGTAATAAATGAGAAAAGGATGTGCGTGCACATCCTTTTCTATATTTGCCCCAAAAGCGCAAAAGAGGTTTACACTTACGTGTGATGCTATGCCGGCGGGGACTTGGCACTACCCATACACATCGTCTGTTCGCGACTTACATTTCTGTCTGCAAAAGTACAGCTATTTTTCTAAACAGCAAACAAATATACCGGATTTAACATCTGTAATATAAAACATAAACAATCCAATCATTGTGAACCTGCGCTCCATACTTATATGCATACTGCTTGCGACGGCAACAAATGTTGCCGCGCAGGCAGTTGCGCATTTATCGAGGCTCGACATACTATTTGCGGGCGACCTTATGCAACATGAGAGCCAGTTGAATGCAGCACGGCAGAGCGACGGCACATACAGCTATTCACCCTGCTACGGCAAGATAAAAAGCTACATCGGCGACGCGGACATTGCCATTGCCAACCTCGAAACAACCATTGCCGGCAAACCCTACGGCGGATACCCCATGTTCTGCGCACCCGACAGTTTCCTTTACGCCGCACGCGACGCAGGCTTCGACATAATGTTGCTTGCCAACAACCACTGTCTCGACCGCGGACGACGCGGAGCACTGCGCACACTCGCCATGCTCGACTCATTGGAAATAGAGCACATAGGAGTCTACCGCGACAGCACCGACAGAGCGCAGCGCTACCCCTATATATTGGAGGAGAAAGGAATGAAAATAGCACTTCTCAACTACACCTACGGCACGAACGGCATTCCCATCCCCGCTCCACTGATAGTCAACCTAATAGACAAGCCCACAATGGAACGCGACATTGCCGCAGCACGCAATATGCGCCCCGATGCAATAATCGTATGCATACATTGGGGCGATGAATTTACCCATCAGACATCAAAAGAGCAGCGCAAGCTTACCGATTGGCTGTTGGCGCAAGGTGTGGACCACATAATAGGCAACCACCCCCATGTTATACAACCCTTTGAGCTTCGCCGCGAAGCAAACTCCCTCGCACGCCATGCAGTAGTATATTCGCTCGGCAACCTCATTTCGGGGATGTACGCCCGCGGACGCGACGGAGGAGCACTCGTTACACTGAAAATGCAGAAATTCGGCGGGACCACCCGCCTGCTGCGCATGAAATACCTGCTCACATGGGTGGCACGTCCACATCGCGACGGAGTAAAGAACTTCGAAATATGGCCGGCAGCAACAGCACCACAGAATATCCCCGCCGTAACAAGGGAGAAGATAAATGAATTTCTCGACGACAGCCGCAAGTTGTTCAACGGCGAAGAAACCTACATCGAAGAGGAACTGCTGCGATGAAAAGAGAACAGAGCCCTCCCTAAATATGGTTAACAACCATTGTCGATAACAATCTTTTCTAAAAAAATCAGAAAATATAAGAAATATTCGTCCCTTTTTGGTTACTTTGTAGCAGATGGAAGAAAAGAGTAAACCTAAAGGACGGATAGCAAATATAGCAGGGTTGATTATTATCATCCCTCTGATTATTGTATCCGCAGCCATAGTGTCGCTCTACCTTCCTCCTGTGCAGAAATATATTATAGAAAAGTGCTGCGAATATATAGCAGAGAGCAGCGGATACAACCTGACGATAGGTAGATTCAGACTCACATTTCCGCTCGACATCAATATTGAGGATTATACTCTATCGCAAGAGAGCGACACGCTGCTGCATGGCGAAAGATTGCGACTGAGCGTGCAGTTGAGACCACTGTTCAGCGGTAAGGCCGAAGTAGATTACATAACCATAGAGGAGAGCCACATAGACAGCCACACACTTATCGACGGAGTAAGGATAGAGGGCCTGATAGGCACACTGCGCACATCCGTACGCAGTTACGACATAAAGAACAATTCTCTGACAATCAACCGTCTGAACCTCACAGACAGCCATACTACAATAACACTGTGCGACAAGGCAGAAGAGCCGGACACAACAAAATCATCGCCGCAAGCATGGAACATTGCACTCAACAACGGCAAGCTGGAGAACATAGGCATTGAGATAAGAAACGACAGCACAAGCTACGCGGCACATATAGCAGAGAGCAGAATAGAAAATGCCGAAGCAAAAATAGAGGAACAGGCATACAGCATAGAAGAGTTCATACTCGCCGGCAGCTCATTCAGATACGACAAAGGAGAGACAGCAGACACACTCTCCCCCACCGACCACCTGCATTTTGACAACATCCACGCAAATTTCAAAAATGCCGCCTACTCTCCGCAAAAAAGCAATCTGACGGTAGAGCAATTGAGATTCGACCAGAAGCCGCGCGGCCTTTCGCTCACAAACGCCACGCTCACAGCCATCGGCGACAGCACAAAGTACACCATAAAGGAGCTTAGAATCTCCACCGGCAACGGCAGCAGTCTGAAAGCAGATGCCACAATACCGCACGAAATAAAGAGCGGGAATATCATTACCGACCTCACACTCAACCTCAGCAAAAAAGACCTGCAAGGCTTTCTCGCAGCCGAGACATACGGCAAACTCAAACTACTGCCCGACTCCACGCTGAAGCTCACCGCCGCCCTGCGTGGCACCATGCGCAAGATGCGCATTGACACGATAGACGCAAGAATCCCCCGCCTTGCACACATAGCCGTAAGCGGCGAAGCAAGCAACATCACAGAGAGGAACCGCAGTGCCGACATTTACATAAACGGCACCGCCGACAATCTGCACAAGTTTTTGTATTCCAATGCACTGCCCGATACATTCAGGCAAGAAGCACTGTACTTAAGGAGCAAACTGGCACTCAACGGCGGCGAATACTCCACCGTTGCATCATTGACATCCGGCAAGGGGACGATAGAGATAAAGGCAATGTACGACGAAAAGGAGGGAAGCTACGAAGCAACAGCAAGAGCTAAGGATTTTGCACTCTCAAAGTTACTGCCCGAAATTCCTCTACACGACGCAAACCTTATACTCACAGCCGAGGGTAAAGGATTCGACATACTATCGCCCGAAACAGACTACAGATACACTCTGCTGCTCGATACGCTCACATACGACTCCCTGACATTCTACAGCATCACACTGAATGCCGGCCAGACAAAGGGAGTGTCGGACATCCATCTGCTCTCCACCGGCAAAGGGATGGAGATAACCATGTTTGCCCACACACTGCTGAAAGATTCCACCATTAAGAACACCACAGACATTGAACTGAAGAATGTGGAACTGCAGCGCCTCGCCGCCACCCGCAGTCCGGCACGCGCCACAATGAAACTCGCAATAAAGGCCACCACTGACCTCAAGGATAAATATTCGCTCAATATCATAGGCGAAAATATGCGTATTGCACACGGCGGCAAGGAATATACTCCTGCAAGACTCTACCTTACAGCCTCCACCGCAGAGGATAGCACACTACTGCACCTCACAAACGGCGACCTCAGCATCAACGGATATATGGCAGCCGGCTACGGGGCAATACTCCGAAGCATAGAAACAACCGTTGCAGAGATACAAAAGGCCATACAGTCGGGCGACACCCTGCTCGACATACGCCGATACGAAAGGATGTTGCCCGAAACCTCGCTCGACATAAAGGCAAAAGAGAAAAACATCCTCGCAGGAATACTCTCAATGCAGGGAATAACATACAAGGAACTTAACCTTAAATTCAACCTCGACACACTAAAAGGGATAAACAGCCGTGCAAGCATACACCACTTCGAACGCGGCGAGATACACTTCGACACCCTGCGTGCCGCACTCAGCCAAGAGCAGGAGAGACTGAAATATTTTGCAGGCATCAGAAGCCGCGCGATGAGGGAAAAGAACGAAAAAGCCACTTTCGGAGCATTCCTCTATGGCGCATTGCAGGACAACAAGCTTACGGCAAACTACGTATTCCGCGACAACAAGGACACCCCCGGTATGCGCATAGGAGTAACAGCAAAGATGACCGGCGAGGGATACAGATTCAGATTCAACCCCGATGCAATACTATTCCGCCACCCCTTCACCTTCAACGCCGACAACACAATAGAGTTGACAAAGCGATTGAAGATCAGGGGCAACATCGACCTGCGCGACAGCACAGACAGCGGTGCCATACTGACGGCTACGACCGACTCTGCCGACAACCAGGAACTGTCGTTGGAACTGCATAGCATAGACCTCGAAGCAGCGACAAGGATGCTTCCGTTTGCCCCCAATCTATCAGGAACCGTCAATGCCGACCTCCACTACCGTGAGAGCGGTAAAGGCCTGTTGCTTGGAGGCGACATACAGAGCACAGACCTCGCATACGAAGGCACACTCATCGGCAACGAAAGTCTCGAACTTTCATACATACCCATAAACGACAAGGAGCAACACTCCTATGCCGCACTGTTGCACAACGGCACACAAGTTGCACAAATGACAGGAATATACAACAGCGACTCCACAAGACAGCAGAATATGGGAGAGCTCACACTCACACGACTGCCGGTATCGTTGGCAAACGCCTTCCTCAAAGAGAGCAATATCACTACAAAAGGCTACCTCGACGGCGTAATGACAATAAGCAGAAAAAATAATCGCACAATAACCGACGGACACATACAGTTCGACTCGGTATATGCCGACCTTCCACAATTCGGCACAAGCCTCCATCTGGTAGATGACAAGGTGGAGATAAAAGAGAGCAAGTTGCAATTCCGCGACTTCAGCATATACGCAAAGGGAAACACACCCTTTGCCATCAACGGTACGATAGACCTCAGCACCCTGCCCGACGCCATATTCGACCTGCGCATGAGAGCCGACAACTACGAAATAATCAATGCCAAACGGCAAAGGGGAGCAATGTTCTACGGCCGTATGTTCGTAAACCTCAATTCGCGCATCACAGGCCCGATAAGTTCGCTAAAGGTTGGTGGCAACGGCACCATACTCGGCAAGAGCGACTTCACATATGTATTGCAGGAAACACCGCTCGAAACCGCCAACGACCTCGATGGCCTTGTAACATTCACCAACTTCAAGGACACCACACGCACAAAGCCTTCAACAGCGGCAGAATACAATTTCGGAAACATAGAAATGAACCTCTCGCTGCACATTGAAGAGGGGGCACGCATCAACGCCGATTTTGACGAAGAGCGAAACAGCTATATAAAATTACAGGGCGAAGGCAATCTCAACCTCACATACAACCGCGAATCGGATATGAACCTCACCGGACGCTACACACTCAGCAGCGGAGAGATGAAATACACCCTGCCCATCATTCCTCTGAAGACATTCAACATTGCACAGGGAAGCAACATCACATGGACAGGCGACATAATGAACCCCAGGCTCGACATCACAGCAACCGAACGCGTAACATCGTCTGTTACAATAGACAACAACACTCAGGCCACAGCATTCGATGTTGGGGTGAAACTGACAAACACCCTCGATAACATGGGACTCGGTTTCACACTTACCGCACCCGAAAATGCAGCCGTACAAAATCAACTGAATTCTGTAGATGCGGAGACACTCAACAAATACGCCCTAACTATGCTCATCACCGGTGTCTACACAGGCGGAGACAACAGTCTTAACGTATCGAACGCACTCAGTTCGTACCTCGATGCACAGATAAACAACATTGTAGGCAATGCCATGAGCAGCACAATGGACATAAACGTAGGAATCACAGATGTTGAGAACAGCGACACCGGCGACAAATACAAGAACTACTCGTTCAGTTTCACAAAGAGGTTCTGGAACGACCGTCTTACGGTAATCGTCGGCGGCGAAGTAAACAACAACGAACATGCCACCGGTAACGAAAGTTTCATAAACAACGTATCGCTCGAATGGAAGATAAGCAATTCGGGCAACCGCTATCTGCGACTATTCTACGACAAGAACTACGAGTCGATACTCGAAGGAGAGATTACAGAAGCCGGAGTCGGATACATATACAAACGCAAGATGAACAACCTGAACGAACTGCTCATCTTCAGAAGAAAGGAGGAATAGATGAAAAAGAGACTGTTCGTAATAACAATCCTCAGCCTTACGCTCCTTTCGTGCAGCACCACCCGCAACCTGCCAGAAGGTGAGACGCTCTACACCGGAATAAAAAAGATAACCGTCGTAGACCAAAAGACGAATGCCGCAACCCCCATAGGCGACGAAGCTGTAACAGAAATAACCGCTGCGCTATCATGCCCTCCGAATGCCTCTATTGCAGGCAGTTCGAAATACCGCGGCATACCCTTCGGCCTGTGGTGGTACAATGGTTTTGTGAACAGCAAAAGCAGGATAGGAAAATGGTTCTTCAAGACCTTCGCTTCCACGCCTGTGCTGTTGTCTGATGTAAACCCCACACTACGAACGCAGGTCGCAAGCAGCAGATTGCAAAATTACGGTTACTTCAACGGCAAAGTAACAGAAGAGATTATCCCATCCAAGAGAAACCCGCGGAAAGCAAAGGTCAGCTACACGGTAACCCTCGGCAATCCCATGCTCTACGACTCTATAGAGTACCGCAACTTCTCACCCGGAGAAGATAGATTCATAAGCGGCACAATAAGAAAGAGCAACCTTGTAAAAGGGGAACAGTTCAGCGTGCCTAACCTCACAGCCGAACGCAACAGACTGTCGGCCCTGCTGCGCGACAACGGATACTACTACTATCAAAGCAACTACATCACCTACAGCGCCGACACTATAAACAACCCCGGATATATAAGCCTGAGAGTGGAACCGCAAAAAGGACTCCCCGCCGACACAAGAAAGCCGTGGCACATAGGAGGCACCACACTCAGAATAACAAAGCCAGGCACATCGGCATTAAACTACGACACACTGAGATTCAGGAATCTCACATACATATACAACGGCGAAAAGCCCCCCGTACGCCCCGGTACCATCCTGCGCAACATACAGCTGCGCAGAGGAGCACTATACTCGCAGGAGCGGCAGTCGATGACACTCAGCCAACTTAGCAGCCTCAACATATTCAACGGAGTAAATCTATCCTTCGCCCCGCAGAGCGGCGACACACTCGGCATGAACATCACTGCACAATTGGGCAAGCCCTACGACTTCACATTCGAGCTGAATGCCACCACCAAGAGCAACGACCAGATAGGCCCGGGAAGCAAGATAACCCTTTCGAGAAACAACCTCTTCCGCGGCGGAGAGACACTCAAATTTTCGCTCCTCGGCTCATACGAATGGCAGACAGACAGCGAAGTACGCGGAAAAGAATCGGTAATAAATTCATGGGAAATAGGTTCGAATGTATCGCTCACCTTCCCCCGCATCTTCTTTCCCCTCATACACCGCCGTTACCTGCGCTTCCCCTCCTCTACCTCATTCAGCATCTACGGCAACCAACTCAACCGTTCAGGCTTCTTCAAGATGGTGCACGTTGGCGGCGAAGCCACATACACACTTAAGCCCAAACAAACCACCACCCACAAGATAACCCCCTTCCGCCTGACATACGACATGTTGCAGCGCACCACTGCGAAATTCGACTCTATAGTATCAAGCAACCGTTCGATAGCCAACAGTTTCCGCGACCAGTTCATACCGGCGATGCAATACAGCATCACTTACGACAACACAGCCACTACGCATCGCAACAAGACATGGTGGGAGAACAGCATAACCTCATCGGGCAACATCGTGTCGCTCGCATTCTGCGCCTTCGGCGAAAAATGGGACGGAAAGAACAAAAACATCTTCGAAAATCCTTATGCACAATTCCTCAAATTCACCACAGAAGTGCGCAACCTGTTCCGCATAGACTCGCGCAACCACATAGCCACACGCTTCATGGCCGGCGCCATCGCCAGCTATGGTAACTCGACAACAGCACCCTACAGCGAACAGTTCTATATAGGCGGCGCCAACAGTCTCAGAGCCTTCACTGTACGTTCGTTGGGACCCGGCAGCTACCACCCTGCCGATGCCACACGATACTCCTATCTCGACGAGACAGGAACACTGAAACTCGAAGCCAACATCGAATACCGCGCCCGACTATTCGGCAACCTGCAAGGAGCACTATTCGTGGACGCAGGCAATATATGGTTGCTGCGCGAGGACAAGGAACGCCCCGGCGGTAAATTCACCCTCAAAGAGTTTGCCGACCAGATAGCGCTCAACACAGGCTTCGGCCTAAGGTACGATCTGCAATTCCTCGTACTGCGCTTCGACGTGGGCATCGCACTGCACTATCCCTACGACACAGGCAAGAGCGGATACTACAACATACCCTCTTTCGGCAAAGGCTACGCATGGCATTTTGCAATAGGTTACCCGTTCTGATAAAACATAGTACACAATCACTGCATAAAAAAGGAATAAAACTCATTGACATTAGAAAATATTAACTAACTTTGTACCCGTTTATAGACAATTATTTATTTGTAACACAATAAAAACAAAAAATCATGAAACCTACACTTTTTGTATTAGCAGCAGGAATGGGCAGCCGTTACGGCGGTCTGAAACAGCTCGACGGTCTTGGCCCCAACGGAGAAACCATCATGGACTACTCTATCTTTGATGCAATCCGCGGCGGCTTCGGTAAATTGGTATTCGTAATCCGCAAGGACTTCGAACAGGACTTCCGCGAGAAAATCCTCAGCAAATACGAGGGACACCTTCCCACAGAATTGGTATTCCAGGCTATCGATGACCTTCCCGAAGGCTTCACTGCTCCCGAAGACCGCAAAAAACCCTGGGGAACAAACCACGCAGTGCTCATGGGCAAGAATGCTATCAAAGAGCCTTTTGCAGTAATCAACGCAGACGACTTCTACGGCAAGGACGCATTCGCAGTTATGGGCAAATGGTTGTCAGAGCTTCCCGAAGGCAGCACAAACAGATACAGCATGGTAGGCTTCCGTGTATGCAACACTCTCAGCGAGAACGGTAGCGTAGCACGCGGCGTATGCGAGAAGAACGACGAGAATATGCTCACAGGCGTTGTTGAGCGCACAGAAATCATGCGCGTTGACGGCAAAATCTGCTACAAAGACGAGAACGGCGCATGGATTGAGGTTGCTGAGAATGCACCCGTATCTATGAACTTCTGGGGCTTCACACCCGACTACTTCAACTACTCAGAGGAGCAGTTCGTTGACTTCTTGAAGGCAAATGCAAGCAACCCCAAATCAGAGTTCTTCATTCCTTTGGTAATCGACACACTCATCAACAGCGGCAAAGCAACTTGCGAGGTACTTGACACCACATCAAAATGGTTCGGTGTAACATACGCAGACGACCGTCAGGCTACAGTCGACAAGATTGTTTCTTTGATTGAGGCAGGCGAATATCCCAACAAACTCTTCTAATAAAGAAGATTTTTTGAATAAACAATAAAATAAGGGGCTGTGGCCCCTTATTTTGTATAACACAAGCATATCATTATGAAAGTAGCAACAAAGATTATGATGTTTGCCGCACTGCTTCTCGTTGCGGCCTGTGCGAAGGAGACACGCACATTCACATACGAAGAGGTAACAGAGGCATGGCACAAGGGAACAACACTCCCCGTAGATGCATCAGCACAGTTCCCTCCCAAACCCGTAAAGCCTGCAAAGGATAACGGTATGAACGTACTTGTAGATGTATCGCACCAATGCACATTCGCCTACCTGTGGGGAATGCCTCCCCAACTCAGAGAGGACGGCTACCGTGCAATCCCCTCAATGGCATCACTCGACAAGGTTCTTGACGAGGATGGCGTAAGCCGTATGCGTTTGCAGTTCGACGAAGAGAACAACATCTACCCCTTTGGCTGGGTACCCAACTACAAATACAACATCGTAGTAACCCAGCAACTCGACAGAAATGCCCCCGGCTATACAGAGGCCGAGTGCAAAGCCCTCGAAGAGTTTGTAGCAGACGGCGGTTCACTCTTTATCCTCACCAACCCCCAAAGCAGCGTCGAGGGATGGAGCATGAACAACCTCGCTGCACAGTTCGGCGCAAAATACACCGACAAGCAGGACAAGTACAAAGGCTTCAACTACGCAGTGATAGAGGTTGACGACAAATGGGAAGTTCTCGCAAAGGGCGAGAACGGACAGCCCGTACGCGCACGCCGCACCTACAAGGATGGTCGAATTATCATCAGCGGATACAGCGAAGAGATTCACTTCGAAGAGATACACGACCAGGCAAGCGACGAGGAGAAAGCCCGCAAAACAGGCATCAACAAGACACGACGCGCCATTGCAGACCAGACATTCGGATGGTTGAGCGAAAATCAGAAATCATTCGGCGAGAAGTATCGTCCCGGACAGAGCGGTTGGGGCGGCGGTGGTGCAATCTACCCCGAACTTGAGACCAACCTCGATGGTTTTGTTGTATACTACACTCCCAATATGGACGAAAAGCTCAAACAGACCGTTGTAACCGAAATGCCCCGTATCACAAAACAGATAATGGCATGGCACCCCTCGACACCCACTCCCGAGCCCATGTATCTGCTCCTTGCAGCAGGCGGTGGTGGCGGATGGGCAGTAAATGCCTACAAGCCTAAGGAGAACGGTATCATAAGCACCGACATCGAGGGCCTCATCGGCATCTATGCCCACGAACTTGCCCACACCCTCGGCGGCCCCGCAAATGCCAAAGGCGAGAAAGCCGGCGAATCACCCTTCCACAATCAGGGCGAGGCTCATGCCGGATGGTTCCAGGGCAAGATAATGGCTATGTACGACAGCGCACTGCTCGAAAGACCCAACAGAGACTGCCACTTGAACTTCACCCCCGAATATATGGATATAGACCTCAAGCGCTACACCAACGATGCGGCATATGCCGACAGTTGCGGCAAGGGTAAAGATTGGGGCAAATCATGGGTAATATGGCAGAAGATGGACGATGTATATGGCACCACATGGTATCCTCGCTGGAGACACATACAGTACACACGCTGGATGGAGACACCCGAGAAGGTACTCACATGGGAAGAGACTGTAGAGGATATGTCTATAGCAGTAGGCGAGGACCTTTTCCCCTTCTTCCGCGCAATCAACACCTCGCTCGACCGCGAGAAATGTGGCGAAATTGAGTTCAACGGCGAGAAACTGACACTCCCCGTTGCACGCATCGACGCTACAACACCTCCCGGCAAGGTGAATCTGTCAAACATCGGCGATTGGTCTAAACCCCTCGAAAAGAAATAAAACAAAATTGTAAAAGCCATAAAGGTGCGACATTTGTGAGTGTCGCACCTTTATGGCTTTTACAAGCATATACAAAAAAAGCAGATAATTGCTTTGCTGTTAACACCGTTTGCCCTATCTTTGCACACAGATTTCAAATACGGGGTGCCTTAAGACATGGGCTGAGATCATACCCAAGAACCTGATCCGGATAATGCCGGCGTAGGAAAGAGCTTACATACACATTCCAATTTTATGTAAGCGATGCAGGAAAATCCCCATTTTCTGTTTAACGACGGAGCATGGTGGATTTATTTTTTGTCCCGTGCTCCATAAAAATTGGAGATTGCAATGAAAAAAAGAACATTGCTCGGCTGCCTGCTGATGGCGGCCTTGCCCTCACTGCTCAGTGCACAGGAGGGAGTGAAAGACAGCCTGCACAACAGTTTGCAGGAAGTGGAAATAATGTCGATACGTGCGACAGAGACTACTCCGGTTGCCTACACGAACATAGGCAGGGATGAACTGAAAAAGCGCAATACAGGAGTGGATTTTCCGTATCTTGTAAAAATGACACCCTCGGCGGTAGTAACGAGCGACGCAGGTGCGGGAATAGGATACACAAGCCTGCGCATACGCGGAACCGATGCCACACGCATAAACGTAACTGCCAACGGAATACCGGTCAACGACGCAGAGAGCCATACTGTATTCTGGGTAAACATCCCCGACCTTGCCTCCTCGGTAAAGGACATACAGATACAACGCGGAGCAGGTACATCGACCAACGGTGCTGGCGCATTCGGTGCAAGCATCAATATGCAGACAAGCGAGTTCAACACACAGCCATACGCAGGCTTCAGCGGCTCGGCAGGCTCGTTCGGCACACACAAAGAGACACTGCGTGCCGGAACAGGACTTTTAGCCGACCATTGGACATTCGATGTAAGGCTTTCGGGCATTGGCAGCGACGGATACATCGACCGCGCATCGACCGACCTTAAATCATACTACCTTCAGGGGGCATATTACAGCGGAAGCACTACTGTGCGACTGATAAATTTTGCCGGCGTGGAGGAGACCTACCATGCATGGAACTACGCAAGCAAGGAGGAGATGGAGCTTTACGGCCGCCGATACAACAGTTGCGGATATATGTACACCGACGACAGTGGCAAAGCTCACTACTACGACGGACAGACCGACAACTACGAACAAAACAACTGGCAACTTCTGCTCGACCACCATTTCAACAACGAGTGGAGTATGAGCACAGGCCTGCACTACACTAAGGGCGACGGTTACTATCAGGAGTACAAGGGCGAACGCAAGCTGAAGGAGTATGCCCTTGTACCCTTCACATTCGATGGCAATGAAGTGAAAAAGAGCGACCTTATACGCCGCAAGGCTATGGACAACCACTTTGGCGGGGCAATCTTCTCGCTCAACTACAAGGACGACCGTTTGAGCACATCGCTGGGCGGAGGTGCCAACCGATACTATGGTTTACACTTCGGGCGCGTGCTATGGGTAAAGGACTACATGGGCAACCTCACCCCCGACCACGAATATTACCACAACAACGGTGCAAAAAACGACGCCAACATCTATCTTAAGGGCGACTATCGACTCACAGACAACCTTAATATATATGCCGACCTGCAATACCGCCACATCGATTACAAGATTGACGGTAACAACGACAAATGGAACGATGCTACCGATGCATTGCAAACACTCGCCATCGACGAGAAGTTCGACTTTTTCAACCCCAAAGCCGGAGCATCGTGGCAGATTGACAGGAACAACCGTCTGTTTGCATCGGTGAGTGTAGCCCACAAGGAGCCTACCCGCAACAACTACACCGACGGCAAACTCGACGAACATCCCAAAGCCGAGCGTCTCACCGACTATGAGCTTGGTTATACATTTGCCAACAAATATTTCCACGCAGGCGCAAACATCTATTATATGGACTACAAGGACCAGCTTGTGCTCACCGGCGAGCTTAACGAGATTGGTGAACCGTTGGCTGCGAACATCCCCGACAGCTACCGCACGGGCGTGGAGCTTATGGCGGGTGTGGAACTTCCCTGCGGATTCAATTGGGATGCAAATGCAACCTTCAGCCGCAACCGCATCAAGAATTTCACCGAAGTTCTGTATGACGATGACACTTACGAGCGTTGGGAAATAAATCATGGCAGTACACAGATATCATTCTCGCCGGACATTATTGTGAACAACACATTCTCGTATCGCCTCAAAGGATTCGAAGCATCGTTGCAATCAAACTATGTGAGCAAACAATATATGAGCAACACCGAGCAGAAAGAGCACAGCCTCGATGCATATTTTGTAAGTAATCTAAGCCTCTCATACACTTTCAAACTGCCAAAGACCAAGAGTGTAACCGTTGGTGCGACAATTTACAATATCTTCAATGAAGAGTATGAGAGCAACGGGTACGCAGGCAGCGGATACTACACAGACGGTGATGGCACACGCCACCGCTACAACTATGCAGGATACGCAGCGCAGGCAGGAACAAATATTTTGGGACACATAAACATTGACTTTTAAAAGGGTATTTGAAGCCCTCTAAAACCAATTACACAAGAACTATGACACTCGAAATTCTGGGAACGGCAGTAGGCATCATCTACTTGTGGCTGGAGTACCGCGCAAGCATCTATCTGTGGATAGCAGGAATCATTATGCCCGCAATATACATATTCATATACTACGATGCAGGGCTGTATGCCGACTTTGGCATAAACATCTACTATCTGCTTATAGCACTCTACGGATGGGTGGCGTGGAAGACCGGCTTCACACTGACAGGCAAAAAGGATGAGAGAAGCAGGGAACTCCCCATCAGCAACGCCCCCAAAAGTGTGTGGCCGAAGATTGCTGTGGCATACATCGCCGCACAGCTGTTCATCACATGGATTCTTGTGGAATACACCGATAGCACCGTACCCATTGCCGACTCGTTCACAACTGCACTGAGCATTGTAGGAATGTGGATGCTCGCACGCAAATACATCGAGCAGTGGTGGGTGTGGTGCATCGTAGATATTGCAAGCGCGGCACTGTATGTCTATAAAGGGCTATATTTCACAGCCGTTCTCTATGCAGTCTACGCTATAATTGCTATCTTTGGCTACCGCAAATGGAAAAACATGATGCAGCATGAACAACAGAGATTACCATAAATTCGATGCAGTGGTACTCGCAGGAGGCGACTACCCTACTGCCCCGCAACCGCTTGAGATATTGCACAATGCAGAATATATTGTATGTTGCGACGGCGCAGCCGACAACTATATTTCACTCGGGCACACCCCTGATGCCATTGTGGGCGACGGCGACTCGATAAGCCCGGAGAACCGCGAGAAATATGCCGACAGACTGCACATTGTAAACGAGCAGGAGAGCAACGACCAGACTAAGGCTGTGCGTTTCCTGCTGTCGCAGGGGAAGAGCAGGATTGCCATCGTTGGTGCTACCGGACGGCGCGAGGACCACACAATAGGAAACATCAGCCTGCTCATAGAGTATGCCCGCGCGGGAGCCGCTGTATATTCCTTCACCAATCATGGGGTATTTGTTCCGTGCAACGGCACTACCATACACTGTTGCCGCAAAGGACAGCAACTTTCAATCTTCAGCATCACAGCAAAAGCCCTCAGTGCCGAGGGGCTACTCTACCCTATTTACGACTTTACCAACTGGTGGCAGGGCACTCTGAACGAATGTACCGGCGAGAGTGTTACAATACACGCCGAGGGGGAGTATCTGCTCTTCTTCAACTACTGAAAGTAGGGTAATTCCAAAGAACTACCCTCTATATTTTCGATGTCTCCAGCATCAAGCGGAATCTGGAAGAAGCAATACCCACCATATTCAATGAGTGCTCAATATTATTCTTCAAATTCTGTTCGTCGCTGTAATAGAACTCACAACTTACATTTACATTTTCCAATGATTCGTCCAGGAAGAATTTGGCAACCTTAAAATCGCGTGTCAACTTATTGCACACAAGCATTATGGCTGTTATATCATCATCTTTATCTATGGAATATGTGTGTGGTAAGAGCAACGATATAAAATCATCGTCATGTTCTGTTCCCATGACATATACAGTTTTGAGTTCATAACGCAGGAAGAGATCGCCATCCTCGTCCTCTTTAAGTGTGTAGCCAAGCGCTTCAAAAGCGTTTTTTACAATCTCTTTTTTGGATATATTTTCCATAAATATCTGTTTTAATAGTTAAGGGCGGTTTATTCGTCCGAATCTTCATTACTCTCTGTATTATCATTATCAGAAGAATCGCTTTGGAGGGTTTCTATCTCCGCGATGGTCTTGCGGGCAAAATCCAATCCTCTCGAAAGGTGGACAATCATACGCAGAATTATTTTTTCCAAGTCCTCATCACCAATCAATTCACGCTCGTACATCATCCACAGACTGTCAGCTATGCTATAGGCCTTCACATACTTGAGCGTTGAATTTATTTTCTCGCTCAAACAGCAGAATTTTGCAACATCTCCATCCTCAAGTTCATAAAAACCGGGGATTGAAATACAGAGAAAATCCTCGTCCGCATCGGTCAGGTAAAGAAACTTAGCTCCTTCGTATTTGAAAGAGTAACCATACTCTCCTACTTTTTCCAACTTGAATCCCATGTCGACTAATGTCTCCAAAATTTTTTCCTTCATACTTTTTTGTGTTTATTGTTAATAATCAGAATCCTATTCTCACTCGGGAGCACTCCTTGTCTTTCGAAGAGAACTCACACCTGAGCTGTTCATACTCACGTATATCCTTGCTGCTTACCGAAGGAGTTCGGCCCGCGATTATCTCCTCAAGCAAAGATTGTGTAATTGGTTGCAGACAGCCGTCATCGCTACGTATTGCCTCGTTGAATGCCTTGCGTGCTGCAACCTCTACAATATAAGTGATGTCGCTGCAATTATAGCCATTTGTAAGTTCGGCCAGATGTTCGGTATCCACCTCCTCCGCTGTAGGCAATTTGGAGAGAGCAAGATCGAATAGGTTTTTACGGGCCTCTTTGTCGGGCATATCAATATACACCAGTTCGTCTATTCTGCCGGTACGGAGCACAGCCTTGTCGATACGTTCCGGGTGATTGGTGGCAGCAAGCACATACACACCTCGTTCCGATGCATTGTTCAACATGCATAGAAACTCATTTACCTCGCTGTTGTAATGTTGGTTTGCCTCGTCGCCCGACCTGCGGGGAACCATTGCGTCAAATTCGTCGAAGAACAGAAGAGTGGGCGCTTTTTTCTCCGCATCGCGAAATACCTCTCCTATCTTCTGTTGGGTGCCATGTACCCAGGTGCAGGCTATATCATCGGGGACAATTTTCACAAAATTGATTCCCAATTCCTCGGCCATTTTTTCGGCAAAAAAGGTCTTACCGCAACCTGCAGGGCCATAAAACAGCATAGAGGGTGGCTTTATACCGTAAGCTTTTGCAATTTCTATGTGGTTGAATACGTTTATAAAACTTTCTATCACCATTTTCTTCAAATTCTCCATTCCTGCAATATCGCTGAAGCCGTTGCCGGTTTTTGCTTTTTTACATCTGCCGGCATCCGTATTTCCACTGTCAGAAGTTTTTCTTGTCTCTCCATTCTGCTTGCCTAAGTTGCGAAGCAATTCTTTTTCCACATTTGAAAATTCCATAATATCTCCTCCTTTTTTTATTATAGAGTATTTTTTCTTCTTTATTATATCATTGAATAGAACAAAATAACGCTATTCAATGTTATAGAGGATTTTCGAGAGCAGAATCTATAAAAAAAATGCAAAATGATTATCAAATATATTACCTAAAGTGTAATGTTGTTGGAATTAGTAACTTAAAAAGTTGTCCCTCTTTAAGGGGGGCAACGCGGAATGGAGCGTTGCTTGCGACGACGGAATATTTATATTCCCAAAACTACAGCAAGCGAGTGAATGGAAGTTTACTTACATTTACAACGAGCGCAGCATAGTTTCGATATTATCAAAGGAGTGCCGAACGCATGTGAGGTCTTCCTCTTTTTTCTAAGGAAAAAGTTCGGAGGGGGTTCTTAACCTATCGTATTGCAATAAACCGTACTACGCGAGGAAAACCCCTCCGTCTTCAAAAAACTTCGTTTTTTGAATAGACCTCGCAAGCTCGGCACTCCTTAGGAAAGCTAAAGCTTTCGTCGTCGCAAACATTGCTTATTACGCAATGTCCCCTTTAAGGGCAGGAGCTTTTTTAATAAGCTTTTTTGCTGATATTTAAAAGCATAGCATATATTGATTTAAAATAAATGTGTCCAAAGATTAGCTTTAAGGGCAGCAATATTTTAGAATAGTTTTTTATCCATTGAAGGATGGGGTTGTACTTTTTAGGTATAATATCGCATAATCATTAAATGCAAAATCTTTTCCGTAAGCAGAGAAGACCTTGCATTTTTAAGAAGCTGTTTGAATTTTATTATCAGCGTGAGGGAAGAGTTACGGGGAATGTAGGATTGTCTGTATGCTCCTTATATATAATATCTATAAGTTCGGAAACCTTTTCGGGATAGAGATTGGCAATGTCAATATCCTCGTGTGTATCGAAAAGCAGATTGTAGAGACTGCATTTTCCTCTGTTAACTATCAGTTTCCAGTCGCCGTTTCTGACGGCAATGCTGTTCATGCCCGAAAATTCCCAATAAAGATAAGAGTGCTTCTCCTGCACTTTGCCATCCTTTAAGAGTGTGGGGGCAAAGGATATTCCGTCGAAATAATCATTGTATCCGGGAGAGGTGTTACGGTAGCGCTCTTCGTAGTTGTCAATGCCTGCAAGTTCGCAGAATGTGGGCATAAGGTCGTAGAAAGCACATTGATGGTCGGTGGTGGTGCCGGCGGCTATGCGGCCTTTCCAATAGGCGATGAAAGGGACTCTTATTCCACCCTCGTGCATGGAACGCTTGATGCCTCTAAGTTCACCATTCTTGTTGAAGAATTGCGGGTCGGCGCCACCTTCGGAGTGAGGGCCGTTATCGCTTGTGAAGAGCACAAGTGTATTTTCCGAGAGACCTTTCTCTTCGAGCAGGGCAAGAATTTCGCCCATGTATGTATCAAGGCGTGTAACCATTGCCGCGAACTGCGCGTGTGCCTCCTTCGTGGGGTTGTAGCGCGACCATCTGTCGCCGCCGTACTCTTTTTCCTCTTTGAATATCTTGCGGTAGTGTTGCAGCAGACTATCATCGGGCTGTGCAAGTTCGGCATGAGGGAGGGTGTAGGTAAAAAGTCCGAAGAAGGGTTGTTCGCTGCTCTGCGACTCAAGCCAGCCGAGTGCCTCGCGGTGTATTATATCCGAGGCGTACTGCGGACGCTTCTTATACTCGTCGCCGTGCATAGGATGCTTGATATTTTCGTCGAGCGTTATTCGCACAGTACCTTTATCGCCTTTACTCCTGCTGTAACGGTTGAGGAAATTGGGGTAATAGAGATGGGCCTGAAACTGACAGATGTATCCGAAATATTCGTCGATGCCGCGTTTGTCGGGAGTGTAGGCCGAACCTTCGTATCCCGCCGCCCACTTGCCGAACATTCCTGTAGTATAGCCGTTGTCCTTGAGTATCTGTGCTATATTTACATGCGCGGTATCGTATGGGTGCTGACCGGCAACTGCATAATCATCGTTCGCGCCATATTTTACATTGCCGCTCCAATATTCCTTGTTGCCTCGCACTTCGGTATGTCCGCAGTGCTGGCCGGTCATAAGCGAGCAGCGCGAGGGAGCGCTGACTGGACATCCACAGTAGGCTTGCGTGAAGCGCAGGCCTTCGCGTGCCATGCGGTCGAGGTTAGGGGTTTCTATCAGTTTCTGTCCATAGCAACCGACATCGCCATAGCCGAGGTCGTCGCACAGCACAACCAATATGTTTGGCTTTTTCTCTTGGGCCTGCAGTGAGATGCCCGGCAGTATACCGGCAAGCAACAGGAGATTTCTCTTTTTCATAGAATTGCGTTTTGTTATTTACGCAAAAATAATTCATAAGTAAAAATTTCCAAAGCCGCGACTGAATTATCACAAAATAAATTTCATTTTTTCTTTTTTCACACATAAGGTTTGCATATGATTTTATGTTGCCGTATCTTAGCATATTATTCAGAAACGGCACACGATGCCGTATCGTAACTTCAAACTTTTTTACATATGAATGAATCTTGGAAAAGCATAGGCTACGCAGACGAGCCTGTACCTGTCGGCATAAACCTTAAAGAAGAAATAAGACGTATGTGCAAAGAGAAGAATGCCATAATACTTGCGCATTACTACACAGCCGGTGAAATACAGGATGTTGCCGACTTCGTTGGAGACAGCCTTGCACTTGCACAGCAGGCGGCAAAGACTACTGCTGACATCATTGTGATGTGTGGCGTACACTTTATGGCAGAAACAAACAAAATTCTTTGCCCTGACAAGAAGGTACTTCTGCCCGACCTCAATGCAGGCTGTTCGCTTGCCGACACCTGCAAAGCCGAGGACTTGGCGCAGTACAAGAAGGAACACCCTGAATACAAGGTGATTGCGTATGTAAACACCTCTGCTGCAGTCAAGGCGCTGACTGACATTGTTGTAACATCGTCAAATGCCCGACAGGTGGTAGAGAGCTTCCCGAAAGACGAAAAGATACTTTTTGCCCCCGACAAGAATCTTGGCGGCTATCTCAACGCAATCACAGGCCGCAAGATGGAGCTGTGGAACGGCGGTTGTCATGTGCATGAGCGTTTCTCGATAAACAAGATAGTGGAGTTGAAAGCACAATACCCCAATGCAAAAGTATTGGCACACCCTGAGTGTAAAGCAGCAGTCGTTGCCCTTGCCGACTATGTAGGCTCTACTGCGGCGATACTTAAATTTGCCCAAAAGGACAACAGCGACACATACATTGTGGTTACAGAGAGCGGCATTCTCCACGAAATGCAGAAAAGCATGCCCGAAAAGAGGTTCATCCCCGTGCCTCCCGAAATTGCAGCAGGCGCAGTATGTTCATGCAACGAATGTGACTATATGCGCATGAACACAATGGAGAAGCTATACAACTGCCTGAAATTCGAATGGCCCTACGTGGAACTTGACGAGGAGATGCGCGAAGATGCCCTCCGTCCGATAGAAAGAATGCTTGAATTATCAGAAAGGCTGAAACTGTAAAAGCATACAAAACAAAATAAACAAAATGATTATCAAATATATTACCTAAAGTGCAACGTTGCATTGCAATGTCGGTGGAAATAAGTAACTTGAAAAGTTGTCCCACTTTAAGCTAATCTTTGGACACATCTTTCAGTTTTTATATTTTG